>JAIPCU010000206.1 GCA_021738045.1 Candidatus Methylopumilus sp. | reverse complement strand
AGCAGCGAGCCCGACATGATTCGACGTTTGTTTGATGCGGGTGTGGATGTGTTTCGTCTGAACTTCAGTCACGGCACCCACGCAGATCACAAATTACGCTACGACGCGATTCGACAGATTGAGGCTGATGTGGGTCGGCCTGTGGGTATTTTGCTAGATTTACAAGGCCCAAAGTTAAGAGTGGGTCAGATTGTTGGGGGTAAGCAGTCGCTTGTGGCGGGTCAAAAACTACGGTTTGACTTGGACCCGACCCCCGGCGAGAACGGACGGGTGCCACTCTTGCACCCTGAGATTTTTGCAGCGCTCAAGCCTGGCGATGATTTATTGATCGACGATGGCAAAGTGCGGGTGCGCGTATTGGGGTGCGACCTGACCCACGCAAATGTTGAAGTCATCAATGCCGGGGTGATCTCGGATCGTAAAGGCGTCAATGTGCCGGGGGCGATTTTGCCTTTGTCGCCGATCACGGCCAAAGACCGGGAAGACTTGAAATTTGGTTTGAGTATCGGGGTGGATTGGGTGGCGCTTTCGTTTGTGCAGCGGCCAGAAGATATTGCCGAACTCAGGGGGCTGGTTCAAGACCGTGCCTGGATCATGGCCAAGCTTGAAAAGCCCTCGGCGATTGAGTCTCTAGAGGCCATTGTGGCGGCTTGTGATGGTGTGATGGTGGCGCGCGGTGACCTAGGTGTTGAGCTGCCGCCCGAAGAAGTGCCTGTCCTGCAAAAACGCATTGTGCGTGTCTGTCGTGAGGCCGGTAAGCCGGTGATCGTTGCGACGCAAATGCTTGAATCCATGATTTCCTCGCCAGTTCCGACCCGTGCTGAGGTCAGTGATGTGGCGACCGCCGTGTACGACGGAGTCGATGCCGTCATGCTATCGGCCGAGTCGGCTTCGGGAGCCTACCCGATCGAGGCGGTCAATATGATGGATCGCATTTTGCAAAGCACAGAGCGTGATCCGATTCAGCGTTTGACCATGGATGCGACGTTTCGGCGTCGTCACCGTGACGCCCGCGATGCGATTTCAGCGGCCATTCGCACGGTTGCCGAGACCTTGCCAGTTGCTGCCACAGTGGCGTATACGTCTTCGGGGTCGACCACGTTACGTGTTGCGCACGAGCGCCCTCGCGCACCGATTTTAAGTATGACGCCAGACGCTGCGGCAGCGCGGCGATTGTCGTTGGTGTGGGGCGTGCATTCGATTCAGGCAGCCGTTGTGCAAAGCACAGAAGATATTGTCTTACGTGCCACGCAAGCCGCTGAAAAAAATGGTTTTGGTCGCCCGGGCGAAGCCCTGCTGATTATTGCGGGCACGCCCTTTGGCGTGTCAGGCACGACGAATTTATTGCGCATTGCTTGGATCGGTGACGCACCAGCCGAGGCCTGATCCGGTACACTTAAAAAAACGTCAATAATACCTTTGACAGGAGACAAAGCATGGCTCACGCAGGTTTGCGTTTCGGTATCTTTTTAGCCCCGTTTCATCAACTCGGCGATAACCCCTCCTTGGCGCTAGAGCGCGATCTTGAACTGATTGAGTGGCTCGACCGTTTGGGCTACGACGAAGCCTGGATCGGTGAGCATCACTCGGCTGGCTGGGAGATCATTGCCTCGCCTGAGCTCTTCATCGCGGCCGCCGCTCAACGCACCAAACGCATCATGCTGGGTTCGGGTGTCACCAGCTTGCCTTATCACCATCCTTTTTTGGTCGCGCAGCGCTTTGTGCAACTTGATCATATGACTCGTGGCCGTGCGATGCTGGGTTGCGGGCCAGGAGCGCTCGTGTCTGATGCCTACATGATGGGCATCGAAGCAGAAAAACAACGCACCATGATGGATGAGTCTTTAGGCGCCATCATGCGCCTGCTTGAGGGCAAAGAGCCCGTCACGTTAAAGACTGACTGGTTCGAACTGAAAGAAGCGCGCCTGCACCTTGCCCCGTATACCAAGGGTTGCTTTCCTATCGCCGTGGCAACTTCGACCACACCGTCTGGGGTATTGACTGCCGGCAAATATGGCGTCGGTATGTTGTCCTTAGGTGCTGGCTTACCGGGCGGCCCGCAAAAGCTTGCCGAGCAATGGAAGCTCGGCGAAGAGCAGGCGGCAAAATTTGGCAAGACCATGAATCGCGAAGACTGGCGCCTGGTGGTCAACATCCATGTGGGTGAAGACGACGAAACCGCGATGCGTGACGTGCGTGCGCGTGAGCGGGTTGAAACGCTGAGCTACTTTAGTGAAACACTCGGTCGTCCACCGATGCGCAGCGAAGATCCCTTGGGCGACGGCCTGAAAGCAGGAACGACGATTGTGGGTTCGCCCGAGACTGTGGCAAATGGTATTGCCCGTTTGCTCGAGTTCACAGGCGGTGGGGCTGGCGCGGTGATGTTCCGTTCACACGAGTGGGCTACGCGCGAGCAAACGATGCGCAGTTATGAACTGTTTGCCCGCTGGGTGATGCCTAAATTTCAGGGCAGCATGGATTCGTTGTTTGCCTCGCGCGAGTGGGTCAGTGACAACCGTAGCGGCATTTTCGGCCCACATATGGGTGCGATGCGTAAGGCCTTTACCGATGCAGGCCAAGACGTGCCTGATCACATGCGCCTAAAGTTGCACACGGGCCCAACACCTTTGGTTGAAAAGTAAGATAGGTGGTTGCTTAGTGGTATGCCATCAGGCACTATGTCGGGCAATATCATCACTCTTTCTTTTTATTAAATTCTAGGATTTAACTCATGGATCTCAGCCGTTTCCCGCGCCGTCGCTATTCACAAATGCCATCGCCCATCGAGTTTTTGCCTAATTTCACCAAGGCGTTGGGTGGCCCACGTGTGTGGATTAAGCGTGACGATATGCTGGGTTTAGCGCCAGGCGGTAATAAAACCCGCAAGCTTGAGTTTTTGATGGGCGATGCACTGGCAAAAGGCGCTGATACGCTCGTGACCTGCGGCGCGCCTCAATCAAACCATTGCCGCATCACGCTAGCTGCGGCCGTCAAAGAGGGCCTGAAGTGTCGTTTTGTCATTGAAGAGCGCGTGCAGGGTAGTTACAAGGTTGACGCCTCGGGTAACCAGTTCATGTTTCGCTTATTGGGCGTTGAGGCTGTTACGGTTGTACCTGGTGGTAGCAACATGGCCGAAGCGATGGAAAAAGTCGCCCAAGAGGTGCGTGCCTCGGGTGGCAAGCCATATATCATTCCAGGTGGTGGTTCAAACGCCATTGGTGGTTTAGGCTACGTTGCCTGCGCCCAAGAGCTTCAGCAGCAGCTCTTGCAGATGGGTCAGCCAATGGATCACTTTGTGGTGGGCTCAGGAAGTTCGGGCACGCACGGTGGGTTGGTGGCTGGTTTTCTGGGTAACAATATCCAAATCCCCTTGGTCGGTATTGGTGTGAGTCGCGATCCGTCAGATCAAAACCCCTTGGTGCATAAAGAGGCGCAAGCGATTTTGGATTTGCTTGGGGTCAAGATACAGGTGCCTGCCGAAGCCGTGTTGAGTTTTGGTGACTGGTGGCGACCCAAGTATTCGGTGCCTAATCCCGCGATGGTCGAGGCCGTGCAAATGCTGGCCCGTACCGAGGCGATTTTGTTGGGTCCGGTTTATACCGGCAAGATCATGGCTGGGTTGATTGGTTTAAGTCGCAAAGGCTATTTCAAGCCGACTGATAATGTCTTGTTTTTACATACTGGTGGCGCGACTGCACTGCATGCCTATGAGTCTGTTGTGCTCGGAGACCCCGCAGACGTAGCATAAGCCCATGGCCATGAGATCACGTAAGTGGCACGCTCGACGCGAGTTCGGCTGACAAGCTGAATGTGTGTCGAGCGCCAGCGATCTTTTCTTAGTGCATATCTCATTCAAATAAAAATAAACATATCCGGAGATAATAAAATATGAAACTCGGTTTAATTGGGCTCGGCAACATGGGCCATCATTTTGGTAACCGGTTTTTAGCAGCTGGCCATGACCTTGTCGTGTTTGACAATCATCCTCAGGCTTTAGAGCGTTTAAAGCAAAAAGGTGCGCGTGTCGCAGCAAGTGCCCAGGCGCTGGCGGATGAGGTTGAATTTGTCTTGCTCTGCTTACCCACGCCTTCAATCGTTCAGTCTGTGGTGCAAGGCTCGGCTGGTGTCCTGTCTGGAAAGTCAGTTAAAGTCATTGTCGACTTATCCACGACGGGCCCCTCGGTGACCGATTCGGTTGCTGCCGCTGCTGCCGCCAAACAGATTCAATGGGTCGGGGCGCCGGTGAGCGGAGGGACGACCGGCGCCGAAAAAGGCACCTTAACCCTGATGGCATCGGGCCCGACGGCAGCGTTCGAGCAGGTCAAGTCCTTGTTGTCGGTTTTAGGGACAAATATTTTTTACCTGGGCGAGCAAGCCAGCCTTGGGCAGACGATGAAGATCATCAACAACACCCTGTGTGCCGTCAATATCGTGGCCAGCTGCGAAACCTTGGTGTACGGTGCTAAAGCTGGTTTAGATGCGAAAACAATGTTAGACGTGATTAACGTGTCGAGCGGTCGCTCATTTATTACTCAAGAAAAAATGCCACAGTGCGTGTTGACGCGTGAGTTTCCTACCCGCTTCACCACCGACTTGTTGCATAAAGATATTAAACTTTGCATTGAAGAGGCTGAAAAGCTGGGTGTGCCCATGACAGTCAGCCCAGCAGCTCGCCAGTTTTTGTCTTTTGCGATCGGGCAGGGCGATGGCCCCAAAGATTATGCAAACATTATTAAACATATAGAGGGTTGGGCGGGCGCAGAGTTTGGGGCCGCTGTTTGTAAAGATTCGTAAGCTAGATTTGTCGTTTTTTCTTCTCTTTTTCCTGGAGGTGCCTATGAAATTTCGCGTACTCGTTAGTGTGACATCCCTTGCAGTTGCCTTGGCTGTCAACCCAGTGTTTGCCCAGTCTGCAGAGTCAACCAAGTTGGGTGATGAAAAGTATGAACCGCGTGTCGGGCAAAGCGGTAAGGATGTGATCTGGGTGCCGACCAACGACGCGGTTGCCGATGCGATGTTGAAAGCCGCAAACGTCAAACCTACCGATCTGGTGTATGACTTAGGCGCCGGTGATGGCAAGATTGCAATCGCGGCAGCCAAAAACTTTGGTGCCACTGCGGTGGGGATTGAGTACAACAAAGAGATGGCTGATCTTGCGACACGCAATACTCAGCGCGCTGGCGTTGCAGACAAAGTTAAAATCATTAATGGCGACATTTTTGTTGAAGATTTTTCAAAAGCAACGGTTGTAACGATGTATCTGTTGCCTGATTTAAATTTAAAGATTCGTCCAACGATCTTGAAAATGGCACCAGGCACTCGGATTGTGACCAACTCGTTCAACATGGGCGACTGGGAGCCTGATGACAAGGTCGGTACCGGCTATGCGCAGGGGTATTTCTGGGTTGTGCCCGGAAACGCTGCGGGCAAGTGGTCGATAAAAGGGGTTGAGCGCTCACACCAACCACTGACGCTCGAGCTCACCCAACGTTATCAGCGAGTGGGGGGCACCTTGAATATTTACGGAAAACCACAGCCGATTCTTGGGGGTACCTTGACCGGGAATCGCTTGAAGTTT
>JAIPCU010000205.1 GCA_021738045.1 Candidatus Methylopumilus sp. | reverse complement strand
GTCGACGCCGGTGCCGCCGCGCGCTCGGCCAGTGCGCCCGATCAGATCAAACAAAAGGTGCGCGCTGCGCGCTTAGCGGCGTTGCAGAACACTTAGTTGAGCGCTGGACGCTTAGTCGGGTAAGCAAACGATCCGACTTAACATCGTCCACTGTACTGAGAGACTTTCAAAAGGTAGCGCCAAAATGTTTGAAGAAGCTGAAGCAGATCCGCAGTTGTCGCAAGACGAGTTTAAAAAAATCGAACATCATTTGCGTACCCAGTTGGTGAATGAGCAGTATCGCCACATCTCGCTCAAAGATAGAGCCCTGCTTATTTTGGTTGCAGGCATTGATGGTGCCGGCAAAGGCGAGACGATCAATCTGTTAAATGAGTGGATGGATCCGCGCCATATTCACACGATCGCTTTTCCAGAGGCGAGCCGCGAGGATCGAGCCTATCCCGACGCGCGCAGATTTTGGATGAAATTACCTGCCAAAGGTGAGATCGGGATCGTGTTTGGTTCGCGGTACACCTCAATATTTAAAGAAGCAGCTCGCAGGCATCCGAACTTAGAAGCGCTTGAACAAGACATTCTTTTTGTCAGGCGGTTTGAATCAACCTTGGCCGCCAATGGCGTACAAATTCTTAAGCTTTGGTTTCACTTGTCGCGTGATGCGCAGCAAGCGCGAATTGACGACTTGTTAGCGAACCCCTCCACAGCATGGCAGGTTGATAAGCTCGATTTAAAAGCACACAAGAAATTTAATTCGATCCGGCGCGCCAGTCAGTTGATCTTGGCTGGTACTGATGCGCCCCACACCCCTTGGGTCGTGATTCCCAGTGCTGATCCAAAGCTCAGAATGGTACGCACGGCGCAGGCAGTGTTGGCGTCGCTAAAAGTCGGTGCGATTCGGGTGCCGGTGTTTCACGAGCCAGATAGTGTGCCAGTCACTCAACCGCAAGTGAACTGGCTTGAGCAGCTTGATCACAGCGCCACGTTAAGTAAGAGCGACCACGAAACGCAGATTTTGCTGCTGCAGAATCGCTTGGCTCAACTTGTCCGCCACAAAGAGTTTAAAAAACGCGCGTTGGCGCTGGTCTTTGAAGGCTCGGATGCGGCGGGTAAAGGTGGGGCGATTCGCCGTGTGACGCGAGCGATTGATGCGCGTCAATTTGATGTGATGCCTGTTGCGGCCCCAACGCCGCCTGAAATGTCTCGGCCCTATTTGTGGCGCTTTTGGCGTAATGTGCCTAGGCGAGGTCGCATCGCAATTTTTGATCGTTCTTGGTACGGCCGCGTGCTGGTTGAGCGCGTTGAAAAACTTATCACGCGCGCTTCCTGGACGCGTGCGTATGATGAAATCAATGATTTCGAACAGCAGATGTTCGAGAAGGGCACGATTGTGCTTAAATTTTGGCTAGCTGTGACGCCTGAAGAGCAGCTCAAGCGCTTCAAAGAGCGCGCGCATTCGCCTTTTAAGCAGTTTAAAATCACTGAAGAAGACTGGCGCAATCGACGCAAAGCCAAGGCTTATGCGGTTGCCGCAAACGAGATGTTTACGCACACCAACACCGCGCGGGCGCCTTGGCATATTTTGCCCGCCAACGACAAACACTATGCGCGTGTCGAGGTTCTGAAATTAATTGTCAAGGCACTTGAAGATGCTCAGCGCTAAATGCCCGCTTTGCCAAACGCCAGGCGGCACGGTCTTGTGGCAAAACCAATATCTGCGCGTCATTGACGCTTGCGATCAGTTGTATCCGGGGTTTACGCGTGTGATCTGGATGGCGCACGTGGTTGAGATGACTGACCTGAGCGCAGCAGAGCAGGCCGAGTTGTTGCGGGTGGTGCTGCTGGTTGAACAGGTGCAGCGTGCTGAGCTCAAACCTGACAAGGTCAATCTGGCTGCGTTTGGCAACGTGGTGCCTCACTTGCACTGGCACGTGATTCCGCGCTGGCAAGATGATCCGCATTTTCCGCAAGCGGTATGGGCCGCTGTGCCGCACGCCGATCTGAAAACGCAGGCCGCTCAAGAGGCGCGACGTGCGCGTGTGCAACAGCAGCTGACTGCATACCATCAAGCTTTGGTGACACAGCTTGATTCAATATAGTTGTGAGGCCTGTCACGGATGGGTGATGGCACGGGTTTCACCGTTGGTCGCTCAGATTGAATGATCTTTGTTGGGCTAAAGGCAGATGACCTCTCAGTTGCGCTTAAGTTCTAATCGTTTGATGCAAGCGGATCTATCCGCGTATCTCACCAAGCTGGCGCCGGCCTGGCTGGCTGTGTTGGGCGCCAATGAGGTCAAGCGTGCGCTTGATAGCTTGTCGGTCATGCTAGCGCAGCGGTTGCGCAGCGAAGCGGTCATTTATCCCGCGCAACCTTTTCGAGCGCTTGAGTCGTTAACGCCTCAGGCTGTTCGTGTGGTGATCCTGGGCCAGGATCCCTATCATGGTGCGGGGCAAGCACAAGGGCTAGCATTTTCTGTTCCGGATGGCGTGGCGCGCCCGCCCAGTCTGCGCAATATCCTTAATGAGATCGAGCTTGAATACCCCGACGACCCAACGCAATTGGTGCTGAAACCTAATGCGGATCAAAATGATTTATCGCGCTGGGTGAGGCAAGGGGTTTTATTGTTAAACACCTCGCTGACAGTTGAAGACGGACAGCCGGCATCGCACGCCCAAAAAGGGTGGGAGACCGTGACCGACGCGTTGATCGAGGCGGTGGCAAAAGACCAAAATCCTAAGGTATTTATGCTGTGGGGCGCGCATGCGCAAACCAAACAACACTTACTCGCTAACGAACCTCAGCACTTGATTTTGACCTGTAACCATCCCTCACCTTTGTCGGCGCGCCGGGGTGCCAATCCCTTTATCGGATGTGGGCACTTTAAAGCAGCAAATGGGTGGTTAGTACAACGAAACTTGCAAGTAATTGACTGGAAAGCTTAATTATTCGCCCTAAAGGGTTTACCCCGATCTAAAAATAGGGTACTATACGCACACTGCAAAAAAGATGTCGCAGGTCGCTAGCGGGCAATGCCTAGCTATGCACACACACCATCGATTTCTGACCTCCTTTCCTTTCGTGGGCAGCAAGTGTGATCCAGATAGATGGATCTCCAGCCCAGACGTTCGGTTGATTCGGTCGGCACGATGCTCGATTCAACCGACTACCGCCGGTCTACCAATTCTCCGGGCTGCGTCATATGGCCACTATCTGGCCTCTAGGAAAGTCATGTCCTTCGATTCGTTAGGGCTCGCGCCCGCTTTACTCTCTTCAATTGAACGTACGGGTTTTACAACCCCCACGCCTGTGCAAATGGCAGCGATTCCGCCTGCGATGGCCGGCTCTGACTTAATGGTCTCATCGCAAACCGGTAGCGGTAAAACAGCAGCGTTTATGCTGCCAGCGTTACACCGTATTGCACAAAAATCCGCCAATAAAGGCCGTGGTGTGCAGGTGTTGGTGTTGACCCCCACCCGTGAACTCGCCTTACAAGTCAGCGAAGCCACCGCCGCTTATGGCAGCAATCTTGATGATCTACGCATCGCAACCGTTGTGGGCGGCATGCCTTATGGCGCGCAGCTCAAAGCCTTGTCGCGTCGTGTTGATGTGCTGGTGGCAACACCTGGTCGCCTGCTTGATCACCTGCAAGCGCGTCGGGTTGATTTATCCACCGTACACACACTCGTGCTTGATGAAGCTGATCGTATGCTCGATATGGGCTTCATTGACGACATCAACACCATCGTTGATCGTACGCCGCAAGATCGCCAAACTTTACTGTTCTCAGCAACGCTTGACGGCACCGTCGCAAAATTAGCGGCTCGTATGATGCGTGACCCGCAGCGTATTGAGCTGGCGTCGCAGTCAGATCGTCACGCTAACATCACGCAAACGCTGTTGTATGCAGATGACGCTGGCCACAAATTGCGTTTGCTCGATCACATCTTGCGCGATGCTGCGATGGATCAAGCGATTGTATTTACCGCCACCAAGCGCGGTGCCGATGATTTGGCCGAGCACTTGGCTGACACCGGTTTTTCAGTCATGGCATTGCATGGTGACATGAATCAACGCCAGCGCTCACGTACCCTCACTGAAGTGCAAGACGGTCGCGTGCGTGTCTTGGTCGCCACCGATGTCGCTGCGCGCGGCATTGATGTGCAAGCTATTAGTCACGCGATTAATTACGACCTGCCAATGCAGCCTGAAGATTATGTGCACCGCATCGGTCGTACTGGCCGTGCCGGGCGCGATGGTTTGGCTTACACCTTGGCCGTGCATGGCGAGCGTCATAAAGTGCGCCGTATCGAGCACTTCATTGGCCATCAAATTCCTTCAGAAGTCATTGCAGGCCTTGAGCCACAACGTACACCAAGCGCGCGCCCCGAAGGTGCTGGCCGTGGTGCAGGTGGCAAAAAGGGCGGGCGTTTTAGTAACGATCGCAGTTCGGCCCCGAGCGGTGGTGGTTACGCAGGTCGTGAATCACGCCCCTACGCACCACGCGCAGACAAACCGTTTGCCGATCGTGGCGAGCGTAGCTTTGCGCCACGCGGTGACAAGCCCTTCGCGCCTCGCGGTGACAAGCCCTTCGCGCCTCGCGGTGACAAGCCCTTCGCGCCTCGCGGTGACAAGCCTTTTGCTCCACGTGGCGATAAGCCGTTTGCAGATCGTGGCGAAAAATCATTTGCGCCTCGTGGCGACAAACCGTTTGCCCCGCGCGGTGAAAAATCATACGCACCACGTGGTGAAAAATCGTATGGTGATCGCAGCTACGCCCCACGCGGTGATCAACCGCATGCCGCACGCAGCGACAATCCTTACGCTAACGCACGCACCGAGCCACGTTCGTTTGAGCCCCGCACTGACCGCGGTGCCTCAGATCGCCCGGCGTACGCGGGCAAACCCGCCCGCCCAGCACGCGACTTTGCGCCACGTGCTGCAGCACCAAGCGGCAAAACCTTTGCACCACGCGGTGATGCTCCAGCGCGTTCGGGCGCACCTCGTCCAGGTGCTCCACGTGCTGCCACGGGTGCACGTCGCGGCTTTACCTTTGACGGCGGTCGCCGTTAAGTTGTAGACACGCAGTGCCTGCCGAGACCTCAATCCCGGTAAGCGCTGACGCGCTGGCGCATAGCCAACGTGTCAGCGCTTTTTTACGTGCCCAGATCCAACAGCAGGGTGGCTGGCTGCCGTTCAGTCAATGGATGCATCACGTGTTGTACGCGCCTGGCCTGGGCTACTACGCAGCTGGCAGCGTCAAGCTGGCCGAAGCGAACGTGGCTTCGCAGCCGCGCGACAGTCAAAGCGACGCTCATGACAGCAGCAACAGCAGTAATCATGGCGCGATCAGCGGCGACTTTGTTACCGCGCCACAACTCACACCGTTATTTGGCTACACGCTGGCGCGACAGGTGCTCGAAGTCTTGCAGCAGTCTGCCTCAGCTGACATCCTTGAGTTCGGTGCCGGTAGCGGCGCGTTGGCGCACAGCGTGTTAAGTGCCTTAGACTCGCAAGGTTTCACCGCCAACTATTTCATACTCGAAGTGTCTGCCGACTTAAAGCTCAGGCAGCAGCAATTGCTTGCGCCGTGGGGTAAAAGAG
>JAIPCU010000204.1 GCA_021738045.1 Candidatus Methylopumilus sp. | reverse complement strand
GCGCCCATTGAGTCTGCTCAACAGAAATAAAGTTGAACATCGCAACAGTGACGGGCCGCACGCGGTTACCGCCGAGCAACACAGAAAACATGAATTCATTCCAAGAGTTGAGAAAGACAAAAATAGTTGTCACGGCGATACCACCACGCACCTGAGGCAAGATCACATACCAAAGTGCGCGCAGCCGTCCGGCGCGATCAAGCAGGGCGGCTTCCTCCATCTCAAGCGGAATATCCTCAAAGTAAGACACCATCAGCCAGATGGCAAAGGGCAACGAAAAAGTCAGAAAGATCAAAATCAAACCCGAGTAGGTGTCCAGCCCGCCGATTCGTTGCAGCACCAGGTAATAGGGAATCACCAAGCCCACTGGAGGTAGCATTTGCGTCACCAGTACATAAAAGCCACTGGTTTGCTTACCTGGGTATTTGAGGCGGGCAATCGCGTACGCGGCCGGTACCGAAAATAGCATTGTCAGTAGCGTTGCGGTGCTTGAAACGACGATGCTCGACCAGAGGTTGGGAAGGATTGAATCCGCCCCGCTGAGTACGGCACGATAGTTATCGAGCGTTGGCGTGAAAATCCAGACTGGCGGGTAGGCCAGCACGTCGCGTTCAGTCTTAAAGGAGGTGAGGATTCCCCAAATCACCGGAAACGCCCAGACGGTGAGCAGCAGACCGGCGACAGTAAACAACATGAGTTGACGCGGGATGGTTTGTTTCATTTAGCGGCTTTTCTGCGTTTAAACATGACGTAGGACACGGCGAGTGTGAGGCCGAGCAGCACCATCGCAAGACTTGAGCCATAGCCGAGATTTAATTCTGTAAACGAGGTTCGATAGGCGTATAGATTCAAGATTTCGGTTGAGGAGCCTGGTCCGCCGCCTGTCGCCGCAAAAATGGCAGCAAAGGCTGAAAGCGCCGTCATGGTGCGCATGATGACAACCATGATGATTGCGGGGCGTATTAACGGTAGGGTGAGATAGCGGAAACGTTGCCAGGCGTTGGCTCGATCTAGCCGCGCTGCCTCATAGACGTCGGCGGGCAGAGTCGCCAGCGTTGCGAGAAAAACGAGAAAGGCGAACGGAGTCCATTGCCATGTGTGGATGGCAATCACAGAGATGAGGGCGAGTTGCGGGTCGCCTAACCAGTTTTGACTGCCGAGCCCGAGAGCCCTAGTGACCAAGTCGACGAGACCGACGTCAGGGGCTAACACGAGGGTGCGCCAAAACAAACCGACGACGACTGGGGCGAGCACAATTGGTAAGATCGCGGCGATACGCAACAGCGCCTGACCCTTGGGGATCTGCTGGACGAGCATCGCAAGCGACAGCCCAACCAGTATTTGTAAGCAGACGGTCGAGCTCGTGTAGACCACAGTCAGCCATAGCGAGTTCATAAACCGTGGGTCGCCCAACATCTTGCCGTAGTTGTCCAGGCCAGCAAAACCCGATAGCCAGGGCATGGTCATATCGAGCCGGAAAAAGCTCGTCCAGCCCAAGTAGACAAGCGGGGCTGTGGTGGTGATCAATAACAGTAATAGCGACGGCCCCAGTAAGTACCAGGCGAACCTACGCTCTTGCCTGGCTAGGGCAAGAGCGCCAGAGTCAATCGCTTGTGCTGCAGCCATTCTCTAGTTCTTTAAGAGCTGCTGGATTCGGGCTTGCGCTTCATCCAAGGCTTCTTTTGGTTTCTTTTGTCCGACGAGCGCAGCCTGAATGCTGGTTGCCATGGCTTCGCCAATTGCGGGCCACTGCGGCACTAAAGGTCGCCACTGTACGTCGGTGTCGAGCTCGAGTGATTGCAAGGCTGCCGGTATGAAATTGTCGCCCGCACCGCTCATCGCTTCAGCAAAAGCGGGGTCACGCCATAACGAAAGACGGTTTAAGCCAGAGCGTTTAGCGGGGCCCGCAAATTTCCAGGACGTGCGTATTTGGGTTTCTGCACTTGTTGCCCAGGTGATAAAGAGCCAGGTTGCTTTTTTTGCACGGGCACTCAGGGCGGCGTTGATCGGGAAACCCCAGTTCCAAATTGAGGTCACGCGCTTGCCACTCGGGCCGGCTGGCCAGCGCGCGTAAGCAATCTTGCCCACGACTTTGGATTTTTCAGGATTATTAATGACGGCGGCTGACGAGTGTGCATCGAGATAGGTTGCCACAGTGCCTTGAGAAAAAGCGTCTGCAATATCGGGCCAGTTCCAGTTGCGTACCGCCGGTGGTGCGTATTGTGTCAGCGCATCGACGTACCAAGTCAGTGCCTTGACGGCTTCGGGCGAGTTCACCACTAACTTGTCGCCGTTAAACCAACTGCCCCCAAAGCCGCGCAAAATTGAGGGGTACACATACATATTTTGTCCGGCCCCCGAGAAGCCTCGCAACGCGAGTCCGTAGGTACGATTAGCCGGATCTGTCAGGGCCTTTGCATTGGAGAGCAGTTGATCATACGTTTCAGCGGGTTTAAGCCCCTTGGCCGCGTACAGGTCTTTGCGATACACCTGAACGGTGACTTCGCCATCAAACGGGATGCCATAGGGCTTACCGCCAACAGAGTCTGCTTCGCGCCAGGCTTTGATGATGTCATCGTAATTAAACCAAGCCTTATCAGTTAGGGTTGGATCGTTCAAATACGTATCCAAGGGATCGACCCACTTGTTGGCAACGTAGAGCGGGTAGTACATCGGGTCTGCAGCGTGAGTCGCAAAGGTGGCGGTCTTTGAGGAGAGATCGAGCAAGGCTTTTTGGCGGATCTGCCCCGGCGGTACTTTCTCCATGCGTACCTTGATCCCGGTCAGTGCTTCGAACTGAGGGATCAGTGAAATGAGGTTTTCAAAGTAACTGGCCGGTATGACAGCCACTGAGATGGCTTCGCCTTCAGTTTGGCGCCAGTTGATTTTTGCTGTTTTGTAGGCGGCGAGTTCATCGCCTTGCCCAAAGGCGGTTGTCCAACTTGTGGCGCCTGAGGCCAACATACCAAGGCTGGCGGCTTGTTTAAGCACTTTGCGCCGACCAGTTTGCAGGGAGTGGGTTCGAAACGATGATTTCATGATTGTCTCCGGGTGGCTGCAGCGCGAGAGGGTTTAGATCAAGCGTTGAGCAATTGAGTAATGAGCTGAGTCTCTTCGGGTTGCTATTGTGTTTTGTGTCAGACGGAACCAAATAATCCGCAAACTTCGACTTTATGCAATCGTTTACATCGTATTCAGAGTAGCATTTAAAACATGAAATGGCACCTTTCTTTAGTTTATTTTGCAAAAAAGCTATTTTTTTTGAAGGTAGTCACTCAAGTCTGTTGGATTTTTTTGTGAATGAATACGTTTACATCCACAGTTGTGTTTCACCTATACTTCTCAAATGTCAACGCAAGATCCAACAGACGCCTCGAATCAAGTCGTGCGCAGTCGTAGCGACGCAAAAGATGTCGCTCGTCTGGCGGGGGTGTCGACTGCTACGGTTTCGCGCGCGCTCAATAACCCGAAAAGTGTCGAACCCGCCACGCGGCAATTGGTACTTGAGGCTGCGGCCAAGTTGCGCTATGTGCCCCACGGGGCCGCCCGCTCAATGCGTAGTCGTCGCAGCAACATGATTGGTGCGGTCGTACCTTCTTTTGATTACGCGCTGTACGCACGCACAACAAGCGCTCTACAGCAGCGTTTAGACGAGAGCGGTTACTCACTTGTGTTAGCTGAGCATCACTATGATTTAGCGGTCGAGTTGCGCGTGGCCAGCCAGTTGATCGAACGGGGTGTTGATGCTTTTGTCTTTGTTGGCTTAGATCACGACCCTCGTTTGTTTTCCCTGCTAGAAGACTATGGTCGGCCGTATGTCTTGACGTGGGGAATCGATCCTTTGCGCAAACACCCGAGCGTGGGCTTTGATAACCAAGCGGCCACCTACGAGGTCACGAACCACTTACTCGCGTTAGGTCACCGCCGGATTGGCTTGTTGAGTGCCTACGTTGACGGTAACGATCGCGCACGTGAGCGTGGCGCTGGCGTGCGCCGGGCGTTGGCCGAGGCTGGCCTTGAGCTGGATGCTCAACATGTTCAATATGCGCCAATCTCACTGCAGTCGGCTCAAGAGGCGGCTTTACGTCTGCTGTCTCTGCCGGCGCCGCCCACCGCGATCGTTGCCACCAACGATGTGTTTGCCGTTGGGGCAATGCTGGCGTGTCGAAAGTTGGGCTTGGCCATTGGTCACGATATCTCGATTACGGGGGTCGATAATACCGACCTGGGTGCGACCCAAACCCCCGGCTTGACCAGCATCCGTACGCCGATCGTTGAAATCGGCTTGGCAGCGGCCGAGCAACTGATCGCTCGGCTTGAACAAGAGCCCTACAGCCCGTTTCAAAGCTTTCCGATCGAGATCGTATGCCGGGGCAGCACCGGAGCCCCTAGGGGTTGAACCGAGTGGGCTCAGCTGTGTTCAGCCCGGACGGCAAGCTTTAGTTCGGTATCGGCCCAATAAGGTCTAAAACGAGGGCAAAAACCAAATCCAAAGCGGATGACTAACGAGTAATATGAATTGTCACAATTGAACGTTAAGCTCAATCTCGGCTTGCGGAAATTCGAGGCGAATTTGTTGAAGATTCGTCCAACGATCCAAAGGCCCCCCTTTTTTTATTCGACCGACTCTAAACCTATTGGCCTCAAGCAGGCAGGATTCACGGAGAAACCAATGAAACTCAAATTTTCTATCGCAGCGGCTTCGACCGTTTTCGCACTCAGCGCCTCAGTTTTTACGCCCGCCCAGGCTCAAACTGAGATTCAGTGGTGGCACGCCATGAGCGGTGCCCTAGGCGAGTGGATCAATGATCTGGCCAAAGACTTCAACGACAGCCAAAAGAATTACAAAGTGATGCCTGTTTTTAAAGGTACCTATGACGAAGCCATGACAGCAGCAGTCGCAGCGTTTCGCGCTGGCAATGCGCCACACATTTTGCAAGTGTTTGAAGTGGGTACAGCCACAATGATGGCCAGTAAAGGCGCGATCGTGCCGGTCACCGAAGTGATGAACAAAGCCGGTATCAAGTTTGATCCCGCTGCTTACGTGCCTGCCGTGGCCGGTTATTACACTGCGCCCAATGGTCAGATGTTGAGTTTTCCGTTTAACAGTTCAACAACCGTTTTTTGGTACAACAAGGATGCGTTTAAAGCGGCCGGCCTGGATCCCGAAAAACCACCACTGACGTGGCCAGAGGTGGTTGCGGCTGCAAAAAAACTCAAAGAGTCTGGTCATAAGTGCCCCCTCACGACTAGCTGGGTAAGCTGGACTCAGCTCGAAAGCTTCAGCGCCTGGCACAACACCGAGTTTGCGACGCAAGGGAATGGCAGGAAAGGCAATAGCGCCCGCTTAACCGTCAACAGCCCACTGCACACGCGCCACATCCAGAATTTGTCTGACATGGCCAAAGAAGGGCTGTTTGTTTATAAGGGCCGCGCCAATGCAGCCGATCCGACCTTTGTGGCTGGCGAGTGCGCGATGACCACAGGCTCATCGGCCCTGTATGGCAACGTAAAGCGCAATGCCAAGTTTGCTTTTGGCACCTCAACGCTGCCGTATTACTCAGACGTGCAAGGTGCTCCGCAGAACACGGTGATTGGTGGCGCGAGTTTATGGGT
>JAIPCU010000203.1 GCA_021738045.1 Candidatus Methylopumilus sp. | reverse complement strand
AAGCGTTTTTTGATTTGTGCCCAGACCCCCACAAGACCCTTGGGTGAAAAAATAATAAAACCGACAAATAGCAAACCAAAATACAACAGCCAATTAGGCGTCCAGATTGAAAGATATTCGCGAAACAGAATATAGAAAAATGCACCTATCACCGGCCCGAGCAAACTGTGCATGCCACCAATCACCACCATCGCCAGCAACTCACCCGAAAAGGTGACCGAGGTTGGATCAGCCGACGCAAAGCGATAGTGAAACGCTAGCAGGCTACCGGCCAGCGCCGTGACAGTGCCCGAAATCGCGAAGGCAAATAATTTGTATCGCTGCGTGTCATAGCCTTGAAATTGCGCGCGTTGTTCGTTTTCTCGGATGGCCGCAAGCACATGACCAAAAGGCGAACGCGTCACGCGCCAAATAAGATACAAGACAAGCCAGCCGATGATGCTCACGGCGATTAAATAAGGCACTGGCTGATCTAGCTGCAAAGCACCCATTGCGGGGCGAACAACATTACCCAAGCCGTTCTCACCACCCGTCAGCGCGGTCCAGCGAAAGGCAATGGCAAACGTCAGTGCCGAAAACGCCAAGGTCAGCAGCGAAAAGTACACGCCTCGCCGGCGTAAGATCAGCGCACCGACCAAGGTGGCAAGCAGCCCACAAAATACGATTGTGAACAAGATCGGCATGACCATCTGCCCTTCGAACCAGTACTTCTGTGATAACGCCGCAGCGTAAGCGCCGATACCAAAAAAGGCACCATGCCCAAAAGACGTTAAGCCTGTATGACCGACTAACAGATTCAACCCCAAGGCTGCCATGGCGTAGATCACCACATCGGTGGCGGTACCAGGGGTCAAACCCAGTGCCCGCATGATGAAAGGCGAAATCAGCAGCCCCAACAGGGCTAAACCCAGAGGCAAATATTTTTGTGTGTTTACGTTTGTCATGCCAGCTTCTTATTCAAATCGCTCAATGCGCTCACCCAGCAAACCACGCGGGCGCAACAGCAGAACCAAAATCATCAATACATACATTGAGGCTTCTGAGGCAGGCGGATAGAAGAAAGTTGTTATGCCTCGCACAACCCCCACTAACACCGCGGCGAGCACAACACCCCAAAAGCTTCCCATTCCGCCAATCACCACCACAACAAAAGCCGCTGTCATGATTTCGGCACCCATCGCAGGATGCACACCTGCAAGAGGGGCAAGTAACACGCCGGCCAACGCAGCCAGGCTCACGCCCAGCACCACAGCGCCCGTCATGTAGTGGTTTAAACGAATTCCTAAGACGGCGACCATATCGGGCCGTTGGGTACCCGCGCGCACCACGCGACCAAAGGCAGTCTTATTCAACAAAAACCAAAGACCAATCATGGCACCGATCACCACCAACAACATCACAAGGCGATAGCGCGAATAAATAAAATCACCCAATACGATCTGGCCTTTCAAGGCTGATGGAATCGAGTACGCCAACGGGCTAGAACCCCAAATCATTCGAATGATTTGCTCGGCGATCATCGCCAAACCAAAGGTGAGCAACAGACCTAAAATCGGATCGCTTTGATAAAAGCGACGCAACAAAAAACGCTCGAACGCGATGCCTAACAATCCCACCAACACGGGCGAAAGTACCAACGCCCCGCCAAAGCCGACGTACTGCGTCAACACGACCGCGCCGTAGGCACCCAGCGCATAAAACGCACCATGTGCCAAGTTGACGATTCCGCCCAAGCTAAAGATCAACGACAGCCCAAGCGCGATCAACAGGTAATAGCCTCCAATCATGAGGCCATTTAAAACTTGCTCTAAAAAAAAGATGAATTGCATCGACATTCAAACCATAAAAATAAAACGACTCCCGTAACCTAGTCAGATCACGGGAGTGAATCAGCCTACAACAGGCTTAGAGGCAGTGTGAACCCGCTTAAGTAATATTGCAGGGATTCTCTTCGCGCGTAGGAGCAATAATTTCGAGTGACTCATTGGCGTTAGGCACCGTGGCGCCCAGTTGCAAGAAGTCCCACTTGTCACGGGCGGTACCTTTTTTCTTGGGTGTCAGTGTGTACATCTGTTGCATCAACTGATGATCCCATGAACGGAAGTAACCAGGGCGAGTCTTCATGATGTCAAACTGTGCGCCTTTTTCAAAGTTCTCAATCACTTTCATCGAGTCAGTCGATTTCAAGTCATTCATGGCTTGAGCCATCATTTTCATGACGGTGTAATCGCCCCATGCTTGGTTTTCAGGCGGTTTGCCATGACGCTTCATAAATTCAGCGACAAACGCTTTTGAGCTTGGCGAATCGACATCATGGTGCCATGGCACAGGCCAAGTCCCTAAGAAGTTATCGGCACCGGCACCCCAAGCCAACGCGGTGTCAAAACCAAAACCAGCGATCGGGAAAGGCAGCCCATACTCAGAGTACTGCTTCATGAAACTGGTGATCTGCGTACCAGCCAAGTTAGAAATCACGATATCGGGTTTAGCCTGACGGATCTTCAGCATGTAGGCTGAGTAGTCGGTGGCGTCTGTTGGGACTTTATCTTCGCCGGCAATCTTGCCACCCTGCGCTGCTAAAAAGCGGCTAGCAACGCGTGTCAGGTCATGACCAAACGCGTAATCAGCTGTCAAGAAATACCATGACTTACCTTTGACCATCCCTTGTTGCAGCAACGCACGACCTAACGTGTTCACATACATCGAGTTTGCGCACTCAACGTGAAACATAAACTTATTGCAGCTTTTGCCACGCAGTTCGTCAGAGTTGCCGCCGGTATTGATAAAAATCTTTTTGTTGCGCAACGCCACTTGGCTGATCGCCAAGCCTGAGGCCGAGTTAATTTCACCCAACAAGCACATCACGCCATCGCGCTCAAACATACGCTGGGCTTTACTTGCAGCCGTGGCTGGATTCACAGAGTCTTCTGAAATGAGCTCGACCTGACGTCCGTTGATACCACCCGCTTTGTTGACCTCGTCGACGGCTAGCTTGATGCCCATCGTGCCGTACTCACCGAGTGGGCCTAAAAAGCCGGTCAAGGGCGTTAAGTGACCGATACGGATTTTGTCAGACTGCGCTTTGACAATCGCAGGCAAGCCCAAGAGGGCCATCGCACCCGCGGCTGAACCCGCTTGCAATAGCTGGCGACGTGATTTTGATGCTTCGTTCATTGCTGCTCCTCGTTTTGTTGTCGGGGTTCTAGCGAACCACACGTTGAGAGCATAGAGTGGCTTTGAGTGCAGACTCAAATGCGCAGGCTACGCCCTCTTGACTATAGGAGCGAAGTCACTATTCGTCAACGACAAAGACATAGCGCTTACCCTAGGAGCCGGCACTTTTTATAAAAAGCTCCAAAACTCTTGCATATTTTCAAATTGATCGATTAAGTCAATTCGTGCAATCAACTTGCGGGCCTGGGACTCGGTCATTGCATAGGGTCCGCTGGTCAGGCAAATCATGGCTTTTGCCCTGATTTGCGCATCTCCTAGAGGACTGGCAGGCGTACCCGGAATCTCATTCACCGTGCAACTCAATAACTCTCCAGCCTTTGTTTGAATGATCACGGTCGCTGGGGTAAATTTTCCTGATTCGGTTTGATCAATTTCAATCTTGATTTTCTGAACACAATCCATGACCGCGGGGTCTAGCACTGCGTCGGTGTCGATATCCTGCAATCTAAAAGACCCACGCAGTAGGATGCTTGCAATTGAATACTGCACACTAAATTGCGCAGCCACCTGAGGGCTATCACCAAGCGAAAATTGCGCTCCGACCAAGCGATTCATGTAAGGCGTAATCCTCACCGTACAGCCTGCCAATTGATCAATCGTTAAATTGTGCTGCGCAACAAGTCGCTCAGTCGCCACAATCGCAGCATGGTTACAAAAACAACTGGGATAATTTTTTAAGGTTAGGGTTTGCAGCAAATATGACTGGCCTAAGCCGCCCAAGGTTCGGGCGCGATCAAGGGGCTCGTATAAGTTATTAAAGCCCCTTTCACCTTCAAACATTTGCTTGGGTGCGGTGATGCCACACTGCGCTAAAAAGGCGGCCTCAAGCCCATCGCGCGCTGCAAAGGCAGATTGCAGTCGCTTGACCAATGCGCCCTCGACCAGAGATTGCTGCGTACCAGCAGCGCGGCTCAGTGCAATCCCCATCGCGGTATGAATGCCATTCACGTCTAGGCCAAGCACGCGCGCCGAGATCGCGGCAGAGGCGAACACCCCAATCGTTGCGGTCATAAACCAACCTGGATTATGAGTAATCCCCATACACAAGCGCACATGCATCTCGGCGCCTGCGATATACGCAGTCAAAAAATCTTTGCCATGCATGAGTTGCCGATCGGCAAGCGCCAGAAGTGCCGGGATGATCACGATATCTGGATGCGAGGTTGCCTGATCATGGACGCTATCAAAATCAAGCGCCGCTGCGTAAATACCGTTGATAAACGCCGCAGAGGTCGCCGGCAGATACTCGCTGGTTAACCAGACTCGGCTCTCAGCCTTACCGCCTTGCGCGATCAACCAAGCGTGCACGCCTTCTGTCCCTATCGCCCTCGAGCCAGCCCAAGCCACCGCTAGGGCATCTAATAAGTAGCGCTTGGCATCGCGGATAAGCTCGGCCTTCAAGTCTGAGTACTGTAACGAGCTCACCCACTGTGCCAGTTCGAGGCTGACCGACTTTTCTGTTTTTTGCAACGGCGTCTCCTTGATGCTTTGCCGCTTAGGGCTACACCCCCCACGGCGTTGTCTTGTGTTTTTATCTTTTTATGGATGACATTGTATCTGCGCACAAGACTCGACCTATACTATTTAAATCACTCAGCAAACACAAAAAAATCATGACACTTATCCCTTTAAAACTTTTTACAACCTTGGTGCTAGCAACGTCTTGCCTCAACGCTGTGGCTCAAGCTAAAGATGCTTTTCCCGATAAGCCAATTACGATGGTTGTTCCCTACCCCGCTGGGCAATCGGTCGACTCGCTCGCGCGCATGATGGGCGAGGGTCTAACGAAGTATCTTGGGCAACCGGTGATTATTGATAACAAAGCTGGCGCAGGCGGCACAATCGGCAGTAAATATCTGATTCGGATGCCAGCCGATGGCTACACACTCAGCATGAACGCCAGTGGCCCACTCGGGATCGCACCTCATCTCTTCAAAGAGGCCAATTACGATCCACGAACAGACTTCACGCCCATCATGCTGGTGGCGGCCGTAGCACAAACGCTTGTTGTCTCTTCAAAATCAAATATCAAGTCTGTTGCCGACCTAGTCGCCGCTGCCAAAGCCAAACCCAACAGCTTAAATTTTGGCTCGCCAGGTAATGGCTCAACCAGCCATCTGACCCAAGAGATGTTCAAGCAAGTGGCGGATATCAAGATGCAGCACGTACCCTACAAGGGTGGCCCTGCTGCCGTCACCGACTTGTTAGGCGGGCAGATCGAGGTGCTGTTTGAAGCCGCACCGTTAGTCATCCCATTCATCAACCGAGGCGAGTTGCGTGCCTTGGCCGTGAGCACTGCCAAACCTATCGACACGCTACCCAGTGTGCGCCCAATCGCCTCGCAAGGCTTCGAGGGCTTTGAGGCCGTTGGCTGGATGGGAATCGTCGGCCCCGCAGGGATGGATCCCTCTCGCGTCGAGGTGCTATCGAAGGCACTGCTCCAATCGATTGC
>JAIPCU010000202.1 GCA_021738045.1 Candidatus Methylopumilus sp. | reverse complement strand
GTCGCTGCGCAACTTTGAACTCTTGGCATCGTCCTCAACAGAACGTGAGCTCACAGAGGTTCTCTCTCGACCCAAATTCGATCGCTACTTTCAAGCAGAAACTAGACTTGAATTTCTTGCGCTTTACGCTGAAGCCACGCGCATCTAACGGATATGCATCCTTATCGCGGCATTTCGATCATGACGCCTGGTGCGTTTTCAAGTGATGTTGGTGGAAAGGCTACAGGCGATTCGCGACTGCAAGCGTCTAATGCAAAGGTCCCTTAGGCGGTTTCAAGTCGCCTGCGTCGCCTTCAAACCCAACATCATCCAACTCATCATCACCTAACTCTTCAAGCAGCTCAAGGTCAGGGTCTGGTAGTTCTTCGTCAGATAATTCAAACGGTAGCAGTTCAGCCAGTTCATTCGAAAAATCAAACTCATCGCCGTTATGATCCAAGCGCACGAAGCGCGCCTCTGGATCTTCAGTAATTTGTATGGACCACAGGTATTGGCAATCGTAGACTTCAGTATCCAGATCCAGCCCGCCTCGCCCGCCAACAAACCGCGCGTTGGGGCCGCCCATTTGCACATGCATGGCCGTTTCGTCAGGCTTTTCGTCGACGCCTAGCGGAATCGCAAAAATCACCCATTCGGCCTCCTCATCCAGCCCAACTTCGGCCAGCACAGACTTACCCATATAGGCACTTAAGCCGTCGGCGGTTTTGCCCAGCATCAAGAGTTCTTGTTCGGTAAAGCGCAGGCTTAAGTCAGGTGTGGTCATGGTGAGCAGGCCCTAAACAGGGCAAAATTTAAGATAAATTATTCGAGTCGGGCTTAGAGAGCCAGCGTCGGGCAATCGAAGTGTTCGTAGGCGTTGGATTCCCCAGGCTTAAGCTCGTTTAAGCAGTGAGACGCGCGTTGTGGCGCGAAACTCTGCTAGTCGCCATCATAGCCGTAAGTGCGTTTGACCAAGTATGTGCCTCAAGCTCTACAATAGACGTTATCGATTATTTTCAACAGAGCGACAGACCAAATGGCCCAGTACGTATACACCATGCACCGCGTCGGCAAGACCGTGCCCCCCAAGCGTCAGATTTTGCGCGATATTTCTTTGTCGTTTTTTCCGGGTGCCAAGATTGGCGTGCTGGGTACAAACGGGTCGGGTAAATCGACTTTGCTGAGGATTATGGCCGGCGTCGACAAAGAAATCGAAGGTGACGCAGTACCGATGCCTGGTTTGAATATTGGTTATCTCGAACAAGAGCCCAAGCTCAACCCAGACCACACTGTGCGCGATGCCGTCGAAGAAGGCTTAGGCGCCGTTGTTGCCGCGCGCAAACGCCTGGATGCCGTGTACGCAGCCTACGCCGAGCCCGATGCTGATTTTGATGCGTTGGCCGCTGAGCAGGCTGACCTTGAGGCGGTTATCTCTGCTGCCGCTTCGAGCGGCTCAGACGATATCGAAACGCAAATGGAAATCGCGGCTGACGCTTTGCGTCTGCCCCCTTGGGATGCCAACGTAGGCAAGCTGTCGGGCGGTGAAAAGCGTCGGGTGGCCCTCTGCCGCTTGTTGCTGTCTAAGCCAGACATGCTCTTGCTTGACGAGCCTACCAACCACTTAGATGCTGAAAGCGTTGAGTGGCTTGAGCAATTTTTGGCTAAGTTTCCGGGCACTGTAGTGGGCGTGACCCACGATCGTTATTTTTTGGATAACGCTGCTGAATGGATTCTTGAATTGGATCGTGGTCATGGCATCCCCTGGAAAGGCAACTACAGTTCGTGGCTCGAGCAAAAAGACGCCCGCTTGAAAACGGAAGAGTCGACTGAGTCAGCGCGCCAAAAGACCATCAAAAAAGAACTTGAATGGGTTCGTCAAAACGCCAAGGGCCGTCAGGCAAAATCCAAGGCCCGTATGGCGCGTTTTGAAGAGTTGTCGTCGCACGAATATCAAAAGCGTAACGAGACCCAAGAAATTTTCATCCCTGTGGCTGAGCGCTTAGGTAACGAGGCGATTGAGTTCGTCAACGTCAGCAAAGCCTTTGGCGATCGCTTGTTGATTGATAATTTAAGTTTTCGTGTGCCGCCCGGTGCGATCGTTGGCATTATTGGCCCGAACGGTGCCGGTAAATCAACCTTGTTTCGCATGATTGCAGGCCAAGAAAAACCCGACAGCGGTCAGGTCAATATCGGCTCAACCGTCAAGATCGCGTTTGTAGATCAATCGCGCGACGCCTTGCCCAACGATAAAACCGTGTTTGATTCGGTTGCCGATGGCGCCGATATTTTGACAGTAGGTCGCTTCGAAATGCCCGCACGTGCTTACCTCGGTCGCTTTAACTTCAAAGGCGCCGATCAAGGCAAGATGGTGGGGCAGCTATCAGGCGGTGAGCGTGGCCGGTTGCACTTGGCTAAAACTCTTATAACCGGTGGCAACGTGTTGCTGCTTGACGAACCTTCAAACGACCTCGACGTTGAAACACTGCGCGCCGTTGAAGACGCCTTGCTTGAGTTTGCCGGCTCGGTCATGGTGATCAGCCACGATCGCTGGTTCTTAGATCGTATCGCCACACATATCCTAGCCTTCGAAGGCGATTCGCAGGCGGTATTTTTTGACGGTAATTATCAAGAGTATGAAGCCGACAAACGTCGTCGTCTAGGCGAAGCCGGTGCTGCGCCTAAACGGATTCGGTATAAGGCGTTGCGTTGATAGCAATATGTTTATCGTTTGAGATTTCGGTAGAAGTTTTCGTGCGATCCTAAAAGCAAGAGCATTCTTGTTTTTGGATCGTATTCATAAGCAAGCAACGTTAGTTGATCATTACATTTGAACTTATAAACAAATACACCAGCAAGGTCGCCCTTTTTTGCTTCGCCTAAGGTTGGGTCTTGAACGATTGCAGCAACAGCTTGATCGACTTCTGCTTTTTGTTTGAGGTGCAGTTTTTTATAACTGCGACTGAATTGGTTGGTTTGAAAAACTTGTACTGTTGACAACGACATCAATCACTCGTGCTTTCAGGGATGAAGGGTGTGGCCAAACTTTGACCTTCGGCACGCGCGATGAGCAAGTCTTTGACAAACTCAATCGGCAGATCTGGGTTGTCTAAGGCAGCTTTACCGACCATCGCCCAAAATTCTAATTGACCCGCTATCGTGCGTCGCTCGGCGTGTGCGTGTGCTCGCGCCTCATTATAAAGCGCATCATCGATTCGTACAGGCATCCCCATGATTCACCTCGAAGCATTTAACTACAAAAGTAGTATATTAATCGATAGAAACTTATGCAACAAGTGGATTCACGGCAAAGTTGGCACAAATTTAGAAATACTCGAGTCGCCATGATCTAGATCATGCGAATTTAGGTGCGACACGCTACTATTTAGCCATCAGCGTATGAACCTTCAATGATGGAGCCAGAGCATGGAAACGATCAATCTAAGTATCACCGGCATGACCTGCGGCAACTGCGTGAAGCATGTTGAAAAGGCGCTGAGAGGCGTTGCAGGTATGGCAGAGGTTGAAGTCGATTTAGCCGCAGGCGCAGCGCGCGTGGTGGGTGACTTCTCAAAGGGTACAGCACCAATCATCGAGGTGTTAGACGAAGAAGGCTACCCAGCACAGGTCAAAAAATGAAGATGACCGCATACAGGAAGTTGGTGGCGAACAACCAACTCATCGCCACTAAAGACCTCACATCGAGTGAATCTTTGGCTTAGCCGGCGACTGTAAATTAAGCTTTTTACGGTCGGGCTCAATTTCGCTGAGCGGAGCCACGCACTGCATCGTGGCCAGGCACCGCTCGGTGAGTAATTGATATTGACCGGTGCCCATTGATTTCCAGGCGATCTCTTGGTCTTTCAGTTCACGCACGACCTTGGCGGGGGCGCCCATCACCATGCTGCGCGGCGGGATGATCATGCCTGCTTTGACAAACGCCGAGGCCCCAACGATGCTGCAGGTGCCGACCACCGCCTCATCCATCACCACCGCATTCATACCCACAAGCGCATTGCGTTCAACCCGGCAGCCATGCAAGATGGCGCCGTGGCCGACGTGGCCATCAACTTCAACGACAGTTTCGCGATCTGGAAACCCATGCACCACGCAGCTATCCTGAATATTGGCCCCTTCTTCGATCACAATCCGCCCAAAGTCGCCACGTAAGCTCGCCAAGGGGCCGATATAACAACGCGCGCCGATGATGACATCACCGATTAGTACCGCGGTGGGGTGTACGTACGCGGTGGGGTGAACGACAGGGGTGATTCCGTCGATGGCATAGACCTTTAGCATGGTGGCTTATCCTGTGTGTCATGAGCTTGCTAGCCTTGTTATCATACTTCTCATTAAACCTACACTGAGACATCATGAGCCGAGCCCCTGCCCAAACCCGTGACGCGTTCGCCCACTTTCATAAAATCGAAACTCGCTGGAAAGACAACGACGTCTTTGCGCACGTCAATAACGTTGTGTACTACTCGTACTTTGATACGGCGGTCACCGCGTTCTTGATTAAGCAGGGTGTGCTCGAATTGCAAAAGTCAAAGTACGTGGGCTTAGTGGCTGAAACGCATTGCCGCTTTATTAGCTCGATGGCGTTTCCGGATACCGTGTATGTGGGTATGCGCCTAGGCAAGCTCGGTAATAGCAGCATTCGCTACGAAATCGGCATCTTTAGAAATGACGACCAGCAGGCTTCAGCGCAAGGGTACTTTGTACATGTGTATGTTGACTTGGCCACCAACAAAGCCGTGCCTGTGCCAGAGTCATTAGTCAAGGCCGCAGACTTATTGCGCGTGCCGGGCCTCGGTGTCGTAGAGCATTAACGTCACTCCCGTATTCATTTTTTTGAATGTCAGCTTAAAGCGAAGGACACACCGCTTATGAAAATGCATATCCTCTCTGGCGGTCGTCTACGATTGCGTAAAAGTATTTACATGCCGGACGCCGATCGGGCAGAGCTGATCGACTTACCGGTGAATTGTTATTTGTTGCGCCACCCAGAGGGTAATGTCTTGTTTGATACAGGATGTCACCCTTCAACCACAACAGACGCTGCAGGCCGGTGGGGTTCGATCGCCAAGGCGATTGTGCCGATCTCAAAGCCAGAAGACAACCTTATTGATCAGTTGGCACTAGTCGGCTTGCAACCAAGCGATATTGACGTGGTGGTGAACTCACATTTTCATTCTGACCATTGCGGCTGTAACGAGTTCTTTAAAAAGGCAACGGTGATTTGCCATGCAAAAGAACTTGAGGCTGCCAGCGAATTAGAAGCTGAAAAAATGGGCTACCTCACGGTGGATTGGAAGCACTCATTACCCACCGAAACGATCACCGAGCAGCGTGATTTATTCAATGATGGGCGTATCGTGTTGTTACCCATGCCAGGCCACACGCCAGGCATGACAACCGCGCTAGTGGGCTTAGATCGCTCTGGCTCATTTTTACTGGCCTCAGATGCTGTGGCTTTGCGCGCAAATCTGGATTTGGATATCAACCCCCGCAACACTTGGAGCCCTGAACATTCAAGTCACTCAATGAGCGAGATCCGAAAAATCGAAAACGCTGGCGTTACGGTTTTGTTTGGACACGATGATGAGCAGGGGCGGGGATTGCTGAAAGGGATTGAGTGTTACGACTAAAAACCGAGCGCTCGAGCGTTCACGAGGCGAGGGTTGTCAGTGCAAAAAGTGAAGTCGTCTTTCACCCGTT
>JAIPCU010000201.1 GCA_021738045.1 Candidatus Methylopumilus sp. | reverse complement strand
GCTTCGTTAGAGGCTAAGTTACCTTTACCTGCGTTGTGCTTGCCGTTACCTGCTGCTTTCGCACCTTCTTGAGCCTTTGATATAACTGCCTTAGCGCTTGCTGCGTTAGCACCTAGGGCCTTAGTACTTGCTGCCTGCGCACTTTTTGCATTTGCCGCATCAGCCACTTCGCGCGCTTCATCATTACGCGCACAGCTTTCGCCCTGCTCAAGCGCCTGCTCACTGATCATTAGGTAAGGATTGACATGTGCTTCGACCCGGCCGGGTGCATCAACACTGGTCGAATCAATCGCAAACCAGCCCTCAGGGGTGGTGCGGCGCATATAGGCCGTGCCACGAATATCAGTCATTTGAGTGATCGGCTCTTTCGCGGCCAACCGATGCGCAATCTCAACGACTGCGCGCTCGGCATTGCCGTACAGCAGCAGATCACATTTGCTATCGATGACAACTGAACGACGAACCTTATCTGACCAATAATCGTAATGCGCGATCCGCCGCAACGAACCTTCGATGCCACCTAAAATCACTGGGGTTTCTTTGTAGGCTTCTTTGCACCGTTGCGTGTAAACAATTGCGGCACGGTCGGGACGCTTGCCGCCGATATCGCCCGCTGTGTAAGCGTCATCGCTGCGCATTTTGCGATCAGCAGTGTAGCGATTGATCATCGAATCCATGTTGCCGGCGGTTACGCCAAAAAACAGATTTGGCTTGCCTAGGGCTTTAAATGGCTCGGCACTTTGCCAATCAGGCTGCGCAATGATACCGACCCGAAAGCCTTGATTTTCAAGCATGCGACCGATCACGGCCATGCCAAAGCTGGGGTGATCGACATAGGCATCACCCGTGACAATAATGATGTCACAGCTATCCCACCCAAGTTGAGTCATCTCGTCGCGACTCATCGGCAAGAAGGGAGCCACGCCAAAGCGCTCGGCCCAAAACTTGCGATAGCTGCTCAGGGGCTTGGCGTTACGTGGAAAAAGGGAGACGTCGGTGTAGGTGGTCATAAGCGCTCAATCAGTCAGCCCAATTGTACGCAATGTCAGCCTGATTTGGCACTTA
Source organism: Candidatus Methylopumilus sp. (assembly GCA_021738045.1). Lineage (GTDB taxonomy): Bacteria > Pseudomonadota > Gammaproteobacteria > Burkholderiales > Burkholderiaceae_B > Zwartia. Next base: position 4,668 of record JAIPCU010000201.1, on the reverse strand, counting down.
GCCCTTGCAAGTCTTACGGTCAGAGACACCTGTGCAGCAGGCCTGAGAATAAGCCCATGCGGATTTTCATCTTTTGCCTGTTATCTCATGGTATACAGACCGCTCAGTCTAGCTAAGGTCGTCTGTCATTCATGCAAAAACCCGTATTTCTTGAAAGCCAACAAGTCACCCAGCCTCTTAGCCTTGCTTCTGAAATTGAGGCTGGGTTGTTGGCCGAGGACGCATCGATCTCGCCAAAGTTTTTATACGATGCGCTGGGTGCTCATCTTTTTACAGCCCTCACGTTTTTGCCCGAATATTATCCAACCGCCGTTGAAGCCAGCATACTTAAGCAATACACAAATGAAATCGCTGCCGCAATTGGTGAGAAGCCTGTTTTGATTGATCTGGGCGCAGGCGATTGCAAAAAGGCTGCCCGACTTTTTGAATCAATCAAACCGTCGGCGTACGTGGCCATCGATTTTTCAATTGACTACTTGAAAGAGGCTTTAGAAAAACTACAAAACCAGTATGCTGATATTCCCATGTTTGGGATCGGCATGGATTTTTCGCACGCGCTCAAACTACCTGACTCAATGACACAGGCGCCGCGAACTTTTTTTTACCCAGGCTCCAGCCTAGGTAATTTTTTGCCGACCGACGCCCAAGCCCTGCTGAAACAAATCAAACGCGAAGCGTTGGGTGGCGGTTTGCTACTGGGCGTCGACCTCATGAAGGCAGAGCACGTGTTGCAGGCGGCCTACGATGACCCCCTAAAAGTCACCGCTGCGTTCAATTTGAATATTCTGCGCTCGGTCAACGCCATCATTGATTCAGATTTTGATGTCAGCCATTTTGCTCATAAGGTGGTGATCAATCACTTAAAAGAGCGGGTCGAACTTTATCTTGAAGCGCAACGAGACACCACCGTCGCGTGGCACGGTAAGCAACGCGTCTTCAAGAAAGGTGAATTGATCCACACTGAAAATTCGCACAAATACTCGAATGCTTCTATTCAACACTTACTGAACCGCGCTGGCTTTCAGTCGGTAAAAGTGTGGACAGATCCCCGACAATACTTTGCCGTCATTTATGCGCAGTGATCACTGCCACGCCAAAAATTAGATTGCATTGTTTATCAGTGGCTCTTTGCGCCGGTGCGGCAGGGCTGTGTAGAACAACGTGCCAAACGTCATTGTTTAGGTTATTGTATTTGCATGAAATCTATCCATATCGACCGCAACCGTCGCCTACGCGATGACCCTGGCACAGGCCATAACCGTTGGCATCCCGATATCGAGCCACTTCTTGAAGTCGCTCCGGGTGAAGACCTTTTGCTCGAGACTCGAGATGCGGCTGATGGCCAGGTCAAACCGCACATGGTGTTTGAAGACCTCGCTCGCAACGACAAAAAAGCAGGACACCCTCTCACAGGACCAATTTTTGTCAAAGGTGCAAAACCTGGCGACATCTTAGAAGTCGAGTTTGTGGACCTGACCCCACAGAACTATGGTTGGACAGTCATTCGACCAGGCGCTGGCTTTTTACGTGAAATTTTTGATGCAAAGTTTCTTGCTCACTGGCATGTCGATCAAGGCTTTGCACGGTCGGCACAAATTCCGGGGGTCAAAATCCCCGAAGGCATCTTTATGGGCACCGCCGGCGTTGCTCCTTCGCACGACCAACTGCGCCTTTGGAATGATCGTGAGACCGATCTGGTTCGTCGAGGTGGCATCGCTTTATTGCCCGATGCGCTCGATGCGGTACCAACGCGTGAACCTATTGCTAGCACCGGCTTGCGCACCATGCCTCCGCGCGAAAACGGGGGCAACGCCGATATTCGTCAACTGACTCGGGGCTCGCGACTACAGCTACCAGTCGGCGTCGACGGGGCACTGTTTTCACTAGGCGATGCACACTACGCGCAGGGTGATTCTGAATGTTGCATCACCGCCATCGAAATGGGCGCCACCGCCGTGGTGCGTTTTCGTCTGCTGGCCGGTGAAGCCGCACGCCGCAAAACTCGCTTCCCTCGATTTTCTCATCCGGGTTATTTTGCGGCACCGCAATGGGCAGCTCCGCATAATTTCATCGCGACGACTGGTTTACCGATCCGTGAAGATGGCACGCAAGAGTGCGAAGATTTAACGCTGGCAGCTCGCAACGCATTGCTCGAGATGATCGAACTTCTTGGCGAGCGCGGCTTTAGTCGCGAGCAAGCCTACGTCATTTGTTCGCTTGCAGTCGATCTGCGCATCAGCAACGCGGTCGATTTGCCCAACGTTTGCGTAAGCGCCATACTCCCCGAAGCGATTTTCGAGGTTTAGTGTTTGGCAGCAATCACAAGTAAAAAAACAGACTGATCGGAGAACTGAATGTCGCTTGAACAAGCCGCAATTGGCTTTATTGGACTCGGCGCAATGGGGGGTGGCATTGCACGTCGACTGGCCCAGGCGGGCATCACACTGCACGTCTGTGATCCGGATCCCACCAAGACCGCCGCTTTTGCCAAGTGGAATGTCGTTGTTCACCCGAACCCAAAATCAATCGCGGATGTAGTTGAGGTCGTGTTTGCCTGCCTGCCCGATGTCGAGGTCAGCAAGACCGTTGCTTATGGTCCAGAGGGCGTGATCCATGGCAAAAAGATCAAGGTCTATCTCGAAACCTCGACCATTGGTCGCAGCCCGGTAATCGATATTGCAAAGAATCTATCCACTAAAAACATTAGTGTTTTGGATTGTCCTGTCAGCGGCGGACCACGCGGCGCCGACAACGGCACCCTTGCGCTTCTGATCGCCGGTGACGCAGCAGTGATCGAAAGCGTTCGTGGGATCTTGAACCTCATCGGTAGAAGTGTCTTTGATATTGGCCGTGAACCGGGCATGGCGCAAATGATGAAGCTAGTCAACAACATGATCTCTGCGAGCAATATGGCCTCAGCCTTCGAAGCGCTGGTGCTGGGTGCCAAAGCAGGCCTGGATGCCGACCTGATGGTCGACGTGATCAATGCGAGCACGGGTCGCAATAGCGCCACGACAGACAAAGTTCCAAAATCCGTTTTACCTGGCACCTTTGATTATGGCGCCTCGACACACACCATGCACAAAGACATCACGATGGCTCTTATCGAAGCCGAAGCGCTCAAAGTGCCGATGTGGGTGGCAAACAATACCCGACAAGTCTGGGAATTTGCCATGACCCAAGGTGGCTCAGAACTTGATTTCACCACGCTGATCCAGCATTACGAGAAATGGGCTGGCGTTGAGGTACGCAGCAAGAAAAAGGATGAAGCATGAGAGATCAGGTAGTTCGCGGCAAAAACAAGACTGAAGCATAAGACTCAAAGTTCAGGTCGCTCGCGTCAAACACAAGGATGAAACATGAGACTTAAAGACAAGATTGCTGTCATCATTGGCGCCGGACAAAGCCCGGGGATGACAACGGGTAATGGTCGTGCAACCGTATTACGTTTTGCACAAGAAGGCGCGCGTATTTTAGCGGTGGATCGTAGCCTTGCCTCAGCAACAGAGACCTGCAAAATTGCGACTGACGGATACGGTGCCCTAGAAATCATCCCGTACGAAGCAGATGTGTGTAAAGAAAGTGATCTGGCTGCCGCAATCGCTTTTGCCAAACAAAAGTGGGGTCGAATCGATATCTTGCATTACAACGTGGGTATTAGCGTAGCGGGCAACGATGGTAGTCCCACCGAGATTACCGAAGAAGCTTTTGATCTGATCACCAACGTCAACCTGCGCGGCTGCGTAATGGCTTGCAAGCATGTGTTGCCGATCATGCGCGAGCAACAGTCTGGCGTCATCATTAATATTTCGTCGATCTCGGCCTATCAGCGCTATCCTTGGGTGGCTTACAAGGCGACCAAAGCCGCCTTGATTGTCTACACCAAACAACTGGCAATCGAAAACGCTGAGTATGGCATTCGTGCGAATACAATTTTGCCTGGTCTGATGGACACGCCGATGGCAGTCGATACGCGCGCCACTGTGTTTGGCAAGACACGCGAACAAGTCGTAGCTGAGCGCAATGTCAGAGTCCCGTTACGCAATCGCATGGGATCAGGCTGGGACGTTGCCAATGCTGCCTTGTTTTTAGCGTCTGACGAGGCGCAATTTATTTCTGGTGTCGAACTGCCTGTTGATGGCGCCGGCCTGGTCAATCTTCCGCGTTGACCTCCTTCCCCTGAACGGGGAGGATTTCCGCGCATTTGGATAAAACATTTATCTTCCACTTAAATCATTCAAATAGGATTACGCATGACAAATTCTTCAAAACCCGTTGAACTCATTTCGCCCGAAACTCTTGCCCTAGGAGAGCGCATGCGTCGCGCCACCTTGGGTGACGCGCACGTTGATCGCTCATTGAAAAAAGCAAAAGAAGATACGTTTCTTCAACCGCTTCAAGAGACTGTCATGGGCTTGGCTTGGGGTGCAGTTTGGGGGCGTCCAGGGCTCGACGTTAAATCACGTAGCCTGGTGACCGTCAGTATCCTGATTGCTCTAGGTCGCACCACCGAACTCGCTGTGCATATTAATGGCGCGCTCAACAACGGCTGGACGAAAGAGGAATTACAAGAAATTTTGATTCACTCTTCTGCCTATTGCGGCTGGCCTGCTGCGCTTGAAGCGTCTCGCGTCGCTAAAGAGGTGCTTGACCAACGTGCTGCATAAG
>JAIPCU010000200.1 GCA_021738045.1 Candidatus Methylopumilus sp. | reverse complement strand
CCCCCAATCCAGTACGATCAAATCAGGGGCGAGTTGGCCCGACTGTTCTTCGAAATATGTTTGGGAGAGCAGTGCGCCATAGTTAGCTCCTCCGACGCCTAAGCTGTGATATGTCACGCCAATCGCCGCATTTTCAATACTCACACCATGCACTTCAAAAAACTGACCCGCCTTGGGACTCGTGTTGCGTATTTCAAAGCGCAAAGTATCAGACATTTCAGGAAAACTCAGTTCAAGCATTTGTGACTTTGACTGTGTATCGCCACCGGGCACAACAACATCATGTAGAAAGTTTCCTGACTGAACTCGTAGTGTGTAAGTGGCTGAGCTTGAAGAGTAAAAAAACTTGATTAGTTTTTTGCCAGGCTCAGGAATCGTAAAAAAATTCAAAGTAAAGGAAGCGTCTACCGCAGGCGTTCGGGCGACAAAGCCCGAAACGCCAACAGGCAAGCGTGGTGGCTGATGAAGGCTGTTAGCGGTCAACCAATCACCTGTAAAGGTCGATCTAAAATCATTTTGCGAATAGGTTTTAGCAATCGAGTAAGGAAACACCATCCCTCTGCCAGCACTACCACCGAGGCCTTGCAAGCGACTGCGTGCGATCTCGGCAGCATAACCACCCTGCACCAACGAGTCACCAAAATGTGCGACCGTAAAGCCGTCTTTGCTAGCTGCAGCCCACTTCTGCTGCAATTGCCGTACTAATCGTGCATCTTTAAACTCAAGAACATTCGTTTGAGCCGTCACGTAACGGTTTAGGGATTTTGCCGGTTCACCTAAAATATCTTCAATCGTACGTCGCACGTAAGGTTTAGCCGAAGGATTACCCACAAAGGTGTCAACACGTTGGGGCACAAGCGCAGCACCAGATTTTTCACGCGGCGCGAGCGGTGCCGTGGTGCATGACGCTAATAATAGTGTCGCAAGGCACAACAAAGGCCCCCGCACAAAGAGTGATTGCATGAGACGCGCGATCATAGGGATGAGATCCAGTTGACTTATCAATAATCAATCTTTTATCACATTCATTTTGGCTGACGCCGCAGCTTGCCCTAGAAACCGCATAGATCAGGCGGGGGGCAGCATGTTTCACAGCACGACTTTGAAATCGCTGAAGCGCGGGTTAACTCAGACGTAACGGCTCAATCACTGCAGAGTCCGAGCTCGTTGCAGTCGCTACCGGCACTTGGGCTGTTGGCTGGGCCGCTGCGGCCGCTGCAGGCTGCTGTGTTTCAGTTTTTTTCACAACGCCTTGCTCAATCAATTTATTCAACACACCAGACAACTCTGTATAGGTACGCAACAAAGCTGGCACAGACATCGCCACCGATCCAACAGTTTTTGCTGTACGAGCGTTTTCAGTGGTTTGGGTGATATTGATCAGGTCAAACCGCACAATACCCTCAAGCATTGTGAGGTTAGAGATGCCATCAGCATAAATTGTAGTTTGCATCGATAAAGAGCCCTATAAATGTTCGACAACTCGGTGCAAACCAATGGCACTGCACTGAAGCTAGCGTTGAGAGTACTGTATTGATTTAACAGATCGCAGTATTTTGTATCGCTCACTTAACTCTGTGCAAAATTCCGCCAAGATTTGCACTTTGCGCACATTTTCCGCATTTTTTTGAATGCAATACGTGATCGCCTTCAAAAAAAGAGACACATTCCTAGGGTTTATCCCGCTAACAGATTACGTTTGAACCTACTAATCTTGCGACGCTACGAGCTGCATTTGCTGAAACACCCCTTTAGCGAAATCTTCGGAGGCTGATATGTATAAAAATATTTTGCTTGCCTATGACGGCTCTGACCTTGATCAACAGGCGATAGTAGGTTGTCAAGACTTAACAAATTGGCCTTCCGCAAAAGTCACCTTATTGACTGTCCTTCCAAATTTTTATACCTCAATTGGAATGGAAGGCGTCTTTGTTGGCGCGGACAACGCGCATGATCACCAATTGCAAACAGAGATTTTGAATCGTGGTGTGCGTGCGCTTAAGGCTGCTGGGTATGATGCTCAAGGCATTGCTCTGACTGGCGACCCCGCGATAGAGATCGCAAACTATGCAAAACAGAATAATTGTGACCTGATCATTGTTGCTCATAAGCACAATGCCAATTGGGCTGCCCGCTGGTGGGGTAGTTTTAAATCTAAAGCCTTGATCGAAATCGCCCACTGCAGCGTATTAATCGTGATTTTGAAAGCCACTTGATAAAAGCTTTAAACTCTAGCAATAATAGCGCTCAAAGAGACAAACAATATGAAGCCTTTACGCCGAATTTCTATTTCACTCGCTGCAATCGCAAGCTCGTTTGCACTAAACAGTATTGTCCTCGCCGACACCTACCCCTCGCGGGCGATTAAAGTGATTGTGCCTTATGCCCCAGGAGGCGGAGCTGACTCTTTTGCGCGACTTTCGGCACCAGAGCTTGAAAAAGTCTTGGGCGCGCAGTTGATCATTGAAAACATGGCGGGCGCAAACTCAGCCATTGGCGCGCAGGCGATGGCCAGAGCCAAGCCTGATGGATACACCCTGCTATTCACAACAGACTCTACCGCGGTCGCGAACCCCCTGCTCTACAAGAACTTATCTTATAAGGCTGAGGAGCTTGTCTCAGTCGGCACCCTCAATGAAGTCGCGCTCGGCATCGTTGTCGCTGATAGCCTGCCGATCAAAACTTTCAAAGAGCTCGTCGAGTACACCAAGACCCACAAGGGTAACCTTGCCTATGGGTCTTACGGGCTAGGCAGCCAGGCTCACATGATGGGCGAGGCCTACAACAAACTGACCGACTCTAAGCTGGTTCACGTGCCTTATAAGGGTGCAGCCCCCGCGGTGACCGACGTCATGGCTGGACAAGTCCTGTTTACGTTTCCGGCGCTGATCACCGTGCGTGGCAATATCCAAGCTCAAAAACTGCGCATGCTTGCCGTCACGAGTAGCGCTCGGTTACCCAGTTTGCCTGACGTGCCAACCTTCAAAGAATTGGGCTACGAAAAGATGTCAGTGGGTGCCTGGTACGGATACTTTGCGCCAAAAGACACCCCTAATGCAGTCATCATGAAGTTCAATTCGGCCTTAGCCACTGTGCTTAAAGACAAAACCTTTGTCGACAAACTCATCGAACGAGGAGCCATCCCGTTAATCAGTACGCCTGAGCAAATGGGCGTCTTGATAGAAAAGGAAAAAAAGTTTACGGCTGAAGTCTTAGCCCTGACTCAAATTAAGGTCGACGAATAAGACTAATCTGAGGCGCTGTGGCCGCCCTGTGCGGTCACCTGCGCGAGGGCGGCTGTCTAAGTTTCATAGCTAGACGCACACGCAAGCCAGTCATACAGACGCGCCTACTGAGTCGCTAAACCGGCATTAAACACATTTTTGCCGCGAATATTTGAGCAGTCGTTTCTGCCATTCAGACACAACGCTGCACGCTTGTTATAAAAGTACATCATCTGCTTGTTATAAAACAGCTCAGTCCATTGGTTCATTAATGCGACATCAACATCGGGCGCAAAGCGTGGGATCCAGGCGCGCAAGCGGGTCGTACTCTCGTCAATCAGATGCCCACTATTTTTATAATTGCCATGTAAGCCGACGGTCGACTCGTCACCTTCGAGTTTTCGCGTGACGCCGCCGAGCCACATCCGTGAACATGACGACAAACAAAACCCTTCGATGCTTGTTGAAATTTTGTGTTTTCGAATCGTCTCGCCGATGCAGTAACCGGTGTTTGCGTTACCGCCATTCGAGTTGCTCAATACAACGTGATGAATCTGGCTCGTACTGATAATTTGCTTGAGCTTGTCGCACTCCCCCCCACAACTGGCCCTGACATATGAACCGTTGTGCCGGTCACCGAGATCTCCATCGACGCTGCGTAAGAAAAAAACATCACCAGTAGTAAGCCGATCATTGTCTTTGTCGTGACCTTTGTCATTATCGTTTTCATTTTTGTTCAGTGACCTCTGGTTAGAAACTGATTTATATTGAACGCTAGCCGAAGGTAAATCTACGCACTTAGCGTTGTTTACTGGCATTATTCTAGGCTAACTTTAATTTAACATTCAAAAGATCTGCGAAATCCAATCAAGAGGAATGATCCTGAGTCAGCAGCGCCAGCACAACATTGATCCAGATAGCCTAAACGCGTTGCCAGCAGGGTCGGGCGTTTATATCTTTAAGGGTCAAGGCACACTGCCTCTGTACATTGGCAAAAGTGTGAATATTCGCAGCCGTGTGCTGAGTCATTTGCGGACCCCTGACGAGGCCAAAATGATTGCTCAAACACGTCGCATCGATTTTATTGAAACTGCTGGCGAACTTGGCGCATTGTTACTTGAAGCGCGCATGATTAAAGAGCAAAGCCCCTTATTTAATCAACGTCTACGGCGTACGCGAAGACTGTGTTCTATTCACTTGTCTGACAAGAACGCGGGATTGGCAATTGAAATTGTTGATAGCAAGGCCGTCAACCTTGGAACAACCCCTAAATTATTTGGCCTGTTTTCATCTAGGCATTCTGCCAAAAGCAAACTCAACGAGCTCGCGCAACAGCATGGTCTGTGTAAAGTTGTTTTAGGGCTCGAGAAGACCTCGACGCGCGGATGCTTTGGCTTACAAATCAAAACCTGTCTGGGTGCTTGCGTGGGCAAAGAAGATCGACCGCAGCATGACGAAAGGCTTTTATCAGCGCTAAAAGATTTACAAGTAGAGGTTTGGCCCTTCAGTGGCGCCGTTGAACTGATTGAAGAATGTAACGGCTGGGTGCAAAGACACCGCGTCAATAACTGGTGCCATCTAGAAACTTGGTGTTCAAAGACAGGCCAAGCAAGTCAGTTCAGCGCCGTTCACCCACAAGATTTTGATCGCGACAGCTATCAGATCTTAGTCAAGCCAATCATGCTGCGAACTGTTGAAATCCAAAGTTGCTGAGCCCCAAACTTGCTCTGTCATCGCAGCACTCGGGCTAGTTCATCACCTTGCTTGAACGCTATGGTTTATGTTAGTTTTATAGAAACTTCAGAGCCTATCATTCAATCATTCAAAGAGGTCCTATGCAAGCAAAGACACTAGCTTGTTTGTCCACCACCATTCTTTTACTAGGTGTTTCTGGCTTTGGCAGCCATGTCGCGCTTGCGGATCCAGATCCTAACTCGATGGTCAATCAGTTTGAAATGACTGCGGGAAAATTTGAAGGCTTTAGGCGCTCGGGCGCAAAAGGTGTTTGCGCAACCGGTGAGTTTGTAGGCGGCCCAGAAGGCAGAAATATTTCTAGCTCTTCTGCTTTTAGCGGCAACGCCATCCCAGTGATTGTGCGCTTTTCAGTGGGTGGCGCAAATCCAAAAGCAGCTGACAATACTAAATCGCAACGTAACTTAGCGTTGCAGTTTAATTTGCCTAACAGTGAAGTCTGGCAAATGGGAAACATATCAGCACCGGTATTCGGCGCTGCGACGCCTGAGCAGTTATTCGGGCGGTTACAATCTTCACAGCCTGACCCAACCACCAAGGCGGCAGATCCCGCCAAAGTTAAAGCTTTTGCAGATGCCAATCCAGCAGTACTGCTTCAAGGGAAATACTTCGCCTCAACGGCTGTTCCCGCCAGTTATGCTTCAACAAATTATTGGGGAGTACACGGCTTTGGTTTTACCAATGCCCGCAACGAAAAAGTCTGGGGCAAATGGATTTTTGAACCTATCGATGGAGTGCAAACACTATCCGATGAGGAAGCGAAATCAAAAGGTCCAAATTTTTTGTTTGATGATTTACGTCAACGTGTCGCTTCGGGTAAAGCGTCATTCAATTTCAATCTTGAAATTGCTCAAGCAGGCGATGTGCTTGACAATGCCACAATCCCACTTC
>JAIPCU010000199.1 GCA_021738045.1 Candidatus Methylopumilus sp. | reverse complement strand
TTGACCAAAATAGATACGGTACCAAAGCGCTGCTTGATCTGCCCGTGCAAACGCGTCATAAAGGCCATGTCAGTCACGTCTGCCTGAAAGGCAATCGCCTGCTCATCGGTAATACCCAGTTGTTCAAGATCGATCGGCAAGCGATCAACCATCACGACAAACCGACCTTCAGCAATCAATGCTTGGCTAGTGCCCAACCCAATGCCTTTTGCGGCACCCGTGACTAACGCTATTTTCTTGTTCATGCTTCTATGGCCGCCGTATAAGCTGTGATGGGGGGGAAGGCGTTTTCATCGGTCATCACTTCAATGAGTGTGGTGACATCGCTTGCACGAGCAGCGTCAAGCGCTTGATTCAATTGCTCGGGGTCTGTGACACGGATGCCGTTACAGCCGCAGTTGCGCGCGATCGCAGCATGATCCACAGGATAAAAATCGACCGCACTGGTGTGAGCACCGAACTTCACGTTTTCGGCGTGTTTTTGGTATCCCAAAATCCCATTATTTAAAACAATGAGCGTCACCTTCAAGCCCATGCGGCGTGCAGTCTCTAGCTCTGACCAGACGTGACCAAAACCACCATCACCTGCCAGGCAATACACCTCTGATTGCGGGCGTGCAACCTTGGCACCCAAAGCCATCGGAAAGCCCCAGCCCAAGCCAGCCAACCCACGGGGCGTAATAAAGCGCATGCCGCTTTTGACTGCGGTTAAACAGTTTGAGATCCAGATGGATGAGTAGCTGGCATCCGCCACCATCACAGTGTCGCCGGTTAGGCGTTTTTGCAACTCGTGCATGACGCGCTCTGGACGAATGGGTGCCTGTGCTGACAAACGCATAGGCGCTGATTCTTTGAAATAGGTGTCACGCGCGGCTTGAATACTGGCCTCTAGTGCGGGTCGCTGAGCGCGACGTTTTGATAGATCAAGTTTGCCAAGAGCTTCGGCCAACGCATCGAGCGTCAACCCTGCATCGCCCACCAAACGCGTTGCCTCGTAATTGCGACCCACTTCAGTGCCGTCGATATCCAGATGAATGTAATGTGCATTTTTTGGATACAACTGCCACGAATCAGTGCCGTTTTGATTAGTACGGTTGCCCACCAACAGAATCACATCGGCTTCGGTGACTAGCTTGCGTTGATAGCGCGTAGCACCGTTTGGCCCCATAAAATAGCCAACCACACCTACGGCAAGTGCATGACGCTCATCAACCGTACCCTTACCCATCACGGTAGTGGCCACCGGCAAGTGTCCTTCGTCCATGAGGCGCGTCAGTGCGGCATGGCCATGCGACAGATGCACACCGCCCCCGGCAATCACAAGCGGACGCTCAGCTTTTGCTAGCAATTCAGCGGCATGACGCACTGCATCAGGCGAAGCAACCGTTGGGTCTAGGGGATACTGCCCAAGGCACGCCGTGCGCGTTGAAGGCACCAAGGGTTCGGTCAGCAGATCACTCGGGAACAACAACACAACAGGCCCTGGGCGCCCTGAACAGGCCATCGTAAACGCCTGATCAATGTAGTCGTCGACACGGCTGGGTTCATTGACGCGACGCACCCATTTTGAGACTGCGCTAAACATCCCAATGTGATCTAAATCTTGAAACGCATTTTTATCGGTTTGCAAACGACTCACATCCTGCACCAAAGCAATCACAGGGATGGATGCCTTTAACGCCTCGGCAAGCGGTGCGACCAACAACGCTGCTGCTGGGCCATTTTGAGCGGTGACAATACCTGGCTTACCGGTCAGCCTGGCATACGCATCAGCCATATAACCACCGGCGTTCTCGGTGCGATACACAATCTGCTTGATGCCGCCAGCCTCAGCAGATAACTGAAACATGGTGGGCAGACTTTGGCCAAAGGTGCATTCAACAACATGCCGCTTGAGGGCGCGTACGATCGCGTGCCCCACTGACTCGTGCACATTGAGCCCTGTAACAGTCAAGGGGGTAGGAATGGGTTTAGGCGTATTCATCGGGTTCCTGACAAAGATCAAGTCTTTGAGCGTGCGTTGTCTCGTGATTCGTTTTTGCGTCTTATATTGACTACCTACTCTTTATACGACACTTTGGTGCGTTTGGCATCTGTTCTGCGCAACCAAACACTAGAGCCTACTGACTTTTTCTTAGGCGCGGTGTGCACGCGCGACTACGCGGGTGAATCAGCCCTCAGAGAGGCTGTGAGGGTCGTTCGAGACCGCAAGACTCAACACCTGTTGGCAAGCGCCAAGTACTTGCTCGGGTGTCACGTTTTTAATCTCGCAGGTGCCATCTTGCGGCAGCACATCAGCACTTGTTTTACGCGCCCAAAACCATTCGCGATTACTTTCATGAAAAACGCCTACGTAAGGCACACCCGCAAATTGCGCCAAATGCGACGGGCCGCAATCATTTGCCACCACAAGTTTGGCACTCATCACCGCTTTGGCAATTTCGGATAAAGGCCGAGTCATGAGATACAGAAAGTCGCTGCGCCCGAGGCTTTGCAACCAGCGATATTGCTCGGCTTCGTCTGGCCCCATCACGAAGCAAAAAGTGGCTTGGGGTACGAGCGTTGCTTTCAGCAAATCAGCCAGTGCCACATACTGTTCAATCGGCCAACGTTTGTAATCGCCGGCACCACCCCCTGGCATTAAGACTATCTGCGGGGCATTTGGGTCACCAGCGCTAGGTGGGTGAGCGCTTGATTCGCTGAGTCGTGAACGACTAACAGACGCATCATTCGCGAGTGTGAGTTCAGACGATCTTACGGTTGACACCTGCCCTTCGAGGGTGGCCAAGACTTGCACACACTGTCGTGCTGCTTGCGCAGCATCAAAATCTTTAAAGGCGGCTAGCACACGCAAATTTGCGAGCCCCATGTATTCAGAAAAGTCTTTACGGTGTGAGTGCGTCCAGACAAAATCAGTGACGCGTTTATTTTTAAAACCAAGCCGAAACTTAGGCCGTTTAAGCAAGGCGGCGATCCCGTATTTTTCGCTAGCAAAGTGCAAGGCGATCACCAGATCTGCGCTGCCTTCCATCGCCCGATACACTTCAGGTAACTTGTCTGCCTGCGTAAACGCGTCGACCCACGGCAAGGTCAGATAGTGCTGACTCACGGCGTCTTGTGCGACAACCCGCAGATGGCACGCGGGCCAAAACTGTTTAATTTGATAGAGCAGCGGATAAGACACGATTTGTGTGCCTAAAAACTGCATACTGCGGATAAAAACAATGACGTTTTTCACAATAAGGCTAACGCAACTCGATAGGTGATGAATGCGGCAAGATACGCCCGAACGCTGGCCGTTAAATGAGAATTGTTATTATTTCAAATGATACCAGTAGTTCTATAGTGAAGACTCTGCCGTCAACACCGTTTTCATACATCTCGCCTTTCTCAACCTTGATACAGATCAGGCACCACACACTATGCAGAGCACCGCGAACTCAAACAAGATTGCCAGGCAGTTGCTCAAGGCGATCTGGCATGCAGCACAGGGCAACGAACACCTGTCGAATCGAGTGGCATTCAAAGACGCGGGCGAACTACCCTCGGTCTTCGCGGTCACAGATTTGGCAGCCGCTTCTATGGGCGCTGCCGGGCTTGCGCTCAGCTCTTTACTTGACACAATGGATTTGGTGTCGGAGGGTATCGCCACAGCTTCGACAAAAACCGTCACCGTCGACCGTCGCCTCGCCTCTTTTTGGTTTGCGTACTCGTTGCGCCCCATTGGTTGGAAGCCCCCGTCTGCCGAAGATTTTGTGATGGGTGATTATGAAACTAGTGACGGTTGGATCCGGCTACATACCAACGCTCCACATCATCGCGCGGCAGCCCTACGTGCGTTAAAACTCAATGCGCCCTCTGGGCGCGCTGACATTGCTCAAGCCGTGGCTGTCTGGCCAGCTGACGCCCTTGAGACCAAGGTGTTAGCCGAGGGAGGCTGCGCCGCAACGATGCGATCGTGGCAAGACTGGCAAGCACATCCTCACGGTCGAGCCGTGCTGAGCGAACCCCTATTGCATTGGCAGTCTGGCGCGGTGATCGCAAAGCCACTGTGGTCATTCAACCGCAGTCGTCCTTTGCAAGGGCTCAAGGTGCTTGATATGACACGCGTGTTGGCAGGTCCTTCTGCCACCCGTATGCTGGCGGGGTTAGGGGCTGAAGTCTTGCGTGTCGATCCGCCTTGGTGGGATGAGCCCACACTTGCACCAGAAATGACGCTAGGTAAACGTTGCACACGTCTTGATTTACGCAACACCTCTGAACGCGAACGTTGGATCAATTTATTGAACGAGGCCGACGTGCTTGTGCACGGCTATCGCAGCGATGCATTAGCAACTTTAGGGCTCGATGCCGAGCAACGACAAACAATCAGACCAGGCTTAGTGGATGTCTCTCTAGACGCTTACGGCTTTACTGGCCCCTGGAAAAATCGTCGCGGCTTTGATAGCCTAGTGCAAATGAGTATGGGCATTGCACACGCGGGGCAACAACTCGCGGGCAGCGCTAAACCAAAACCTTTACCAGTGCAGGCACTTGATCACGCGACTGGCTATATCTTGGCAACCGCCGCCTTGCGCGGCCTCGAGATACGCCTCAGAACAGGTGCGGGCAGCATTGCACGTGCATCCCTTGCGCGAACGGGCGCAATGCTCACGACGACCCTGAACCACCCAGAAAAAAACAATCAGGCGTTAGCGCCAGAAACAGAGTTAGATCAAGCCCCTGCAATCGAAGACACCTACTGGGGTGCTGCACGGCGACTGCACTGGCCCGTTGATGTCTCGGGCATCAACATGCAATGGGATCAGCCCTCTGGGCCGTTGGGCAGTAGCGAGGCAGCGTGGACGCGTTAATGCTTGTGGCGATTCAGCCTTCGCTCAACCAGAAAGAACCCATATTGCATCAACAACGCTAACACCGCAGAAGGGATCGCACCTGCCAAGAGCATAGACGTGTTGTTTAACGCCAAGCCTTGAGCAATACGTTCGCCAAACCCGCCGGCACCCACAAAGGCAGCAATAGTCGCGGTACCAACACTCAGCACTGCAGAGACCTTAATGCCACTCAAAATCATTGTGCGCGCCAAAGGCAACTCAATGAGGCAGAGTTGATCACGAGCACTTAACCCTAACGCTTTTGCCGCCTGACGCATGGAGTGCGAAATCTCGCTAAGCCCAGCATGCGTGCTTTGGATAATGGGCAGTAGCGCATATAAAAAGAGCGCCACGATCGCTGGGATTGTTCCGATCAAGCCAAACAAAGTAATCAAAAAAGCTAACAACGCCAGTGAAGGAATCGTTTGAATCACATTCGTCGCCGACAAAATAATTTGTCCTGTCTTTGGCCGATAAAAACTTAACACGCCCAAAGGGATTCCGATCACTATCGCCAACAGCAGCGACACGAACACTAAAAACAGATGCTGGGCACTCAACCGCAAAAAATCAGGGCCCAGTAGCGTATCGATAAAATTTTGCAGCGTTGAACCGCGCGCGCTCGACTCGACGTCACCGTTCAGAACCGCCGAGTCTTTCTTTTCACCTCGAGCTTGCCGTTGCAAGAAATCATGCGCGACGACTGCGAAAGGCTGGCCGTCTATTTCAGCGCGTGAATTCAACTCACGCATCGTCTGTTGAGAGATTGTGTTCTGTAACGCCGAGATGACTTTCCACGAGGATGAGAACTTAGTCGGAACGTCTAGACGGTACAACACAAGTGCGTCATACGTCGGAAAAAAATTCAACTCATCTTGCAGTACAACCAATCCCTCGCGCAGTAACTTCGAATCTGTGCCGTAGGCATCCATGACATCGATTTGTCGGGCCCTGATCGCCTCGTACGCCAGGCCGTGATCCAAACCCTTCGGTG
>JAIPCU010000198.1 GCA_021738045.1 Candidatus Methylopumilus sp. | reverse complement strand
TATGTTTCTACGCAACGGCCCCATCGGTTTAATTTTTCATACGCTTTTCATTTTATTTATCCTTGCGCCAATCATCATGGTCTGTGCTGTTGCCTTCACGGGAGATGGCTTTATTTCGTTACCCGTGAATGGCTTGTCAATTCGCTGGTTCAAAGCGATCTTGAATAACCCGCGTTTTATGGATGCGTTTGTGTTTAGCCTGGGACTCGGCCTGATCTCTGCGTCGATCGCGATTGTGATTGCAATACCTTCTGCGCTCGCTACCGCGCGCTATCAGTTTCGGGGGCGAGAAGCCTTAATGGCGTTTTTCTTGTCGCCTTTGATGATCCCGCATATTGTTTTGGGCCTGGCCTTTTTAAAATTCTTTACCAGTATCGGGGTGTCAGGCACCTATTTTGGCTTAGTCGTCGCACATACGATTGTGGTGATGCCCTATGCGCTCAGGCTGGTACTTGCCTCAGCGACGGGTCTTGATCCGTCTCTTGAGCGTGCGGCGTTGTCGCTGGGGGCGTCTACCTGGACCACGTTTCGTCGCATCGTCTTGCCGCTCATTATGCCTGGCGTCGTTAGTGGTTGGGTGATCGCCTTTATCACCAGTTTTGACGAACTGACGATGTCGATTTTTATCGCCTCGCCTTCGACCACAACATTGCCTGTGCGAATTTTCTTGCACATTGAAGATACGATTGATCCGCTGGTCACAGCGGTGTCAGCCGCACTCATTTACATCACCATGATTGCGATTTTTATTCTTGATCGTGCCATTGGACTTGAAACACTTTTTGTTGGAAAGGGACGTGCTTAATGAGCAACACAACAGAACATGAGGCACTTGCCCCGCCGCGGCCGCGTCATCATAAGGGGGTGTACGACGCCTTAGTGATTGGCGGCGGCTTAGTCGGCTCGGCGGTGGCGTTTGGCCTGCGCCAAAAAGTCGATCATGTCGCGGTGCTAGACGAAGGCGATATCGCTTTTCGCGCTTCACGCGGTAACTTTGGCTTGGTGTGGGTGCAAAGCAAAGGCATGGGGATGCCGGCGTACGGACACTGGACCATGTCTTCCCAAGCCTTGTGGCCTGAGTTGGCGCGTTTGCTGAATGAGATCACGGGTTTAGAGGTTGGGTTAGAACAGCAAGGCGGCTTGCATCCCGTATTAAACGAAGAAGAATACGAACAACGCATCAAGTTCATGACCACGCTGATGGGCCAGCCCGGTATGGTCAAGTACGACTGGAAAATGCTCGATCACAAAGAGCTTAAAGAGTTGGTGCCGGGCATTGGCCCTGAGGTAGTGGGCGCCACGCATACCTCTGTCGACGGTGTCGCGAATCCGTTGAAGATGTTGCGCGCGTTACATACGGCTTTTGATCGCCAAAAGGTCGATTATTTGCCACTACACCCAGTAGGAGAGATTGAACAAAAAAATGGTGTCTTTGAAATGACGACACCACATGGCGTGATTCGTGCGCACAAAGTGGTGTTGGCGTCAGGTTTAAACAATCAGACGCTAGGTAACAAGGTGGGTCTCTCTATTCCAGTGCGGCCTCAGCGCGGGCAGATTGTGGTGCTTGAGCGCACTCGTCGCATGTTGCACACTCCTTTCAGTACCCTGCGCCAGATGGACGAGGGCACCTGGTTGATTGGCGATTCGCAAGAAGAGGCGGGCTATGTCGATGGCATTGTTGGGTTGCCTGTGTTGGCGACGTTGGCGGATCGTGCTTTGCGTACGATGCCAGCGCTCAAGCACGTGCGCGTGGTGCGGTCCTGGTCAGCCTTGCGTGTCATGTCTAAAGATGGATTTCCTATTTACGAACAGTCTGCCACGCACCCTGGCGCGTTTGTAGCCACTTGCCATAGCGGTGTCACCTTAGCCGCCGCGCACGCCTTGCGGATTGCCCCCATGGTGATTGACGGCGCGCTGCCCGATACGATGGCTCCTTTTTCAACTCGGAGGTTTCATGTTCAACAGGCTGCCTGAAGCACAGCAAGCCTTAGCGCTTGCGCCAGTGGTCGTTACCATTAACGGTGAAACCGTGCGATGTCGCGCGGGCGATAGCGTTGCAGCGGCCTTGTTAGCGGCAGGGCTCAACGAGTGCCGTGACACGGCAGTGAAAGACTTGCCGCGTGGCCCGTTTTGTTTGATGGGTATTTGTTACGACTGCCTGGTGATGATCGATGACCAACCTAATCAACAGGGTTGCATGATCCCCGTGCGCAGTGGCATGAAAATCGAACGCCAACAAGGCGCACGCGAGGTACAGGCATGATTGCGACAACGCATTGCGAGCTGTTAGTCGTAGGTGCGGGCCCCGCAGGGCTGGCTGCTGCCACCACCGCCGCGCAACACGGTGTTGCAACAATCTTGTTAGATGAGCAGGCCGCGCCCGGTGGGCAGATTTATCGTGCGATGACATCCACGCCGATCCTCGACCGAAAAATCTTGGGCGAAGACTATTGGCATGGTGAATCGCTGCTTGAGCCCTTCAAACAATCTGGGGCGCAGTACCTGCCCGGCGCAACGGTCTGGGCGGTGGCGCAAATGACGGTGGCCGATGCCACGCAGGGTTTCGAAGTTGGCTATTCAGTTGGGGGTGAGGCGCGTATGTTGCACGCCAAACAGATCGTGTTGGCTACCGGCGCACAAGAGCGTCCGTTTCCGATCCCGGGCTGGACCTTGCCTGGCGTGATGACAGCAGGTGCTGCGCAAGTGTTATTGAAGTCTTCTGGGCTTGTGCCTGGCAAGGGGACGATACTGGCCGGCTGTGGGCCGCTGTTGTATCTTATCGCGTGGCAATATTTAAATGCAGGGATCAAGGTCGATGCGTTGCTTGATACGACGCCTCCGGGACGTTTAGGTAAAGCCTTGCGTCACGCGTGGGGGTTTTTGACGTCACCGTATCTTGTCAAAGGCTTGAAGCTTTTGCGTGAAGTGAAAGCTCAAGTTCGTATTGTGAAAGGCGTGACGGCGCTAGAAGCGCTGCCAGGTGACGCCCAAAAAGGACACGCACAAGAAAGAAACGGCCAAAATAGTCAAGCGTTGCAAAGCGTTCGTTTTACTGCGGGTGGTCGTACCGAGACGCTAGCTGCCACGCAACTACTCTTGCATCAAGGTGTGATCCCCAATATCAATCTTGCGCAAGCAGTCGGTGTTGAACAACAATGGAATGAATTGCTGCTGTGCTGGGAGCCCAAGGTTGATTCGTGGGGTGGCACCAATGTACCGGCAGTCAGCATCGCGGGTGATGGCGGTGGTATTGCGGGCGCCTGGGCGGCCGAGCACCGCGGCCGTCTGTCTGCGTTACAGGTTGCGCATCAGCTTGGCAAACTTACGGCCGCGCAACGTGACGCCGCCATTGCTGCGCCGCGCGCTGCGCTTATGCGTGCGGTACAGGGGCGCGAGTTTTTCGACACGCTGTATCAAGCACCCGAGCAGTTTCGTTTGCCCACGGGTGACACCATCGTGTGCCGTTGCGAAGAAATCACCGCTGCGCAGGTGCGCGAAACCGTCAGCTTAGGATGCCCTGGCCCGAATCAGATGAAATCTTTTTTGCGTTGTGGCATGGGTCCATGTCAGGGGCGGTTTTGCAGCGTCACGGTCACTGAACTGATTGCTCAAGAACGCAACGTCACTCCGCAAGAGGTGGGTCATTATCGTTTGCGCTTTCCAACCAAACCGCTCACGCTAGGCGAGTTGGCGGCACTGCCACAAACAGACGACTCTAAAAAAGCTGTGATCCGTTTAAAGAAACCGGTGTAATTCTCGAACTCTAAAAAAGCCGTGATCCGTTTAAAGAAAGCGGTGTGAACCTCGAGCAACGATTGCAATGACAGAACACGCGCACACCGCACCCGTCATCATTATTGGTGGTGGGTTGCATGGCAGTTCAACGGCTCTGCACTTGGCCCGCGCAGGTGTGCCTGCGTTGGTACTTGAAAAAAACTACATTGCCCGTCATGCCTCAGGGGTCAATGCCGGCGGTGTGCGCACGTTGAGTCGTCATCTAGCAGAGGTACCTCTTTCACTTGCCTCGCGTGAAATCTGGTTAAAAATTAGAGACTGGGTCGACGACGATTGTGGCTTTGATCAAAATGGTCAGATGCGCGTCGCCGAAGACGAGGCGGATGTTGCAACATTGCGTACGCGCTTACAGACCATGCATGAGCATGGTTATACCCACGAAGAGTGGATTGAGGCCGACGAGGTGCGGGCGATCGTGCCAGCGATTACGCCCAGCATTCAGGGCGGTTTGATTGTGCGTGCCGATGGCTCGGCCGACCCCTATCGCACGACCCGTGCTTTCAGATTTAAAGCGCAAAGCTTAGGCGCACGCGTCATCGAAGGCATTCAGGTGCTACACCTGCAGCGCAGTGCCGGTCAGTGGCAGGTGCAAACCGATCAAGGACTGTTTACTGCCCCTATTTTGGTCAATTGTGCAGGTGCCTGGGCCGATAAAATCGCGGCCCAAATGGGCGAGCCTGTGCCGCTTGACCCAGTGGGGCCCATGATGTTGGTGACAACAGCGATGCCGCATTTTTTGGATCCGGTCGTGTTGGGTACGGGGCGCCCGCTGTCGTTTAAACAGCGGGCCAACGGCACAGTTCTGATTGGTGGGGGTCGTTTAGCCTATGTTGATCGTGAGCGTGACTGGAGCGAACTTGATTTCAGACAACTTGCCCAAGGTGCGCGAACAGTATGCGATTTATTTCCGCATATGAAACAATCTGTCATTAGCCGTGGTTGGGCCGGTATTGAGGCGCAAATGCCAGACGGGATTCCGGTGATTGGCCCAAGCAGTACTGAACAAGACCTGTATCATGCCTTTGGGTTCTCGGCGCATGGGTTTCAGATGGGGCCTATCGTTGGTAAGATCACCTCCGACTTGATCACCACGGGTCAAACGGCTTTACCGATCACCCCTTTTTCAATCGCGCGCTTTCAAACAGGTGCGCCTTCTCTTACTCAGGAGCATTTTCATGGCTAACATTACTCGCTTAGACTCAAACGCACGGCTCAGCCGCGTGGTCATTCATGGTGACACGGTGTATGTTGCAGGCATCACTTCAAGCGTTAAGGGTGACATCGTCGAGCAAACGCGCGATGTGTTTCGCCAAATCGATGGCTATTTAGCCGCTGCCGGTTCAGACAAGCATCACCTGTTAACTGCACAAATCTGGCTCAAAGACATCACTGCAGATTTCGCGGGCATGAATAGCGTGTGGGCTGAATGGGCGCCTAAAGATGCGTTACCCACACGCGCAACAGGTGAAGTCAAACTGGCCGCACCTGATTTGTTGGTTGAAGTGATCGTTTCTGCAGCAAAAAAATAAGTATGTCTAATATTGCGGTCATCGGCGCCGGCCCAGCTGGCCTGATGGCAGCTGAGACGCTTGCGCAGGCAGGGCATACGGTTCAAGTGTTTGAAGCCAAACCTTCGGCGGGCCGCAAGTTTTTGATGGCGGGTCGCGGTGGTCTAAACATCACGCACTCTGAGCCTGCCGAGCGGTTTAACGCACGGTATGGTGCGCGTGCGCCTGAGTTTGCTGCGATGCTGGCTGCTCTTAATGCCAATGCGCTGTGCGAATGGGTGCATGGTTTAGGGATCGAAACTTTTGTTGGCTCGTCGGGGCGTGTGTTTCCGGCTGAGATGAAGGCGGCGCCGCTGCTGCGTGCCTGGATCAATCGCTTACGTAAACAAAACGTGCAGTTTTTGATGCGGCATCGGTGGCTGGGGTTTGAACTTGACCACGGCTCAGAGGCTTCAGGGCCAGCGTCTAGTCCGTCAGAGAAACGAGTCCCAGAGGCGCAAGTAGCCGCGAAACCTACTCTGCGCTTCGAATCACCAAAAGGCGAAGTGACGGTCACGCCTGACGCGGTCATTCTCGCCCTAGGCGGCGGCAGCTG
>JAIPCU010000197.1 GCA_021738045.1 Candidatus Methylopumilus sp. | reverse complement strand
GGGCTGATATCCAACCGATATCAGGCCGCGAGGCACGAAATGCAGATCGTATAGCTGCGGTGGTGAGTCATCAAATTACTGTGCGTTACAGATCCGAGTTCAACGACCCCAAATGCGTTTCACAAATGCGAGTTCTGTTTCGAGATCGTATTTTTTCAATCCATGCTGCCCTTAATGAAGACGAGGCCAATGTCTCGATCATGCTTTTGGCAAGTGAAGGGGCGCGCAATGGCTAGAGTTGAACCAGTTCGCATTGAAGGACTGGCACAACTTGATCGTGCACTTCGTGAACTGCCTGACCGTGTTGCTAATCGAGGGCTCAGGGCATCGGTTTACGCAGGAGCAAAGGTCGTACGTGATGAGGCGCGTGCTCAGGCTCCAAAAGCTGCGCAGTCGCTTGGCTCTAAGCAACCACCACCCGGAACGCTCAAGCGTTCGGTGATCATGAAGCACGTTCGCGAGCTATCTGGTGGGGGTCGCCAGACCTTTTATGTTTTGGTGCGCCACGGTAAAAAGTACCGCAATCAGGGCAAGCGAGGGAACCTATCGCAAGATGCTTGGTATTGGCGCTTTGTTGAATTCGGTACTCGCAAGATGGCGGCTCGTCCATTTCTGCGTCCGGCACTGGAATCTCGACGCCGCCAAGCCGTTGATGCCATTAAGCAGCGACTGACCCAGCGCATCGAGATAGAAGCGCGAGCCTTGAATGGTCGATAGCGATGCAGGACTTCTATGACGCGATCAAGCATCTGGCCGCGGGGCAGGTGTATGCCATCGTTGCACCTGCGGGTGCTCAGTATCCGACGCTTGTTTACACCCCTATTGATCAGTCAAACGTTGCGTCGCTTGACGGACCAAACCAGCTGCGGCGCTCGCGAGTGCAAGTCGATGCGTACGCACTAACGCTGGTCGCTTGCGAACAACTGCAAGAGCAGGTCCTTGCGGCATTGCTAGCCAGTATCAAAACGGTGGCCGATGTACGCATGGGCCTTACCGATTTCGACGATGAAGCCGGTACTTACCGGATATCCGTGGACTTCACCTACTACCGGTAACGGTGGTCAGGTTGTCTTTTCATTTTTTTATGGAGGCCTTTTATGCCTAGTACTGCCATCACCGCGCAGGGCATCACCATTGCCCGGTTTGGAACCACAACCTTTGAGACCATCCCCAACGTAGTCTCCTTTCAGGGGCCTGGGGGTCAAGCCTCAGTTATTGACGTCACCAATCTTGCTTCAACAGCCAAAGAGAAGAGAGTCGGTCTTCGCGATGAAGGTCAACTCTCACTGAGCCTGCACTTCAATCCTGACGACACGGTCCATCAGGGCCTTCGTACAGATCGAGCCAATCGCGTGCGCCGCCAGTTCAAGATCACCTTCACCGACACCACGCCCGCTGCGACATGGACTTTCTACGGCTACGTTACACAGTTCAGTGTTCAAGGTGGTGTGGATGCTGTAGTTGAAGCCAGCGTCACGATCGAAATCGATGGCGACATCACGGAGGCATAAAGACTATGAATATTTTGACCAAAGAAGCCATCCTTGCAGCCGATGATCTGCCGCGCGAAACAGTCCTCGTACCTGAGTGGGGTGGAGACGTCTACGTCCGCACCATGAGCGGTACGGACCGCGATGCCTTTGAGAGCAGCCTTATTGCTCGCGATGGTGCAAAGGATGGTCGTATGGAAAACGTTCGAGCCAGACTTGTTGCTCTAACCCTTTGCGATGGGACGGGCAGCCGTCTTTTTGAAGATGGCGAAATTGTTGCGCTTGGCCGAAAAAGTGCTCGTGCACTAGACAGGGTTTTCGCTGTTGCTCAGCGTCTAAACGGTATCGGTATCGAGCAGGCTGAATCAGCAAAAAAGGACTAAAGGCCAATCCCACTCGTCGCTTCGCTTTTCGCTTGGCGCTTGCGCTGGGCATGCCGGTTCGTGAGCTATTGCAGCGGATCGGATCAGACGAGATCACCGAGTGGATGGCCTTTTATCAACTGGAACCCTTTGGCGACATGCGGGCTGATTTGAGAAGTGGTGTGATTGCGTCAACCTTTGCCAACGCCAACCGTACCAAGCACGCACGTCCTTTTACGCCAGAAGATTTCATGCCATTTATCGACCGACCCGAGCCAATTGATGAGGCCCGATTGAACGTCGCTCGTCTTAAGTCAATGTTTGCACACAGGGTCAAAAAGCATGGCTGATCTTGGCTCACTTGTCGTAAAGCTTTCGGCGGAAACCTCTGAGTTTCGTGCCGATCTAGGACGGACGGCGCGACTTTTAGATCGACATGCCAATGACATGAAGACCTCGCTGCAGCAGGTCTCATCCATTGCCAGGACAACCTTTGCGGTAGCGATAGGTGCGACTTCTGTTGCCGCCTTGAGAGACTTTGTTAGTCAGACCATCGAGGCCGCTGCGGCTCTTCAGGGTCTTTCAGAGCAGACAGGCGCAAGTGCTGCGGCACTTTCAGGCTTTGCACCCGTGGCCACTATTTCAGGCACGGCCATGGAGGCAATTGGCGGCAATCTCGCCAAACTCTCCAAAGGCTTGGCAGGTGTTGATGATGAGACTGCTGGGGCAACGAAGGCGCTGCAGTTTTTAGGTATTCGCGCAAAAGAAGCCAGTGGAACTTTGCGTGATCCTGCAGAGGTCATGAATGATGTCGCGCTCAAATTGGCGGAGTTTGAGGACGGTGCTGGAAAAACCGCTATTGCAATGGAACTCTTTGGAAAGTCGGGGGCCACCATGCTCCCGTTCCTTAAAGATTTGGCTGAAAACCAAGACCTAAACATTCGCTTAACGGCTAAGCAAATTGAGGAGGCAGACAACGCCTCCAAGGCAATGGGCCGCATGAGAGCAGAGTCGAATTTCGTTGCTCAGACTTTGGTGACGGCGGCAATTCCTTCAATGTCCGTTTTGACACAAGAACTCAAGCGTGTTTTTCTGGGAACAGATAACGCAGTTGAGGGAATTCAGCGCATGCGCGCTGAAGGTACGCTGACCAACTGGGCAGAGAAAACGGCCTATGCGATTGCCGTCGTTATTGATGCACTTCGAGGTATTGGCCACACAATCAAATCGGTCATCGGCAGCTTTTCTGCTGTTTGGGCCGATATTGAATTGGCGGGAACATTCTTGGCGGGGGGTAAAGGGCTCAATCCTTTTTCAGATGAAAACCGTTCTCGCTTGCAGGCCGCGCTTGAAAAGCGAAATGCCATCGTGGCGCAGTCCAACCAGAACTACGTTGAGCTCTGGGATATGCCGCTTTTGGCAGATGCGGTAACTAAACGATTTGACGAGATCCGCAAAGGTACGGAGGCTTCCAACGCAGCCACTCAGGCAGCCGCTCCCAGAAAGCAGTTGAATTACAGCACTGCGACTGGCGCTGTTTCGGCCAATGCAATGGCCGGAATAGACAGCGAGATTAAGCGTCTTCAGGGGCAGGTGGATGTCGAAAGTGCCATCCTCAAGGACAGGCAAAGAATCATCGACCTCTACGAAAGTCAGGGCTACCTGAGCTTTAAAGATGCAAGTGAGGCGCGCTTGGCTGCGCAAGAAGACTTCACGGAAAAGCTTCGTGCACTGTCTGCAGATGAAGAGACGATCTTGCGCAGAGGCCTAGAGACAGTCGCTAAGACCACCCAAGACAAACTTAAGCTTCAGGATCGTCTGGCTGAAATCACTTTAAAACGGCAAAGACTAGAGCGTGAAGCTCAACAGTCGAATTTGGAGCGCCAGATTCGGTTGCCTGGCGAGTCGATGAAGGATCTGCAAGAGCAAGCAGCCCGAGGGCTTGGGGAGCTTCGTGCGGTTGAAGAGCAAATCAAAACTTTGCGTGAAACGGGCGCTATCAGTGAACTGAAATCATTGCAGCAACTGGCAACGGCACGCCAAGAAAGTGGACTTCAATTGTCAGCGCTTGCTCGACAGGCACGTGAATTGGCTGAGGCAGCGCCTGGTAACGAAAAGCTAGCAGATGCCCTCAGAAAAATTGAGGAAGCGGCTCGACAGGCAGCCGATGGCGCATCTCTTTTGACTTTACGTGTCAAGGAACTGTCTGATCCGGAAGCTGGCTTTGCCAAGGGCCTGCGCTCTGTTGCCGAAGAGGCCGAGCAGGTTGGCAAGCAAATGGAGTCAGCCACTACCCGAGCATTTAACGGGATGACCGATGCTTTGGTGAACTTTGTGATGACCGGCAAGCTTGATTTCAGAACCTTGGCGAACTCCATCATTTCTGACTTGATCAGGATTCAGATTCAGAGGGCCATCACACTGCCCCTGGCCAACGCCATGGCCGGGTTTTTTGGTTTTGCCAGCGGTGGTGTCATGACTTCTGCAGGTCCAACTGCACTGCGCAGTTATGCCAGCGGGGGTATTGCCAACTCACCTCAGTTAGCCCTTTTTGGTGAAGGCTCTCGCCCAGAAGCCTATGTACCGCTGCCTGATGGTCGTTCAATTCCCGTAACCATGAGTGGGGCTGGGGGCGGTGGGGATGTCTTCAACATTTCCGTCAGTTTGACTGACTCAGGTGCATCTAGCCGTGGTGATGACCCAGGTGGGCGCGATTTAGGCCGCGCTATAGCAAGTGCAGTGCGGCAAGAACTCCTTGCGCAAAAACGTGCCGGTGGCCTGCTTGACGGTCGCAGGGGGGCATAAATGGCCACATTTACTTGGACTCCTTCTGTTGGTGCCAATTTGTCAATGCGTCCCACAGTGCGCCGTGTCTCCTTTGGTGATGGCTATGAACAGCGCTTGGGATTCGGAATCAATACACAGCCGCAGGTGTGGTCGCTGGAGTTTCGCGGACGTACCAGTAGTGATGCCTTAGCAATCGACAACTTTCTTCGGGCTCGTGGTGCAGTCCAGGCCTTTGATTGGACGCCTCCAGGTGGATTGCCTGCCAAGTTTGTTTGTGATGAATGGAGTCGTTCCGTGGACGAGCCAAATATTGAATCTGTCCGAGCAACTTTTAAGCAGGTATTTGATCTCTCATGACTGCTGTCGCCATCACTTCGGAAATCCAGAAGCTCGCACCCAGTAGTGTCATTGAGCTGTTCGTTTTGGATCTGGCGATCTTTGGACAGGGGCCAGTGCGCTTTCATGCAGGTACAAATGCGTTGCAGCAGCGCGTGGTCTGGCAGGGGAACGCCTACGAAGCATTTCCAATTGAGGTCGAGGGGTTCGAGTTCAACGGCAATGGCCAGGTGCCAAGGCCGCGTCTGCGCGTGGCGAACGTCACTGGAGCCATTACGGCGCTTGTACTGACCTATCAGGACTTGGTGGGTGCCAAGATCACACGAAAGCGAACGCTTGCCAAATACCTTGACGCAGTTAATTTTTCCGGTGGATCAAACCCAACTGCTGACCCTTTGGCGGAGTTTGCCGATGACATTTATTACGTGGATCGAAAGTCGCGTGAGACTAGAGATGTTGTTGAGTTCGAACTCGCGGCTTCATTTGATCTTGAGGGCGTAACTTTGCCGCGCAGGCAGATCGTTCAAAACGTATGTCCCTGGCGTTACCGGGGATCTGAGTGTGGTTACACAGGCTCAAATTATTTCAACGCTAACGATCAGTCGGTAGTTTCAAGCATTCAGGATATCTGTGGCAAGCGATTGGCTTCATGCCAAGTGCGGTTTGGACAAAACGCTGAGCTTCCATTCGGCGGTTTCCCCGCAGCTGGGTTGATTCGTTGATGCAAAGCGAGAACCAGTCTCTGGCAATGGATCACGCCCGCGAGGAGTATCCGCGCGAATCTTGTGGCTTGCTTGTGATCCGCCGTGGCCGTGAGGTGTATGTGCCTTGCCGAAACATCGGCGTGGGCACCGATCAATTCGTTATTCATCCCGAGGACTTCGCACAAGCTGACTCAAGGGGGCAGATCGTAGGCGTGGTGCACAGCC
>JAIPCU010000196.1 GCA_021738045.1 Candidatus Methylopumilus sp. | reverse complement strand
GCTTTAGTTTGCGCAAAGGCCGGCAACGCAATACTTGCACCTAACGCAAGGCCGGTCTCGATAAAGTGACGACGCTTCATTTGATCTCCATTAAGATATCATTTCTGATCCGCGCTTCGCTACGATAGCCAGCGCCGAAACAGGCAAGCATTTGCTAATAAACCACACAATGTTTAAGTGCAATATGCTGTATCACAACAGAACCGAGAAGATTGGTCAATAAGGAGACACCATGGACAAACTAGAAAAGTGGCGTGGCTACGTGCCCGACGAAGAGCTCGAAACTTACCGCAAAGGGGGGTTCGCCCAACGCATCGGTATGGGCGAGCGTGTCGCTCTACTGAATATCGACACCACACATATGTTCGTCGACCCCGCTTATTCAATGTGTGGTCGCGAAATGGCTTCGGTCACCCGCGCGCTCGTCACACTCACCGACACCTTTCGTGCCCTGAATCTTCCGATTTACTATAGCCGCCGTGACGATCGCAGTCACCCAACGTATCGTGGCGCTTGGAACTACAAACTTGCCGAACCCGATGCCTTTCAATACACAAGTGATCCACGTGCCGATCAGTGGCCAGAAGCCTACGCGCCACGCCCTATTGATCGAATCATCTTAAAAAATAAGCCCTCTTGTTTTTTTTGCACACCACTTGAGGCCTTTTTACGTTACGACAAAATCGATACCCTCGTTATTTGTGGGATTTCAACCTCTGGCTGCGTACGAGCTGGTGCGACCGATGCGTTTTCACATAACTTTAGAGTGATTGTGGTGGATGAAGCTTGCGGTGATCGTAGCCCGCAAGCGCACAAAGCTAATATGTTCGATCTAGATATGAAGTTTGCCGATGTCGAGTCAATCGCCGATGTGTTGACCGAGCTCAAAGAAAAATACGGTTAAGTGACGTCTCGACTTCTCATTTAAGCTCGGTGCTGTTTGCCTAAAACAACTCGCCCAGAGACATCGGGGTGAACATTAAGTTGCGACCTCGCGGATCACTTGTTATAACAAGTCGATCATCCGATTCATCGTTAAGGAGCCCATGTGCCCCGACTCACAGATATTGCGACGGTAATACGCAGTAAAAATGCAGGGCCATTGACCTTATCGTTTGATTTGATGTTTCCGACCGACGAGGCGTTTGAAGCTGCCAAGCGCGCCCCGACCTTACAGCCTGCCGCGTTAGCACGGCTGTACAACGTCGCGCCTGCCGAGGTGATTGTGACGCCCTACCAAGCGGCGCGGGCAATCAAAATTGCCATGCCGCGTGCCATTGTCTCGGGCTCTCCAGGTGATCATGATGTGTATGGCGCTCAACAACACGTGCCTTTACTGGATCTTGAAATATGAGCGCCGTTCAAGCGTTACTCGCGCGCAAACCGACGGTCTTAAAGGTGCTGTCGGCCTCGGGGCAATTGGGTTACGGCATCCCTGAACAAGCACTCGCCGCCGGCTTAGCCCGGCAACCCGATTTCATCGGATGTGACATGGGCTCGGTCGACCCGGGCCCTGTGTATTTGGGCTCTGGTGAAATGGCTACCAGTCCGTCAATCACCAAGCGCGATCTGGCTGCCGTACTGATCGGCGCGCGTAAGCTCAACGTGCCTCTCATCATCGGTACGGCAGGCACCGCAGGCGCGGCGCCTCACCTCGAGGCAACCTTAGACATGATTCGCGAGATCGCGCGCGAGCACAGCCTCCATTTTCGCCTCGCGACCATTCGCTCGGATCTCACCGCAACGCGTGTGGGGCAAGCGCTTGCTGCGGGCGAACTCAAAGCACTTGGCGGCAACCTACCCGTCACACAAACCGACTTAGATGCTTGCGCACACCTCGTGGGCCAAATAGGCTGCGCGCCCTTCGAGCGCGCGCTCGCGCTTGAACCAGACGTGATCATTGCTGGCAGAGCCTG
This sequence comes from Candidatus Methylopumilus sp., assembly GCA_021738045.1. Lineage (GTDB taxonomy): Bacteria > Pseudomonadota > Gammaproteobacteria > Burkholderiales > Burkholderiaceae_B > Zwartia. Next base: position 3,996 of record JAIPCU010000196.1, on the reverse strand, counting down.
CGACACTGCCGTGTTTGCGAGTTTGCCAAAAATGTTGGGGTTTGACATGGCCAATGTCATGCACATGGCCAAGATCATTGAATGCACCTCAATCTGCTGCGAACCCGGCGGGCGCGATGCAATGCTGGCCACGCTAGACGCAAAGGGTTTTTCACTTGAGAGCATGAACCCGGCACGACGGGCCACGCCACTTTCAGTGGCTGCACACAGCCTCTATGAACAAGCCGATCCGATCAGCTTCACTGAGCCTGACGGTACGCTGAAGGTTGACGTCGCGCGTTACACCGCGCTCGACGAGCGCCGCACGCATGTCACAGGGGCAACCTGGCAACCCGCGACGCGCACAACGATCAAAGTCGAAGGCAGTGCCTTGGTTGGCCATCGCGCGGTGTTACTTGCCGGTACCGCAGACCCACGTTTTATTGCGCAGTTGCGTCCGATCCTGGCCACCGTCGAGCAAACCACGCGCGGTCTAGTTACCGGCGACTATGAGATTTATCCTAGGCTTTACGGCTTAGATGGCGTCGCGCTTTGGACTCAAGTGCCAGGCCCTCAAGCCGCGCGCGAAGTTTTCATCTTGATCGAAATCATTGCCCGCGCACCCGAGCTCGCCATGGCAGCCGCAAAAACTTTTAAGCAGTTTTTATTGCATCAAGGTTTTTCGGGTAGGCAGTGCACGGGGGGCAATATTGCGTTTCCGTTTACACCGCCTGAATTGGTAGGCGGCCCGGCGTATCGTTTTGCCGCGTATCACGTGATGCCTGCTGATGATCATGAGCAATTGTTTCCCGTGTCGCTCGAACAAATCTAAACCCAATGACATACGACCCAACACGCCTCAGCACAGGACTCCGTAAATGAAAACCATCATGGGCCGCGAAGTTTTAGATACCCTTGACGAACTTGTAGATCCGCGATGGACTGCAGTCATTGTGGTTGACGTGCAAAATGACTTTTGTCATGTTGATGGGCACTTTGCTAAGTTCGGAAAAGATGTCGCGCGCATGGCGCCTGCCGTCAAAAAAATGGTAGCTTTTGTTGGCAAAGCGCAGGCGCTTGGGATGAGAACGATTTTTTTGCGGCAAGCCTCACTGCCCGATGCCCGCATGGATTCGCCTGCCTGGTTGCGCTTTAAAACACGTGATGGCAAAGCCCCTGACTACACCAAGCCCGGAACCTGGGGCTACGAATTTGTTGATGGTTTAACCGTACAGAAAAACGATTGGGTGGTTGAAAAATTTCGCCCCGATGGTTTTGTTGGGACCAATCTCGATCACATTTTACGCACACAGGGGATTCAAAGTGTCATTATTTTGGGCACCGTAACTGAAGGTTGCGTCGAATCCACCGTACGTTCTGCCTCGTATCACGATTATTACGTCGTGGTGCTTGAAGACGCGGTGGCGACTCCCAATGCGTTACTCCACGAAGGCTCTCTCAACTTCTTTCGTGCGCGCTATCCAATCCATCGTTGCGATAGCGTCCTCGCTGCCATTCAAACCGCAAAACAAAAGGTCCGCTCATGAGTCTCTTAATGCCCCTGTCGCTCGGCATTCACCCTGGAAAAAATCAACAGTTGCGCGCGCTCATTGCCGATCCTGCGCTGCTGGTCGCACCAGGCGCCTTTGACTGTCTGACGATTCGACTCGCCGAACAGGCTGGGTGCAAAGCGGCTTATATGACCGGCTCGGGGGTATCGATTACGCGCCTCGGTGCGCCCGATGTTGCTCTGCTATCTTTTGCCGAAATTGTGGATCAAGCTAAGCGCATGGCCGACGTCACCACCATCCCGATCATTGCCGATGCCGACACCGGGTATGGCGGGCCACTGAATGTGATTCGTACCGTGCGTGAGTTCGAGCGCGCGGGCATCAGTGGCATCCAAATTGAAGATCAAGCTTGGCCCAAACGCTGCGGACACGAGCCTGGTCGCAGAATCGTATCGACTGCAGAAATGGTTGGACGTATTAAAGCGGCCGTCGATACGCGGCACGATCCGAATGTCGTCATCATTGCGCGTACCGATGCCCGCAGTGACCTAGGCATCGATGCGGCGATTGAACGCTCGCAACGTTACGCCGAGGCAGGTGCTGACGTGTGCTTTCTTGAGTCGCCAGAATCTGCTGACGAAATGCGTTTGCTCAACCAACACGTCAAGATACCCACGCTGGCGAATCTCGTTGAAGGGGGTCGCACGCCAATGCTACCGGTTGATCAACTCACCGCCTTGGGTTACAGCGTCGCGATCTTTCCGAATTCAATGACCCGCGTCATTGCGTCGGTCGGCAAGGCCTTATATGAAGAGTTGGCGCGCAAGGGCTCGAGCGCGGCGTTCTCGGATCGCATGGTTGACCACCGCAGCCTCTGGAATCTTTTTGAGTACCCCGCCTTCATGGAGCTTGAAAGCCGTTATGTCGACCCCGCCGCAGCGATCGACGTCATCCCGGGTTTGAAGCCGTAAGAATCCCCATACCTTCCCGCGTCAGCGCCGTTCGTCAGGGCGAGGTTGGGGAGGTTGTCAATTCAAGCGAATCCCGAGTTCTTTCACCAGTGGCTGCATTAGCAGCCGCTCTTGCGCAATCGTCTCGGCCATTTGTTGGGGGGTACTGCCCACTGGCATCATGCCCAGCGTTTCAAGCTGTTTGAGCATGGCTGGTTCTTGCAAAATTTGCGCAACGGTTTTTTGAATCAAGGCAACGCGCTCTGGGGGGATGCCGGCTGGGGCCATCAAGCCGAGCCACGGCAGCGACGAATAGCCTGACAAGCCAGACTCAGACAGTGTTGGCGTATCAGGCAAACCTACAAAGCGCTCTGGGCTAGTGATCGCAATCGCCCGTACACGACCGCCATCGAGCATTGCCCGGGCGCTAGACGGCGCTTCAAGCGCGATATCAAGCTGACCACCCACCAGATCCCCTTGCGTCTTGCTAGCCGCGTTGGCGGGCGCATAGACAGCCTTGATACCTACGCGGCGCGCGGTTTGTTCCCAGACCATATGAAAGGCCGACCCAATGGCATACGAGCCAATCGTCAGATCACGGGTTTTGGCCTGTTCAACAAAATCTTGCCAGGTTTTTAACGGGCTGTCTTGGCGCACAATAAAAATAAAGGGCGTGCGCGCCACCAGCGAAATCGGCTGCAGGTCTTTGATAGGGTCGTAGGGCAGGCTATCGACTGCAAACGGCATGATGGTGATAGACGAAGCAGCTACCATCCCGATCGTGTAGCCGTCGGCAGGGGCTTTGACTAGTGCGGTCGTGCTGACAATGCCCGCACCGCCCGGCCGATTTTCAACTACAACGGGTTGGCCCCAAACAGCAGTGAGCCGTGTAGCTAACACCCTCAAAATTACGTCAATCGGACCGCCCGGCGGGTTCGCCACAATGATCTTGACTGGCTTGTCAGGATAGACGCCTGGCGTTTGAGCCTGCGCCACACGCGGGCTCAGTAGGGACAGACTACAGACGCCCACCGCCAGCACAAACAGAGCGACACGAGACAGCTGGATATTCAAACGCATACTGATGATCCTTTGTTTCAAGCTAATTTAAAAAGAAGTGTCCGTAGTGCTGAAAGATGCAAAACAAGCACGCATCACAGGCGCTGAGACACCGCTACGGACTCTACGCACAGACAAAGATCCATATTATTCAAAAACATGCACTGCTGGGCTGGGTGCCCAGCCAGGCGAGCGGCCGTGGATGAACGCAATCCAAGCACTCTGCATCTGCTCGACCAGGCGCGCACCGTGCTCTGCGGCCATCCCCTGCAACATCGCAGCCCCATCAAAGGTCTCTAGATTACCAAAGACAAACGGCAACTCGCTGCAATGACAGGCGCCGAACACTGGATTAGGTCCATAGGCAAACTCAAACACCCACGCTTGCCGACCGGCGGCGTGCGCATCGTGCGCCCATTGCCGCGATGGCGCGCCAAAGATTTTTTCACCAAGCTGCTGGCTGGCCAAATCGCGCTCGGTTCCTGGAAAAGCGGTCA
>JAIPCU010000195.1 GCA_021738045.1 Candidatus Methylopumilus sp. | reverse complement strand
GTCGCCCATAAAGGGCATGGGGATACGCGCCTGTCTACGCTTTAACAAGCCCTCAGCATCGCCACCAGCCTGCGCACCGGCCAACACCGCTTCAACCAGCGGCGTGTGCAACAAACCGGGCAACACTGAGTTTACGCGGATACCTTTTTTGGCATACTCAACAGCCACCACTCGACCAAACTGTATGACGCCAGCCTTTGCTGCAGCGTAGCCCACTTGAGGTGCGCCTGAAAAGCGGATACCCGAGGTCGACGAGATGTTAACGATTGAGCCAGCACCTTTAGCCTCCATGATGGGCATCACATATTTGCACATCAAAAATACGGTCTTAAGATTGATGTCGATCTGAGAATCCCAGTTTTCTTCGCTCAACTCGATCGGGCCCCCACGCACAGGTCCGCCAACGTTGTTGACCAAGATATCGACGGTGCCATACTGCTTGAGGCATGCGGCAACCAAACCTTGAATCGCCTTGCTATCGGTGACATCACAGGTGTAAGGCGTGACGTCGCCATCAAACTTTTTGATCAGCGCCAGTGTGTCCGTCATCGCGGCCATATCTTTATCCACTGCGAATACGCGCGCGCCTTCTTGCGCAAAGCGCATTGCAATCGCCCTGCCATTACCCCAACCCGGGCCCACACACCCTGCACCCGTGATGATTGCGACTTTGTTTGCAAGCCTACCTTGAGAATGATTCATACAAGCTCTTTACAAATAGTTTTAAGGGGTGGTTGAAGTGAGGCCGCCATCGACCACAATCGTTTGACCTGTGATGTAGCGCGCTTCGTCGCTTGCTAAGAACACAACGGTATTGGCAACGTCCCACGCATCACCCATGTAACCCGCGGGCACCTGCTTATGACGGTGTGCCACAAAACCTTCAAAATCGCCTTTGGCATATTTGTCAGCCAGGCGCTTCACCAACGGCGTGAACACCAGGCCAGGGGCAACGCAGTTCAGACGTACACCACGTTCGGCATACAACACACCCGTTGTTTTGGTCAGCTGCATCAGTGCGGCCTTCCCTGCTGCGTAACCCACTTGAGGTTTGCCCACGTAGCGTAAACCTGCCACAGACGAAATACTCACGATCGAACCCTTGCCTTGGGCCTCCATGATGGGAAGTACATATTTACACGCCAAGAACGCAGCCTTGACGTTGATGTCCATCTGATCATCCCAGGTCTGCTCGCTCATACTCACGGGGTCACCGGGTTCAGAGCGCCCAACGTTGTTAATCAAAATATCGATGCGTCCGTACTGCGCCATACAGGCGTCGACTAATTTTTTTACCTCGTCAGCTTGCGTCGCATCTGCCGTGATCACGTGTGCAACACCGCCCTCATCTTCAATAATTTTTTTTGTTTGCTGTGCTGCTTCGAGGTTGAGGTCAGAACCGAAGATGCTAGCGCCCTGTCTAGCCAACGCCACAGAAATCGCCTTGCCGTTACCCCAGCCCTCGCCAAGCGTGCCGCAACCGGTCACCAAGGCGACTTTGCCATCTAATCTAAACACAGTGATTCCTTATTGATCTTGAGAGGGTTTTAGCTATATTACCTGCCCAACATCAGCGCGGCAAAAGCACGCTGCACGTCTGGGTGAGCCGTGTAGAACACGGTCATGATCGGACCTGTGCGTACCACCAAGCGCGGAGCGATCAGCCAGCTCAAAGCTGGCAAATAAATGAACTTTGCCTGCCGTATGTCGGCTACGCTCACTTGTTTTTTCCAAACCCACGTCTGGGTGATCACTCCGTTCTTGATCGAAGTGCGGCTTTTCAGGATCCAGTAGTACACCACCAGAACAATCGCCAAAGCGGCACCCCACACCAAGCCCGCCGAGAGCGAAAATGACTGCCAATCCATCAGACGTGAGGCGCGAGCGCCCCAAACAATCAGCGCGCCGACCAAAACAGAGGCCAGCAACTTGATCAAGGCGGTGAAGGCTGGGCCCTCTGCTTCAAGAGGTATGGCATCCAGCGCGTTTGAGTCGCTCGAGGGTGATATGGCGCTGGCTTGGTTCGTCGAGCCTGCTTCGGGGCTGGCGACAGGCTGAGTCGTCGCATCAGTCATTTGTTTATTGTTTGCCTTTCATAAGACCACGCATCAGATCATTGACCGTATCTTGCTCGCTTTGCGCATCGTTCTGTTGCAAATCATTTTCAGGGATTTCGATACGAATCGTACTGAGATCCACCTGTACCGGCTTATCCAAAAATACCGTCACCGTCTGCGGAAAAACAATCACAATCGCGACGAGAAACAGTTGCAAGCCAACCCAAGGAATCGCACCTAAATAGATGTCGCGTGAGAGCACCTTGCCTGGCAACGACCCCGCCTTGAACAGGCTATCTGCGGTACTACGCAAATAAAATAGGGCGAAGCCAAAAGGTGGGTGCATAAAACTTGTTTGCATATTGACGCACAGCAGCACGCCAAACCAAATCATATCGATGCCAAGCTTGTTAGCGACTGGCGCCAGCATGGGAAGAATAATAAAAGCGATTTCAAAGAAGTCTAAAAAGAAGGCCAAAAAGAAAACGAATACGTTCACGACAACCAAGAAACCGATCTGCCCACCCGGCAATCCAGACAGCAGGTGTTCGATCCATAGGGCGCCATCGACGCCTTGAAATACCAACGAAAACACCCGAGAGCCAATCAAGATAAAGACCACCATGGCCGTGATGCGCATGGTGCCTGTCATCCCGTCTCGAATAATTGACCAATTCAACCGGCCGTGTACCGCAGCCAAGATGATGGCCCCCATTGCGCCCATCGCACCGGCCTCGGTCGGTGTTGCGATGGCATAACTCATTCCGGGCAAGCCCCCCATGCTGCCAAGCACGGCAAAAATCAAAAGCGCTGAAGGGATAATCCCTCGCAGGCATTTTTTCCAGAGCGTCCAACCGTGCAGCGTGCGGGCCGTCGCAGGCAGGCCGGGTACATGCCCAGGCGCTACCTTTGAAAGCACAAAGGTGTAAATCAGAAAGATCAACACTTGCAAAATCGAGGGGCCCCAGGCACCTTTGTACATATCACCCACTGACCGGCCCAACTGATCGGCCATCACCACCAGCACGAGTGATGGCGGTACAAGTTGTGTAATCGTGCCCGAGGCTGCAAGCACCCCTGTGGCATAGCGCATGTTGTAGCCATACCGCATCATGACGGGCAGCGAAATCATCGCCATCGCGATCACTTGGCCAGCGACCGTACCGGTAATCGCACCAAGGATGAAGCCAACCAAAATGACTGAATAGCCCAAGCCGCCGCGAATCGGTCCGAATAACTGGCCCATTGAATCGAGCATGTCTTCAGCCAAACCGCACTTTTCGAGAACCGCGCCCATCAACGTAAAGAAGGGGATCGCTAGTAATAAGTCATTGGACAAGATGCCAAAGATATTGAGCGGCAAGTTGTACATAAAGGCAGCGGGAAACCAACCCATCTGTATGGCAACGAACCCGCTGAGCAAGCCTAGCGCTGATAAGGAAAAAGCAACTGGAAACCCGATCAACATGATCAGGATCAACCCCGCAAACATCAGGGGTGCGAATTCTTGCATCGTCATTGCAGTGGCCTCTCGTAGTGCATATCCATCTGGTAGGCATTATTCAACCAGGCCACGCGCTTAATCATTTCGGCCAAGCCTTGCAACACCATCAAGGCAAACCCAAGTGGCAACATCAACATCGCCGGCCAACGGATCAGGCCACCAGCGTTGGGCGAGCCCTCGCCTGACAACAACATTTGCACGAATAGAGGCCAAGACAAGTAGCAGAACAGTGTCATGGCTGGCATCAAAAAGAAAATCAAACCGAATAAATCGATGTAAGCTCGGCTACGAACCTTGAGCGTGCCGTAGATCACATCTACACGGACATGCTCGTTGACGCGCAGCACTTGCGCCGCGCCGAGCATGACACAGGCGGCAAACAGATACCATTGAATCTCAAGCCAGCCGTTCGAGCTGTAAGAGAACGCGTATCGCGTAAACGCGTTACCTGCGCTGATGACCGCGCACAGTAGGACTGCCCATTTTGCAATGACTGCAAAAAAGTCTGTTACCCGGTCAACCAAGCCGGCGGCGACAAGCAACTGTTTCATTTGAACTCCGAAGGGTACGCGGCAAAGAGGCTCAGGGCCCAGACCACCACCACGCTAGCCCGTCATCATAACGAAATGTCAGGGTTAAAGTCGAAAAATCAAATGCTGCCGTATGGGCAAATACCCTTAGTACATGGTTGCACAAAAGTTTCGCCCGACCACTTGGGGTCGGGCGAAACAGTCAGCTAAATCGAAGCGCCGACCATCAATTCAAGTCTTGCACCAAAGACGCCAGCACTGCATCGGGCAGCGCTTCGACATGCATCGGATACTCTGGATGATCGCAACCAACCATCAGCTGAGCACCCGCCTGCAACGATTTTTTAGCCGCTGCGGGCAACTCAAAGCGTAAAAAATGCACCGCTGAGGTTTTGGTATCGGTTGAGCGCTCAAGATCTTCGTTCGCGATCGCATACACCCTTGGTTGCCCCTCGACTTCTACAAACATCTTGTGCTCGACACCCATCAGCTTGCCCAGGGCAATTTTGCGATCCGCCTCGTTGGGATATTCAAGCATCATGGTGGCTTTAAAGTTTGAGCCATCTGGGACTAAGGGGTTATAGGCATGCAGTTCGTCTTGAATACCTTCTTCTTCAAAAATCTTTTCAACGCGCAACATCTCTTGAATCTGGTAGCGCATCAAAAATTCATTTTCGAAAATGATATTTAAATGTTCGCCTAAGGCGACTGTACGCAAACGGCGCTGTTCAATTGCCTGCTTACGCATTTCAGGGCGAGCCTTGTGGTAAGCCTCGAGGGTCATCAAGCTTTCGCGTGTGATTTTGGTCATGCTGATCTCGTCATTATTGTGCAACTGGATGATTAAAGGCCGTACGCCTTGGCAATTAAGGTCAACGGATGCGCCATCTCAGCGCTCGCCAAACCGTTTTCTTTCATACCTTGTTCAATGTGGTGGCCGGCCAATTGGCAATCTGAACTGATGTAATCAGGCTCGTTGTTTGCCATAGCTTTGAATACGGGCTTACCGATCTTCATGGCGGTAGCGTGAAACTCCTTTTTCACGCCCCAGGTGCCCGAGTGCCCAGAGCAACGCTCGACCACATTGACTTCAGTACCCGGCACCAACTTCAACATCTCGGCTGTTTTCTTACCCACGTTTTGTACCCGCGAATGGCACGGCACGTGATAGCTCACATGGCCAAGAGCCTCTGTGAAATCGGTGCTCAGTAAACCGTCTCGATTTCGCGCGATGAAGTACTCGAAGGGATCCCACATTGCATCTTTCACGAGCTGCACGTCTGCCTCGTCTGGAAACATCAGAGGGAGCTCTTGCTTAAACATCAACGTACAGGAGGGAATGGGAGTCAAAATCGCATAACCCTCACGCGCAAGTTTGGCAAGCTTCGGAATATTTTTATCTTTATTTTCGGCAACGGCGTCAAGATCACCCAGCTCAAGTTTGGGCATCCCGCAACAGGCTTCTTTATTGACTAACTCGTAGGGAATCTTGTTGTGATGCAAGATCTTAATGAGATCCTGACCGATACCAGGCTCGTTATAGTTGATATAACAGGTGGCATAAATTGCGACTTTACCTGGCGTTTTGGCGCCGTTCACCACGGGCAAGTCAGCCGACGGTTTTGCCACTTGCGCAAAGGTTATGGGGGCGTATTCCGGAATCCACGCTTTTTTATCAACCCCCAAGGTCGTCTCCATCAGCGAGCGCATCACGCCGGTTTTGTTCACGGCGTTCACGGCTTCGGTCACGATTGGGATACCTGCGAACATCCCGAGCTTATCGGTCGATGACAGCACGGCATCACGCATCGTGGTCTCGCCCTTCTTAAAACTCACCGCTTTGGCACGCA
>JAIPCU010000194.1 GCA_021738045.1 Candidatus Methylopumilus sp. | reverse complement strand
CGTAGCGGGCGAGGGCGCGGCAGTCGAGGCGTATCGAAGCTGGCTTGAGAGTCAACTTAAACCGGGTCAAAAAATTCTCACGGTCGAGGCCGGACGGCCTGAAATCCGTCGTTCGCTTGATCGGGCGCAACAGTTTTTGTCATTGGTGGCGATGCTGGCCGTGTTAATTGCCGCGGTCGCCGTGGGGCTCGCCGCCAGACGCTTTGGTCAGCGCCATCGACCAAGCATTGCGTTGATGCGTTGCCTTGGGGCGACGCAGTCTGCGGTCTCTCAGATTGTGGTGGGCGAGTTCGTGTTGGTAGGCGTGCTGGGGTCGTTTGCCGGCATGCTGCTGGGCTGGTGTGCGCAATTTTTGATGATCATCGCGCTCGGCGAGTTGATCGGAACAGACTTGCCCGCAGCCTCGTGGCTACCCGCTCTGCAAGGCTTGTTTGCCGGGCTTTGGTTGTTACTCGCCTTTGCCTGGCCACCCATTCAGGCCTTGCGCGATGTCGCACCATCGCAAATCTTTCGAGCGGCCCACCCGCGCATGCCTAGGGCAAGCTTGTTGGGCTATGGACTGGGTTTGGCAGGGTTCACTGTTTTGATGTGGTGGGTAGCCAAGGATCTCAAGTTAGGCGCTGGCGTGGCGTTGGGCTTTTTGGTTGCGGCACTTTTGTTCGGAGGGGTCAGCGCGTTAGGCTTAGGATTGCTAGCGTTGTTACGTGGGCGTCTGGATGCCTTTCCGATGTTGCGTTTTGCGATTAGTGGTGTCGTACGTAGGCGCGCAGCGACCATTGCGCAAATTAGTGCCTTGGCGATCGGGATGATGGCACTGTTGCTATTGACGATTGTGCGTACTGATTTACTGGCGGGCTGGCAACGCACCTTGCCCCCCGATGCCCCGAATCGGTTTTTGATCAATGTGCAGTCTGATCAAGTGAAAGGTGTTCAACAGGCGTTGCAGCAAGCTGGGATCCCTCAGGCGGTCATGTCGCCGATGGTGAGAGGTCGGCTGCTCTCTCGTAACGGTCAGGCGTTAAGCGCCAACGATTACACGCAAGAGCGCGCCCAGCGTTTAATTGAACGCGAGTTCAATCTGTCTTATGCCCCGCAGTTGCCCGAGCCAGGACAAATCGTCGCCGGGCGAGACCTCGTGAGTGAGGCTTTTGAGGTGTCACTTGAAACCGGCTTGGCAAAAACGCTATCGCTAGCACTTGGCGATGTTTTAGAATTTGATATTGCCGGCCAAATGATCAACGTGACGGTCACGAGCCTGCGTCGGGTCGACTGGGATTCGATGCGGGCAAACTTTTTTGCCATCCTGACGCCAGCAGCGTTGAGCAATGCACCGCAAACGTTTATGACAGCCTTTCATTTGCGACCTGATCAAGCTGGGCAGTTGCAAAAGCTTGTGCAAGAGTTTCCCAATCTGACTGTTTTTGATGTGGGTGCGATTCTGGGCCAATTGCAAAGTATCTTGGATAAAGTTTCAGTGGCAGTGCAAGGCCTCTTTGTGTTTTCGCTTCTGGCCGGTGCGCTTGTGTTGGCCGCAGCTCTGTCAGCCACGCGCGACGAACGCGTGCGCGAGGCCGCCTTGATGCGTGCGCTCGGGGCTTCCAGGCGACAATTGGCCACAGCACAGCGTATTGAACTGTTGGCGGTTGGTGCGCTAGCCGGCCTGTTAGCCGCCGGTGGCGCGACTCTGGCAGCCTGGGCGTTATCGACTTGGCTCTTTGAGTTCAATATGCGCTTTACCCTGTTGCCTTGGGTATTGGGGGTGACGCTTTGCATGTTTGGTGCCTGGCTTGCCGGTGCGCTGGCCTTGCGCGGTGTCTTGCAGACTCCGCCACTCAATATTTTGCGGCAGACCTGAGTATGACGCTGAGTCAAACAAACTCGTCTGGCTTCCAAGCTCAACGCCTCATTAGCGATATTGCATCTGTCGTGCTTGAACAAGACGGGCAAACCATTCACCTGAGGCTCGATCCGTTAATGCCCGATCCCGCCTTGCCATGCTTTGACCCCGACTATCTGCCCTCGCAGGCACAAGTTGTTGCCTCTGGGGGGCGTGCGGCGGCCTGGTTTGTGCAACTGGCGTCGGTTGAGGCAGTGCTCAGGCACTTCAAGCGGGGTGGGTTGATGGCACGCTTGGTGCAAGAACACTATCTGTGGCTGGGTCTAGAGCGCACGCGCTCTTTTGCCGAGTTCGATTTGTTGCGCGTGATGTGGCAAGCAGGGTTACCCGTGCCGCGCCCGCTAGGGGCCGCCGTCTGGCGCGGGCGCTTGACCTATCGGGCAGCCTTGCTCACCCAGCGTATTCAACACGCGCGCCCCTTGGGGCAGTGTACCGAACCTCAGGTATGGCTTGAGGCGGGTCGTGTGATTGCGCAGATGCATCAATTTGATGTGTGGCACGCTGACTTAAATGTCTTTAACCTTCTAGTGGATGCGCAAGACAAAGTGTGGATTATTGATCTAGATCGTGGCCGTCGCACAGCGTTGACAGCCACGCAGCGTGCCGAAAATCTGTCTCGCTTGTTGCGTTCAGTCAGAAAGGTTTCTCCTGAGCTCGAGTCGACGTGTTGGCACGTATTCAAACAAGGCTACCAAGCGGCGTTCAACGATGCGTAATCTATTTTGGAAAAAACTGTGATGGCTTTAACCTTATACGGCCTGACCCAATGCAGTACCTGCGTTAAAGCACGGCCTTGGCTTGATGAGCGTGCGCTTGCTCATCAGTTTATTGATTACCGCGCGCATCCTATTGGCCCCGCAGACTTAAAAAAATGGGCTCAAGCGCTAGGCGGTTTTGAAAAGCTCGTGAATCGCGCCTCAATGACCTGGAGACAACTCGCTGACGCTTTAAAAGACCCGCAATCCGAGGCGCAATGGCTTGAGTTAATTGCCCAGTACCCAGCATTGATTCGTCGACCACTGACACTCTATCCCGATGGTTCGGTGACAGTTGGTTTTAACGAGAAGCGTTACACAGAGAAATTGAAGATCGTATGACAGACACGATTGTCCCGATGATTGTCGCGGCGCTAGGCGCGACGATTGCCGCAGTGTTTGCAGTGTTGGCTTGGTTAAAAGTGCGAGCCACAAGCGTGCAGCAGTCTGACCCTCTGCTTGAGCAAATTATCTCAACACTCGAGCGCGTCGAGCGTACGCAACGTGCTGAGCAACTTGAAAGTCAGCGTCAATTGCGCTCTGAGATGTCTGACGCGTCGCGTGCCTTGCGACTCGAGTTGTCTCAGGCTGACGCTGAATTCAGAGCCGCGGTCGCGCGCGATGCCGCCGCTGGGCGAACCGAGGGCGCAGAGTCCTTAGCGCGCTTTGCTGCCGGGTTTACAGCGCAATGGCAAAGCCTGATTCAAACCAATGATCAACGGATGGCCGAGTTGCGTGCCGCGGTCGAACAACGCCTGCTGGCTTTGCAAACCGACAATACCACTAAGCTTGACGAAATGCGTCGGACTGTCGATGAAAAACTGCACGCGACGCTCGAACTGCGCTTGGGCGAGTCTTTTAAACAAGTCTCAGAACGGCTAGAAGCTGTGCAACGAGGTCTTGGTGAAATGCAGGCGCTGGCAACTGGCGTGGGCGATCTCAAACGGGTGCTCACCAATGTCAAAACTCGTGGTACTTGGGGTGAGGTGCAATTAGCCCGTTTGATCGAAGACGGCATGACAGCCGAGCAATATGCCCGTAACGTCAAAACCGTACCAGGTAGTGACGCTCAGGTTGAGTTTGCGATTCGCTTGCCGGGCGCAACAGAACACGATCAGGTGGTGTGGCTGCCGATTGACGCTAAGTTTCCGAAAGAAGAGTACGAGCGCTTGATGGATGCCCATGAGCATGCTGATCGCGAGGGGATGAAGGCGGCGGGGTTAGCCTTGGGCAAAGCGGTTGAGACGCAAGCTAAGCTGATCGTCTCTAAATACGTGTCACCCCCGCATACTACTGACTTCGCTATTATGTTTTTGCCTAGCGAAAGCTTGTATGCAGAGGTGTTGCGACAACCGGGACTGCTCGATAAGTTGCATGACCTGCGCGTCAATGTGGCGGGCCCCGCTAACCTAGCGGCGTTGCTCAATAGTTTGCAAATGGGCTTTCGCACACTGGCGATTCAGCAGCGTTCTTCTGAAGTGTGGCAGGTGTTGCGCGCGGTTAAAACCGAGTTCAACAAATTTGGTGACACCCTGACAGCAGTTAAAAAATCGCTCGACTCAGCCAGCAATAAAATTGGTCAAACTGAGACCCGTACCCGCGCGATGCTGCGAAGCTTAAAAAATGTTGAAGTGCTGCCCGATGATCAGGCGCGTGCCTTGTTGCGCGAGGGCCTCAGTGAACAAGAGTCTTTGGCGTTAGAGACGGCCACCCCAGAGACAGAAGAACCACCTTTAAAGGATGATGATGCTCTCACAACAAGATCTTAAACAACAAGCTGCAGAGGCTGCATTGACTTACATCGAGCCGCTGCTCTCGCCCGAGGCAGTGATCGGTGTGGGCACGGGCTCGACCGCCGATTTGTTCATTGACGGTTTGGCGCGCTACCGTACGCAATTTCGGGCAGCGGTTGCAAGCTCTGAGCGTAGCGCGCAGCGCTTGGCTGCGTTAGGTATTGTGGTGCTTGATCTCAATGAGGTGCACACCATGCCGGTTTACGTGGACGGCGCCGATGAAATCAACGAGCGCCTGCACATGCTCAAAGGCGGTGGCGGGGCGCTCACGCGCGAAAAAATAGTCGCGTCGGTGGCGAAAAAATTTGTGTGTATTGCCGATGGATCTAAACTTGTTCAAGTGTTGGGTCGCTTTCCCTTGCCAATTGAGGTCTTGCCGCTGGCACGCGAAGCGGTAGCCCGTGTGGCGCGTGAACTCGGTGGTGAGCCTGTCTTGCGGGCGGGTTTTACGACCGATAATGGCAATCAGATCCTAGACGTGCACGGTTTAACCATTTCTGACGCGGTTGCACTTGAAGCGCGCTTGAACCAAGTGCCAGGTGTTGTCACCAACGGTTTGTTTGCGGCACGCCCCGCTGATGTGGCGTTATTGGCCACACAGCAGGGTATCCGGCAACTTTAGCGCAGGCACAGGTTGCGCTTAAGCAGGCTCTCGCTCACTGCGCGGTGCAAGAGTCTGGTCTCAAGAGTCTGAGAGCAAGCCAGGCCAAGGCGTGATATTCACAAAACTGTCATAGTTTCGTCTTACACTAACAACTCCAACCCGATAGGATTTGCCATGACCGATCTCACCAACAAACAATTTGACGCAGATCTTCAGCGTATTCGTACTGAGTTACTGCAAATGGGTGGTCTGGTCGAGGCCATGGTCCAAGACGGTATGCAGGCGCTCACCGAAGGTGATTTGAGCTTAGTCGACCGGGTTCGCGAGCACGAAAAAGAAGTCAACCGCCTTGAGGTTGAGATCGACGAGCGTGTGACTCAAATTATTGCACGTCACCAACCCACAGCGATTGATTTGCGTACGCTCTTAGCGGTCACCAAAATGCTCACTGACATGGAAAGATCGGGCGACGAGGCTGAAAAAATTGCCACAATGGCTCGCCGCATCCATGAAGACGACCGTTCGTTCATGCCTGAAATCGAACTGCGTCACATGGCGAACAATATCGCGACCATGATGCGTCAGGTGATGGATGCCTTTGCACGTCAAGATGCGGTGCTTGCTGCATCAGTGGTACGGAGCGATAAAGAAGTCGACAAAGAATGGAAGGCAACCTTACGTAACCTGATCACCTACATGATCGAAGATCCACGTACGATCTCACGTTCGATTGATTTGCTGTTTATCGCCCGCTCGATGGAACGTATCGGCGACCACTGCAAAAACATGGCAGAACGTGTCATTTTCATGGTGCATGGCGCTGATGTGCGCCATAAGGGCTTGAAGATGGCTGAACGCCTTGTGCGCGGCGAACCCGAACCAAGGCCCGAAGAAAAACTCGCC
>JAIPCU010000193.1 GCA_021738045.1 Candidatus Methylopumilus sp. | reverse complement strand
CCATAGCCCGGCGCATGATCGCTTATTCCATATTTACGCAAGCCAAACCATACCATCGCTTGATTGCTTGTAATCACAGGCCGATCGAGTAGCGCTTCGATCCGTTCGATTGCCTCAGCCGAACGTACTGCGGTACAACTGATGAAATACGCATCGGCCTGTGGATCTTGAAGTTTGAGCGCTTGGTCGACCCACACCTGCTCGGGCAGTTTTCCCATCTCAGCATTGGTATCGATACCTAAGCCCATTTGTGCGATGACCTCAAAACCGTGATGCGCCAAGAAGGCACACTCGCGCACATTGACCTCTTCAATGTAAGGCGTCAGCAAAATAATTTTTTTTGCTCGTAAGCCTTTTAAGGCTGCAACAATTGCCTCTGAGGTTGAAAACGCAGGCAAACCGCTTGCGTGTTCAATGCGTTGTTGAATCTCTTGCCCCATCTGTGCACTGAAGGTGCTGACTGCGGTGCAATGAAACACCACAGCCCCCACCTGTGCATCGGCCAAAAGCTTGGCACCTGTTTCAACATGGCGACTCATTTCGATGAGTTCGGCCTCTGAGCTACCCCGCAACTCAAGCCTGGTGATGTAGGCCACAACGCCCGCCGGCAGCATCGCATGAATCTGCGGCTCGGCGATCACATTACCCGAAGGCACCATGATGCCGAGTCGCAGGCGCTCGCCGTAATCAATGGTTGGCATATTCATCACGCAACAACTGCGCTGCCTCAACCATCGCTTTTAACTTACCGTCAGCAACCTCTCGAGGCAAGTATTTCATGCCGCAATCGGGTGCCAAGATGACTTGCTCTGGCTTGATGTGTTTCAAGGCTTTGCGAATACGGGCCGCCACGACTTCGGGCGTTTCGATCTTCATATCGCTAAGATCTAAGCAGCCCACCATGATCTGCTTATTGCCCAACGACTCAAGGACTCGACAATCCAGATTCGACTGCGCGGTTTCAATTGAAATCTGGTGACAGGAGCACTGTGCAAGTTCAGGTAAAAAATCATAACCAGAGGGGCGCGCGTGAATTACCGCAGCGTAACCAAAGCAGATATGTACGGCGGTTTGACCCGTGACACCTTCTAGAGCGCGATTCAACGCCTTGATACCGTACTGGCGAGCTTTTTCAGGGCGCGCCTGCATGTAAGGCTCATCGATCTGTACGATATCTGCACCGTGCGCAAACAAATCTTTAATCTCTTCATTCAAGGCAGCTGCGTAGTCCATGGCGGCTTCTTCTTCAGAGGCATAGAAATCATTTTGCGCCTGTTGCAACATCGTAAAAGCGCCCGGGACTGTGATTTTGACCTTACGGGTGGTGTGCGCCTTTAAAAACAGTAAGTCTTCAACTTCGATGGCACGCGCACGTTTGATTTTGCCGACAATTCTAGGCACGGGATTTGGGTGTCCTGAACGATCGAGTGCTGTCCCTGGATTGTCGATATCGATGCCCTCGAGCGCTGTGGCGATACGATTGGAATAGCTTTCGCGACGGATCTCACCGTCAGTAATGATGTCTAAGCCAGCCTGCTCTTGGCCCCTGATCGCGATCAAGGTGGCGTCTTCCATGGCCTGCTGAAGATACGGCTCGGCCACACGCCAGAGCTCTTTGGCACGCACACGCGGCGGAAACCGCCCCGCCAGTTTCTCGCGGTCGATCAACCAGTCGGGTTGTGGATAACTGCCAACGATTGTGGTGGGAAACAGCATGAAAAAGCCTCCGGGTGCATTGTTCTGAAGATCAGGCGGATTTCCCCCGCCCTCATCCGTATTTTAAGAAGCCACAACATTACCCGAAATACGTCAAATAAGGGATATTTAGCCACATGGCTCGCGGGGCTTAGCTGGCCAAAGCTTGTTTAAACATCTGGTCGACGCGACTCGGCAGGCCTAAGGCCCACCCAAACAGCTGGTCGTCGCAGCTCGGCAAACCTAACTCTCAAAAGCAACAAAAAGAAAAAAGTGTTACGATTTAATCTTGTTGCGAATCATTCGCATTTGCATTTAGAATCTCAACTCGCTTTTTAAAACTAAAACCGCAGTACTCTATTACTCTAAGTTAAAGGTTTACCGTGTTGCATCGTTTTTATCTAGGTTTTAATCGCTTCACCACTCAGTCTGCGCAACTCAACAATATCGCAGCCACCGCGGCGCACTGGTTGACTAAAGTTTCCGCATTGACCTCAGTTGTCATCACCACACTCGCGCTTGCCCTGAGTTCTGGTGTTCAAGCACAAGCGCAAACACAAACCATTAACTTGTACACCACCCGCGAACCCGGGCTCATGAAACCGCTACTTGAAGCCTTCACAGCTCACACTGGGATTAAAGTCGCAACAGTTTTTTTAAAAGACGGGCTACTTGAGCGCGTCAAAGCCGAAGGTGTGAGTTCGCCTGCTGATGTCTTAATGGCTGTAGACATCGGTAACCTTCTGGATTTGTCTGAGTCGAAACTATTTCAAGCGATTCACTCTGAGGCGTTAAACGCGGCGATCCCTGCCCCGCTTCGCAGCAACGACGGCACCTGGTTTGCTTTCTCGTTACGCGATCGCGTGCTGTATGCCGACAAAAGCCTAAAGCTTGAGTCGTTTCGTTACGAAGATTTAGCAAGCCCCGCCTACAAAGGCAAAGTCTGCATTCGTTCGGGGCAACATCCTTACAACAACGCCCTGATTGCCTCAATGATTGCACACCGAGGCGTCGCACAAACTGAGCAGTGGCTGCGTGGTGTCAAAGCCAACCTTGCCCGCAAAGCTGCGGGGGGCGATCGCGACGTTGCACGAGATATCTTAGGTGGCATTTGCGATCTCGGCTTGGCAAACGCCTATTACGCTGGGCAAATGAAGACGGCGGCAACAGGCACTGACGCCCGCAAATGGGGCGACGCTATTCAAGTCATTCGCCCAACCTTCGCGCAAACCGGTGGCACCTTTGTCAACATTTCAGGCGCTGGGGTGGCGGCCCATGCACCTAATAAAGCAGGTGCCATCGCGTTTCTTAAATACTTAATCTCACCGCCTGCGCAAAACCTGTATGCGCGTGTCAATTTTGAATACCCAGTGCGTCAAGGTGTTGCGCTTGATCCTACCGTTGAAAGCTTCGGTTTGCTCAAGGCCGATCTCACGCCACTCACCGAGATTGCGAAGCATCGCAAAGAAGCAAGCTTGCTCGTAGATCGTCTGGGCTTTGACCGGTAACCCGACGCCACGATGACGCTGATACCCTCTCGCAACAGTTGGCTCGCAACCGGCTTTTGGCCTACCGCGCTCGCCTGTTTGATAGCAATCTGTGTGCTTGCACCCATCGCGTCTTTGCTCGTGTCTGCCGTCAGTGCAAACAACACTCAATGGGCACACCTATCACGCTACGTCATACCCGACGCAGCGCTCACAACGCTAGTGTTGTTGCTAGGCGTAGGGGTTGTTGTGGTGATGCTCGGCACAGGCGCGGCTTGGCTTGTCACCGCCTTCCAGTTTCCTGGTCGTAAGATCTTGGTTTGGGCGCTGCTGTTACCGCTCGCCGTTCCCACCTACGTCGTGGCTTACTCTTATCTAGACCTACTGCACCCAATCGGACCGCTTCAAAGCTTGATCCGCGAGGTGCTCGGCTATAGCTCACCGCGAGAGTTTCGGCTGCCAGACACACGTTCAATGTTCGGAGCGATTCTCATATTAGGCAGTGTGCTTTACCCCTACGTGTACCTCAGCGCACGTCACATGTTTTTAACGCAGCCAGCCAACTTGATCGAAGCGGCGCGCGGGTTAGGGCACGGCCCCTTTAGTCTGTTTTTTCGGGTGGCCTTACCCATGGCGCGACCTGCCATTGTGGTCGGTACAACTCTGGCCTTACTCGAAACATTGAACGACGTCGGTGCCTCAGAGTTTTTAGGTCTGCAAACGCTCACCGTTGCGATCTACACCACGTGGCTCACACGCTCAGATTTAGCGGGTGCCGCCCACATTGCCTTGACGATGTTGGTCTTGGTGCTAGGCTTGATCGCCGTTGAGCGCTATGCGCGGCGACGACAGCGCTTCATCAACACCGATCAGTCGCGCCCGATGCAGCCCAGGCCGCTGCGCTGGTGGCCCGGCCTTGCAGCCTGTCTATTCTGTTTGCTTCCGGTCTTAGCGGGCTTTGTGATTCCTGTCGCGCATTTAAGCTGGCAGACCTTTTTGCGTCTGAACCAAACTGGCGCAATATCCTCGATTCTTCAACAGGCAGCGCTGAACACTATCCTCATCTCGCTGGCGGTGACGACCTGTACCGTCTTATGTGGGCTGATACTAGCGTGGGCGGCACGCAGTTGGGGCTCGCGCCGTGGCACCACGCTCGGCCAGCGCCTGGCCCGCACAGCCACGATTGGCTATGCCCTACCCGGTACAGTACTCGCCATCGGGCTGCTCGTGCCCTTCGCTCTGTTAGACAGCGGGATCAATCAAATTCGCGAAGGGCTCTCGCTCGGTTCGCCTGAGTTGTGGCTGCTTGGCACCATGGCTGGCTTGGTGCTGGCCTGTACCTTGCGCCTGTTGGCCGTTGCTTCTGGATCAATCGAAGCGGGTTTTGCGCGCATTCCTATTGCACTTGATCAGTTGGCACGCTCGCTGGGTCAATCCCCTCTTGGGGTACTGCTTCGCGTAGACCTTCCGCTTTTGCGCCCCGCGCTGTTTGCCGCAGCGCTCATGGTCTTTGTTGAGACCATGAAAGAGCTTCCGATCACGTTGTTGCTACGCCCGCTGAATATCGAAACGCTTGCGACCTGGCTGTATGGCGAAGCCGCGCGCGGCACCTATGAAGAAGGTGCCATCGCGGCGTTGATCATTGTTTTAGTCAGCGTCTTGCCCGTGATTCTGTTAACACGTACGCAATCCACGTTAAAAAAATCTCAGCTAAAAAAATAAAGCCATATGCTCTTAAATCCATTTGTACACCACATGGTCTGGATTCCACATGCTGCACTTTACGGATACGCGTCGTGAATACCATTTTAAAAATTGACGAGATCAGTTTAAGTTTTGCCTCAAACGATGCAGACGTCTCGGTGCTCAAGCGTTACAGCTTAACGCTTCAAGCAGGTGAAACCGTTTGCATCTTGGGCCCTTCTGGTTGCGGCAAAAGCAGTTTGCTACGAGTGATTGCCGGATTTGAAACCATCGATGCGGGGGCCATTTACCTCAATGACACCTTGCTCTCGTCAGCCACCCTCACGGTCGCGCCAGAACATCGCCGGGTAGGCTTTATGTTTCAAGATTACGCCTTGTTTCCGCATTTAAATGTTGCGCAGAACATTGGTTTTGGTCTAAAAAAATTATCCGCAGAGGCGCGTGAACAACAGGTGCAAGCGCTGCTTAAGTTGGTTGATCTTGAACCGTATGCAAAACGTTTTCCGCACGAGCTCTCGGGCGGACAGCAACAGCGGGCAGCACTGGCACGCGCTTTAGCACCTAAACCCGATATCCTGCTGCTCGACGAGCCATTTTCCAATCTCGATGCAGACACGCGTGAACGCTTAATCGTCGAGCTGCGCACCATTCTGAAGCAGACAGGCGTCACCACACTCATGGTGACCCATAGCCACTCTGAGGCGGTGGCCTTGGGCGATCGTATTGAGCGTATGGCATAGTGCTAACATTCTTTGCATCATTAGAGGGAGATACAAAATGGAACTACTACAAGGCCTTCAGACTCGCCGCAGTATTCGGGGCTTTCAAGCTAAGCCTGTGCCCCAAGAGCTGATTCGTACCGTCTTATCGGCCGCTGGTCGCAGCGCCTCTTACACAAACACCCAACCCTGGGAAGTCGCAGTCGTGACCGGTGCCAAGCGCGACGAACTGAGCGGTGTGCTGTATGAACTCGCTCGCTCAAATACCCCGACCAATTACGACGTGCTCACCCCAACAAGCTGGCCTGCCGCGCACGAACAACGCTCAAAAATTCACGGCACACGTCGCTTTGAAGCCTTGGGGGTTGGGC
>JAIPCU010000192.1 GCA_021738045.1 Candidatus Methylopumilus sp. | reverse complement strand
AGAGGTACTCACATCACTCGACGATGGCATGATGACTCTGGTCACCAGGCTCATACTCAGTGGCCCTAGACGCTCTAAGCATCATCTCACACCACCTCAAAGTGGTGCGTGCCATCTACGCCTAGTTGCGCGACTAAGCCGAACTCCCAGTCAAGGTAAGCCTGCATCGCCTCGCGCGGTGCATCCGTACCTTCATAAGGTCGTTTGTAACGATCAATCGGTTCTGAGAGTAATGCGGTGGCGCCTTTTTCAAGCGGCAGTCCGGCGGCTTTCCAGGCTTGCAGGCCGCCCGTCAACACTGATACCGGTACACTGATCAGCGCGGCAATCTCAGCGTGCGCATACGCCGAGAGCAAACCGTCCGGACATACCAAGACGTAGGCCGCCGCCCTCGGCAATCGGCTCAGTGCTTGCCTGAACTGCGAGCGCAACACATACTGCGCGCCTGGTATATGAGCGTGCACATACTGAGCGTGCTTGCTCAAATCAATCAAGACCATTTTTTTGGCCGCTACATCAAGCACTGCAGCTTGCGCGACATCCTCCGCTAAAGCAGCTGCTAACTCTGCCGCTGCAATCGTCGGAACAATGGGCAGCTTTGCACACTCAGCAACCCAAGGACCCGTCTCAGAAAAGGCCCCGACTGGCAACTCGGCCAAGACATACACATCCCACGCCATCTGAGCCAGCCACGAGGCAGTCATATTGGCGCGTACGCCGTCGGTATCCACCAACACGATACGTGCACCCCGCACCGGCGCAACCATTTCTGTTTCTTGCACCAACTGCCCGCCAGGCGTTGAGCGAAATCCCGCGATGTGGCCCGCAGCAAATTCTTCAGGGGTACGAGCATCAAAAAAATAGGTTGTACGCTCGGCCTGCGATTGCCAAGCCTGCGCATCGGACCACGTTATAGATTTAACCCCCGCACGCTCTGCAACACTGCGCGCACGTGCCGCTGCGTTCTGCATGGTTTTCTCAGACACGTCTTTAAATTTTCGGGTCTCGCCCTTGTCTAGCGCCTGCCCTGCGAGGGTCCAGCCAATCGTGCCGTTGCGCAAGGCCGATACTTTATTGGGGATGCCAGCATTAATCAAAGACTGAGTGCCGATGATGCTACGCGTACGGCCTGCGCAATTGACGATGACTTGTGTCTCTGGGCGCGGTGCCAATTCAGCGATGCGCAACACTAACTCAGCACCCGGACAACTGGTCGCAGTAGGAATGCTCATCGTGTTGTACTCATCGTAACGACGTGCATCCACAATCACTACATCTGCGTGTTCATCAATCAAGGCCTTCACTTCAGGCGCTGAAAGCGAGGGAGTATGTTTCTTGGCCTCAACCAATTCGCCAAAAGACTTACTTGGCACATTCACATCGCGAAACAACTCACCACCAGCCGCTTGCCAAGCGCGTACGCCCCCTGCAAACACCGCTACGCGACTAAAGCCCAACGCGACTAACCGACGTGCCGCGAGCATCGCATCAGACTCTAATAAATCGACATCGCCTTCATCAAGCGTCACAATCTGCACATCGCGACGCGGCAACTTCGAGTAGGCATCCAGCTCGACACGCGACAACGGGAAATTTGCGGCGAACAAAGGATGAGACTGCGCGTGCGGGTCTTCTTCACGCACATCTAAAAACGCGATCTCGCGTTTTTCAAGCAGAGCACGACGAACGTCTTGATACTCGCATACCTGCACATCATCGATCAGACTAGGTTTAAACACGGTGATTAATTCCAGAGATTAGGGACAACATCACTGTTGTAGCCAGAGATAAAAGTTTTCTCTGCGCCTGTTACAGGGTCAAACACATGCCGGCTGATACGGCCGATATTGCCGCCATAGACGTGGATACTGATTGAGGTCTGGTCTGCATGAAAATTAGCAACCTCGTGCACATCATGCGTAGCAGGTGAGACGCTGCACACGCTGCCCGGCTTGAGCACATGACTCTCACCTCGCAGATAACTACCATCGGCTTGCTTAAAGTAGTGTGTATCGATCTCTTGACCGCGCAACATCCCAATCAGGCCCCACGTCATATGGTCGTGTACAGGGGTCTTCTGCCCAGCACCCCACACGAAGCTCACGACTGAAAACCTCTCAAGCGGATCTGCGTATAGTAAATACTGACGATAAAACTCAGGGTGAGGCACGGTGAATTGCTCTGGCAGCCAGTCGTCTTGCCTAACCAGCGTCGCCAACAAGGCAGCCCCATGTTTTAACAATTCTGGTTCAGCCCGCTCGCGCGCGAGCAACCCGCTCAGGTCTTGCACAAACGTCAGTAATTTTTGATTTTTCAAGAGTTTGCTCTGCATGAAAATGATTAGATCGAGCACAAGCTTAACAAGGTTCGTTGCCTTCTGTCTTCAGACAATCGACCAGTGGCATACCTGCGTTGACAGCACCCAAGCAAGTTTCTACTATCGTAGGCGATTAGGAGACACTATGCGGATCGTTGACTTACATTCACACTGGGGCACAGAGCGTGGCTACGTATTACGTTCGGCCGACGCACTGGCACAACAAAAAAGTACCTGGAATTCAACCCCAACGTACGACACTGAAGAACAAATGGCAGCTTACCTGCGCGCCAATCAGGTCAAGACTATTTTGGATTTTGGGTTTACCAAGAATTTATCGATTGAAGAGGTCAAGCCTCTGCACGACTATGCCATCGAGACTCAGGCTAAGTTTTCAGACTGCATTTTTGGCAATTGGCTACAGATGGATCCGCGTTTGGGTCAGGCTGCGGCCGATGAACTCGAGCGCTGCATCAAGCTGAGCAAAGGCTTTGTAGGGTTTTGTGTGTCGGGCTCGGGGACAGGCTTTGCCGCCAGCGATCCGATCTATCACCCTATTTACGAGGTTTTGCAAGCGCACAACCGCCCCGCACTGGTTTTGGTGGGACACACGGGCGCCGGCGCAGGCTTACGCGGTGGGGCAGGCATCAAGCTTGACCTTTGCCACCCCCGCTATATCGATGAATTGGCGATTGATTTTCCGGATTTGCAAATTATAAGTGGTCGGCCCGCCTGGCCTTGGCAAGATGACATGATTTCAATCATGATCCACAAGCCTAATGTCTGGAGTGAAGTGCACGGCTGGTCACCTAAATACTTTACCGATCCGTTTAAAAAAGAGATTCGTTCGCGCTTGAAAGATCGCGTGATGTTTGGAGCTGATTACCCGCTGTTTCGCTACGAGCGTCTGGTGCAAGACTGGAAAGACCTCGGCTACACCGACGACATTCTTGAACGTGTGTTTCATCGCAATGCTGAGCGTTTGTTTGGCATCACCGAGGCTAAGTAATGGATTTGTCACTGACCGGAAAAATCGCCCTAGTCGGCGGCGCAAGCCAAGGAATAGGCTATGCCATTGCGCATCTTTTGGCGTCAGAAGGAGCGAGTGTTGCGATGGTGGCGCGCAAAGAAGAACCCCTGAACGAGGCCTGCGCAAGGATCGCGGCCGAAACTGGCGCCAAGACCTTTGCGATACCGGCCGACATCCGCAAGGGCGCTGATTGCGAAAGAATTATTTCTCAGGCCTTAGGCGAATTCGAGCGCATCGATATTTTGATCAATAACGATGGGGCGCCGCCTTTGGGTGAGCTTGAGAGTTTTGATGACGTTGCCTGGCAAAAAGCGATTGAACAAAACCTCATGAGCGTGATTCGACTGTGCCGCGGCGCTCTGCCTTCAATGCGTGAGCAAGGCTGGGGTCGCATCGTCAATATCACCGCTCTTTCGGCGATTCAGCCCATCGCACGTTTCGGACTATCCGTCGCCACTTGGGCCGGGGTCTTGGGTTACGCAAAGACTCTTTCGCTTGAACTCGCCAATCAAGGCATCACCATCAACACCATCTGCCCCGGTCGCATCGCAACGGGGCGATTGGCCACCGTGTTTGGCAACGGCACGCCCGGCCAACTTGAACAAGAACAGATGGCTCAAATCACTAAACTCATCCCCATGGGAAGAGTGGGCGAGCCCAACGAAATCGCAGGCCTGGTTGCCTTTTTATGTTCGCCGTGGGGGGCCTACATGACTGGCACCGTGCAACACGTTGATGGCGGCAGACTTGGCAGCTTGCTCTGAACAAAGACCCGCCTTGATTCCGCGGCTCTTTCCTTCGGCAATATTCACTGACTCTAGCCAGCCCTACCTGCCACCGAACTTAAAATATTTTTGTAAACATTAGAAAAAAATGAACTCAAACAACCAAGACATCACCAATTCGCCCGACTCACCAGATTTTGTGCCGTGGTATTTTCGCTCGCTTGATTTCGAACAACTGTGGCGCGACTATCCACCGCAACCGACCTACTTTCACACCACAGCAAAGTTATCGCGTGACGAAATGCGTGCGCTGCAAGAGCAACGATTTTTAAAGACTGTCGCACGCGGTTGGGAGATCGAGTTCTTTAAGCGCCACTGGACTGAGCACGGCTTAGTGCCCACCGATATTCGTACGCTTGACGATTTAACCAAGATTCCGGTCTATGACGTCAACGATATCCGCAAGAGTATTGAGCGCAATCCACCCTTTGGCGATTTTATGGGGATTTCGCCTGAAAGCGGCAAGCATATGCCCTTGGTGTTGCAAACCAGTGGTGGCACGACTGGCTTGCCGCGCCCGATGCTGTACTCGCCTCAAGACCGCGAGACCATGGCGATTTTGGGTGGACGCCGCATGGCGATGCACGGGATTAAGCCCGGCGACATGGTGCTAGTGACCCTGTCGCTTGGCCTGGGCAACGGCGGTATGGCGCCGCGCGAAGCGCTTTGGCGTTACACCGGCGCCGTGCCGGTGATGACGGGTAGTGGCGCGAATACACCTACCCGCCGCCAGATTGAGATCATCAAAGCGTGGGGCATCAAAGTCATTTTGGGGTTTCCAGCCTACTTGCGGCACATGGCAATTGTGGCGCGCGACGAATTAGGCATCGACCCAAAATCTTTAGGGGTTCGTTTGCTAGGCACCCACTTAGGGATGGAGAACCGCGAGTTGCTCGAAGACTTATGGGGCGCCAAGGCGTTTGACATGTATGGCACGCACGAAAGCGGCATGCTTGCAGCCGAATGCGAACACCAAACTGGTATGCACGTGATGGAGGATGCTTTTATTTTAGAGATGGCAGATCCGGAGACCGGAAAAATTTTGCCTGATGGCGAGAAAGGCACCACCTACATCACGACACTGTATAAATACGGCGCTCCGCAGATTCGTTTCAACGTCAACGATATCTCGGCCTTTCACACAACCGCCTGCCCCTGCGGCAATACCTCGCGACGACTAAAACGTATTTTTGGTCGTAACGACAATATGGTGAAATTGCGCGGAGTCAATGTGTTTCCTGAGGCCGTAGGCGCCGCAGTCCTCGAAGATAAGCGATTGAATGGTGAGTACTTTTGCTTTGTCGATCGAGTGGGCGAGGCGGCCACTGATCACATGGATGTATGGGTTGAAGTCATTGATCCAAGCGCCGACTTAGCAAGCTTGCGCGAAGATCTTGAGCGGCGCATGAAAGAGGTACTGAGTCTTAAAGTTCAGATCACGCCGGTTAAAAAAGGTGATCTTGACAAATACACCATGACCTCGCAGAGTTCGAAGGTTAAGCGCCTGTTAGATCGACGAGACTGAGCCCGTACACTGGGTCACGAGTTGGACTGCATCGGCTCAGGGGCCTGATCCAACAGGCAATCCTTGGCTTAAGTCGTATATGCTAAATATTGCTTTACTTTTAGCCTGCCTCACCAACAAGTGTGAAGCCTGCGACACACCACCGTATTGGCCGAAACACATTGAAACGTCTTTGCCCCTGTAGCGGCCACAAATACAACTACCTGCAGGGGCGTGCTTAATCTATACTCCGACACTTCGCGGACTAGTGGAAAATACCTATTTTTCACTCGGTCGAGAGTCGTCTTGCCTGCTGAATTCTTATCTTTAAAAAGCTTAGCTTGGGTCGTTCAGGATGTGGATAGTTAGAACCGCGCTAGAGAAACCATACACGTTTATCGTGATGGCGCTTCTCATCCTGATCAC
>JAIPCU010000191.1 GCA_021738045.1 Candidatus Methylopumilus sp. | reverse complement strand
GTAGCCGGCACAGCCCAAACCCCAGCCGTAGACGCCGTCTTAGAAATATTAGGCAAAGAAACAGTGCTAGCCCGCCTAGCCAACATCTAACCGCAAGACACTACCCCAGCCACCACCGCACACTACCACCCCAGCATTGACACAGCACCAGAGCTGCGTATTTTGCTCAGCCAAAATACCAGCGCCGGGGCTGAGGCAATGCGTGCGTAATCAATGAACGAGCGTTCGCACACCACCACCCCAGCACTGACACAGCACCAGAGCTGCGTATTTTGCTCAGCCAAAATACCAGCGCCGGGGCTGAGGCAGGGCGTGCGTAATCAAAGGGAAGGCAGGGCGTGCGTAATCAATGAACAAGCGCTCGCATTCCACCACCCCAGCACTGACACAGCACCAGAGCTGCGTATTTTGCTCAGCCAAAATACCAGCGCCGGGGCTGAGGCAGGGCGTGCGTAATCAATGGGAATGCAGCGCGTGCGAAGTCAAACGCAAGGCAGTGCGTACGATCTATGGTTTACAGCAGCCGAAAGCTAGCCGGTACCTTCTGTGCCACCTCAGGCCGACTATTAGGCCGATCTTCACGATACGTCAGCCGAGTCGAGTCATTACGCTCAATAATGTAAGTGTTGGTATAAACCGGATCCCGGTAATCAACCAGCTCACCGTTAGAGCGACTGACCCGCGCCACCAACTTACCCGTGGGCGCATCCCAGCACCCCGTCTCGCGCAACTCAGAGCGGATGTTTCGCCCTTGCTTGACCCGCGTCTGCTGCCGCAGTTTGCCGTCTGCTGACAAGGTCAATAGCGTTTGAATCTCTCCAGCGACGCCCGCTTGCTTGCGTACAACGTACCAGCTACCGATCAACGGATGTTGGGCCGGCGGCGTCACACAAACAGGCTCGATCAAACCGTCGGGGGCCAGTATCAACGCAGAATCAGGCGGACGGGGAATCCCACAGGCTGCTAGCAACCCCAAGCAGCCAAACACCAACCATCTGCCCACGCCCCGATCAAACATTGCCGCCCCAACTAGTGTTATCTCTATCAACTCGAAAATGCCGCCCGCCTTAAAAAGCGGTTCGTGCGCGGACATTGATCGCACCACTAAAAATATCTAGAGGTGACCTCGACATATTGCAACAAAACCACACGGTCAACACATTATTTACATCGAAATTGCAGCGTAAAACCATTTTTTTTTGCATTTTCGCCACACTTTGTTCAAAACAAAAAACAAATTTGGATATCCCACGTTCGGGGATATCCAAATTCTGCATAGGTATCCCGCGAAGTGCCTACTTCGTTTCATTTCAGATCATATTTTTTGAATCATTTCAAGGGTTAACACTAATCAGTCAATTTGAAATATGACTATTGCGCATATACGCACGAACCACTAGAATTAGTACAGATAGTTCAAAAAAACACCACATGTAGTGTTAATCTTCGCCCCCGCCTTACGACAAAAATATCCTGTCCAAAGTGCTCGTGACAGATTAATGACCGTCACACGACCGCAATACGCACTAACTGCTCGACCCTTATTGAATTTTCAGCGTGGCGCGTGCCACGCTAGCACCGCAGGAGCCCTACTTTAATGCAAACAACTACAAATCCCGTCGAGCGCCAAGCCACTCAGTCGCAGTTCATCGCAACCGCGATGCCAGTCAACGAGGCAGCCTGGGCGCAATATCACATCATTCGCCGCAACGGCGCAGTCGTAAATTTCGAGCCTAGCAAAATCGGCATTGCCATGACAAAAGCCTTTTTGGCAGTCAATGGCGGCCAAGGCGCAGCGTCAGCACGCGTGCGCGAGCTCGTCGACTCACTCACCCATCAAGTTGTCGCGGCCCTGATGCGCAGCCGCCCCAACGGTGGCACCTTCCATATTGAAGACATCCAAGACGCAGTCGAGCTTTCATTGATGCGCTCGGGCGAACACGATGTCGCACGCTCATACGTGCTGTACCGCGAACGTCGCGCCCAAGAGCGCTCAAAAGGTAAAGCCGAAGCCGCCCCAACCGAAGCCCCTACCCTTAACGTGGTTGAAAACGGCGTACGCAAACCACTTGATCTGGCAAAACTACAAGCCACGATTGAGGCCGCCGGCTTTGGCTTAGGTGAGTTTGTTGATACGGCAACGATTCAAAAAGAAACACTCAAAAATCTTTACGACGGCGTACCCGTCGACGAAGTCTATAAATCTGCGATTTTGGCCGCGCGCGCCATGGTCGAAAACGACCCAGCCTACAGCAAAGTCACCGCTCGCCTCTTGCTCCACACAATCCGCAAAGAAGTTTTAAGCGAAGAAGTGGCTCAAGAAGAGATGAATACTCGCTACGCGACGTATTTTCCAACGTTCATCAAGCGCGGAGTTGAAGGCGGCTTACTAAGCTCAGAGCTTTCACGCTTTGATTTGCCACGCCTGGCCGCAGCACTCGATGCCAGCCGCGACCTACAGTTTGACTATCTCGGCCTACAAACACTGTACGACCGTTACTTTTTGCATCTGCGCGGTCAACGTATTGAACTGCCACAAGTGTTTTTCATGCGGGTGGCCATGGGCCTGGCGATTGCTGAAATCGATCGTGAAACACGCGCCATCGAGTTCTATCAGATTTTGTCCTCATTTGACTTCATGAGCTCAACGCCCACACTCTTTAACGCGGGCACCCTGCACTCACAGCTTTCGTCTTGCTATCTCACCACCGTGTCAGACGACCTCGACGGCATCTACGAGGCCATCAAAGAAAACGCCTTGCTCGCCAAATACGCTGGTGGCCTAGGCAATGACTGGACACCCGTTCGTGCAATGCGCAGTCACATCAAAGGCACCAACGGCGAAAGTCAAGGCGTCGTTCCATTCTTGAAAGTCGTCAACGACACCGCCGTGGCCGTTAACCAAGGTGGTAAACGCAAGGGCGCAGTTTGCTGCTACCTTGAGTCATGGCACTTAGATATCGAAGAGTTTCTCGATCTGCGCAAAAATACCGGTGACGAGCGTCGTCGCACGCATGACATGAACACAGCGAACTGGATTCCTGATCTGTTCATGAAGCGCGTGCTAGAAAATGGAAGCTGGACACTCTTTTCGCCTTCAGACTGCCCAGACCTGCATGACAAAGTCGGCGCGGCTTTTGAAAAGGCCTACGTCGGCTACGAAGAGAAAGCCGCACGCGGCGATCTGCCCCTGCACAAGACTATGCCTGCAAACAACCTGTGGCGCAAAATGCTGTCCATGCTGTTTGAAACTGGCCATCCTTGGATCACGTTCAAAGATCCTTGCAACATTCGCTCGCCACAACAGCATGTTGGCGTGGTGCACAGCTCAAACCTCTGCACCGAGATCACCTTAAACACCAACGACTCTGAAATCGCGGTGTGCAACCTGGGCTCGGTCAATCTACTGGCGCACCTGAAGCACAACGCCGACGGTACCCAGTCGCTTGATCAAGACAAACTGCAACGCACAATTAAGATTGCGATGCGCATGCTCGACAACGTGATCGACATCAACTATTACGCTGTCGCTAAAGCACGCAATTCAAACGTGCGCCATCGCCCAGTCGGCTTAGGCATTATGGGTTTTCAAGATTGTCTGCATGTAATGCGCGTGCCTTACGCCACACAAGCAGCAATCGAGTTCGCAGATCGCTCGATGGAAGCCGTTTGTTATTACGCCTATAGCGCTTCAAACGAACTCGCTGAAGAACGCGGCCGCTACGCAAGCTTCGATGGTTCGTTGTGGTCGCGCGGCATCTTGCCGCATGACTCGATCGCACTGCTTCGCGAACATCGCGGTGGTTATGTTGAAGTCGATGAATCAACAACGCTTGATTGGGATTCGTTGCGCGCACGCATCAAAACACACGGCATGCGTAACTCTAATTGCGTTGCAATTGCCCCAACTGCAACAATATCGAATATTATTGGCGTGTCTGCATGTATAGAACCAACATATCAAAACTTGTACGTTAAATCGAACCTCTCCGGCGAGTTTACTGTGGTCAACGAACACCTCGTTCGCGACCTCAAAAAACTGGGCCTCTGGGATGAAGTGATGGTCGCCGACTTGAAGTACTTCGACGGCAGCCTGTCCCGCATCGATCGCGTTCCGGCCGACTTACGCGCCCTATACGCCACCGCATTTGAAGTTGAGCCTACCTGGATTGTCGAGTGCGCAGCGCGTCGCCAAAAATGGATTGATCAAGCCCAGTCGCTCAATATCTACATGGCGGGTGCTTCAGGCAAAAAACTGGATGACACATATAAGCTTGCTTGGTTACGCGGTTTGAAAACTACGTACTACCTGCGTACGCTTGGTGCAACGAGTGCTGAAAAATCAACGGGTCGAGGTGGTGAACTCAATGCGGTCAACGCAGCGGGCGCCGGCTCAACCAGTGGTACGTTTGCGGCGACAGCGCCACAGGCAATGCCCGAGCCCGAAATTTTGGGCGCGGCCTGCACCATGAGGCCTGGTGACCCAGGTTTCGAAGAGTGTGAAGCCTGCCAATAACGCGACCGAGAAAAAATAATGTTGACCTGGAACGACGAACCCGCCACTCAACCTGCCCCTCCAACGGGAGCAGGCTTGATGCCACAAGCCTTGGCGCAAGCCATGGCAGCCTCATTACCCTCACGCGCCGCAAGCGGCGTGTTTGGCGACTCTGCCTTACCAACACCTGGCTTAAAAGAATCACCAGTGGTCGCCAACGCCGCCACCCGCGTGAACGCAGCCGACAAACGCATCATCAATGGTCAAACTGATGTCAATCAACTTGTGCCCTTTAAATATAAGTGGGCCTGGGAAAAATACATCGCCACTTGCGCCAATCACTGGATGCCGCAAGAGATCAATATGTCGCGCGACATCGCTCTCTGGAAAAACCCCACAGGGCTGACCGAAGACGAACGCCGCATCATCAAGCGTAATCTCGGTTTTTTCGTTACCGCAGATTCTTTAGCTGCAAACAATATTGTCCTAGGCACCTATCGCCACATCACTGCCCCTGAATGCCGTCAGTTTTTGTTGCGTCAGGCGTTTGAAGAGGCGATCCATACCCACGCTTATCAATATATCGTTGAAAGCTTGGATCTGGATGAATCAGAAATCTTTAACGCGTATAACGAAGTGCCTTCCATCCGCGCTAAAGATCAGTTTCTGATCCCGTTTATTGATGCCATTGCTGATCCGCACTTTAAAACCGGTACGCTCGAAAACGATCAAACGCTACTTAAATCTTTGATCGTTTTTGCCTGCTTGATGGAAGGCCTGTTCTTTTATGTTGGCTTTACGCAAATCCTTGCGTTAGGTCGGCAAAACAAGATGACTGGTGCCGCAGAGCAGTACATGTACATTTTGCGTGACGAGTCGATGCACTGTAATTTTGGCATCGACCTGATCAACACCATCAAACTCGAAAACCCACAGCTCTGGACACCAGCTTTCCGCGAAGAGATTCGTGCGCTGTTCGCCAAAGCTGTTGATCTTGAATACGCCTATGCCGAAGACACCATGCCTCGCGGTGTGCTTGGTCTAAATGCACCTATGTTCAAGTCGTACCTCAGATTTATTGCTAACCGTCGTTGCCAGCAGATCGGCATCGAGCCGCTATTCGCGCAAGAAGAGAACCCCTTCCCGTGGATGGCAGAAATGATTGATTTAAAGAAAGAGCGTAACTTTTTTGAAACACGTGTCATTGAGTACCAAACCGGCGGAGCCCTTAACTGGGAATAATCCACAAGTTTGCACTCAAGACGCTGCAGTACTTGCCAGAAGGCGACGACAACCGCCCTCTGGTGCCATTTGAATTGGTTCGCGCCCCTGAGCGAGAGGCAGTTCAAATGGCTGTGCCGGATTCATTAGCACAAACCGCTTTGCTACCGATTGTTGGTAGCGGCTTGTGCCGATGAATAACTCGGGCGACACGAAATCCCATGGTGGGATCAGTCAAGCACGGGTTTAACGTTTGGGACCCTGAACTAAGGAGTATTACCATGGCAACAGCCAAAAAAGCAGCAAAGAAAGCCCCTGCCAAGAAAGCCGCAGCTAAGAAAAAGCCAGCAGC
>JAIPCU010000190.1 GCA_021738045.1 Candidatus Methylopumilus sp. | reverse complement strand
CTCATCAACGGGATCGTACCGCCTTGACCGATGTAACCCACGGGTGCCTGAAAGTGGGCTAGGCTTGCTTGATTCAACGCCTGTTCAAACCAAGGGGCGATTGTGGGGGCATTCCAGCCGGTTGAGGCACCTTGCGGCACAAAGGTGACCTTGGCCTGATACGGAGCGTTGTCTTCTAACAAGGTTTTGAGTTCTGCAACCGCTGCTGCCGCTTCAATGAGCGGCGGTAAGCGCAAGGCGAGTTTGAAGGCCGTGTAAGGGCGCAAGACGTTGCCTGCGTCTCGCAACGAGGGGAAACCTTCGGCGCCGGTGACGCTCAGTGTCGGTCTCCACGTGCGTCGCATCAGCGCTTCGACAGGGTCTAAGGTAGTGGGAATCGCCACCAAGGTTGAGCCGCCGCAGTCGTGATGTGCCCAAGGAAAGCGTTTGAATATCTCGTCACCTAGAATGGCTGCTGTGGCACGCGCCTGATCAACCCGTTCGGTGGGGATTTCGCAATGAAAGCTTTGGGGAAGTAGATGACCCGTTGCGCTGTCTTCAAGGCGATCCAGCACATGCCGCATGATGCGAAAACTTGAGGGCACCAGGCCTGAGGCATCTCCAGAGTGAACACCTTCAGTCAAAATTTCAACTTTTAAGACGCCGGTGGCCATGCCGCGCAAACTCGTCGTTAACCACAGCTGATCGTAATTACCTGCGCCACTGTCTAAGCACATCACCAAACCGACATCACCCAAGCGAGGCTTGATCGCCTCGATGTAGGGCAGCAAGTCAGGTGACCCGCTTTCTTCGCAGGTTTCGATAATGCCGACGATACGAGGGTGTTCGACCTTTTGCGCTTTAAGCGCTTGAATCGCGGTAATCGCAGCGTAGGTTGCATAGCCGTCGTCAGCACTGCCACGTCCGTAGAGTTTGCCGTCGAGGTATTTTGGGGTCCAGGGGCCCAAGCCGGCACGCCAGCCATCAAACTCGGGTTGCTTATCCAAATGGCCATACATCAGCACCGTTTGGCTGCTTGGTGTTTGTGGCCGTGTCGCTGCCACCTCAAAAAACATAATAGGTGTACGGCCAGGCAGGCGAATAATTTCAGCTTTGAGCCCTGCAACTTTTTGTTGTTCAACCCAGGTCGCAGCCCGCTGCAGAACGGTTTCAAGGTAACCCGCTTTCGCCCAATCTGGATCAAAAGCCGGGGATTTTGCCGGAATCTCGATATAGTCGCTGAGCTGTTTGACGAGATCGTCGTCCCAGGCTCGGCTTACATTTGAAAGCATTTCAGCAGTGTCGAGCATGGGGACGGGTGCGTTCATTTTGTTTCCTGAGTGATGGCTAATGGCGCGGGCGCCTTAACTGGCTTTTACCTTGAGACGCCAGGCGTGCAACAACGGTTCGGTATAGCCACTAGGCTGTACGAGCCCTTTAAAGACTAAATCACGCGCCGCGCGATAAGCCGACGAGGCTTCAAAGTTTGGCGACATTGGCGTAT
This sequence comes from Candidatus Methylopumilus sp., assembly GCA_021738045.1. Classification (GTDB taxonomy): domain Bacteria; phylum Pseudomonadota; class Gammaproteobacteria; order Burkholderiales; family Burkholderiaceae_B; genus Zwartia. The sequence goes on along the minus strand of JAIPCU010000190.1, from coordinate 4,589 downwards.
ACAGAGGGTCATTCGCGTTTTGTTGATCTACCACTTTTGCCATACGTTGCAGAGTTTCGGTGACCTGCGCCTCGGTTGTGATCCCATGCAAGAGCCAGTTGGCAATGTGCTGACTTGAAATCCTTAAGGTGGCGCGATCTTCCATCAGGCCGACATTGTGAATGTCAGGCACTTTTGAGCAGCCCACGCCTTGATCGACCCAACGCACAACGTAGCCCAAGATGCCTTGGGCGTTGTTATCGAGTTCTTGTTGAATATCGCTGGCCGACCACTTGGGGTCAGTGGCGACTGGCACTAGTAAAATTTCGTTGAGCAAGCGATCGATTTCGGCATCGTTTGCGGTTTTTTCAAGGCCCAGTTGAATCTCGGCAACCTTGACTTGGTGGTAATGCAACGCGTGCAAGGTGGCTGCCGTGGGAGACGGTACCCAAGCAGTGTTGGCGCCAGCCTTTGGGTGGCCAATTTTTTGTTCGAGCATGGCGGCCATCAGGTCAGGCATCGCCCACATCCCTTTGCCGATCTGAGCGCGACCGCGCAATCCGCAGGCTAAACCCGTGAGCACATTGCTGCGCTCGTAGGCTGACAGCCAGGCGCTAGATTTCATATCGCCTTTACGCAACATCGGGCCAGCTTGCATCGCTGTATGCATTTCGTCGCCAGTGCGATCTAAAAAGCCGGTGTTGATGAAGGCGACTCTGGCACGCGCCTCGTTGATACATGCTTTCAGGTTGGCGCTGGTACGACGCTCTTCATCCATGATGCCGAGCTTGACAGTATTTGCGGGCAAGCCCAAGAACCCCTCAATACGGCCAAAGAGCTCGCTTGCAAAAGCCACTTCAGCGGGGCCGTGCATTTTTGGTTTAACGATATATACCGAACCCGTGCGCGAGTTGCCGTACAAGTGTTCTTTGGTGCGTTTGAGATCATGCAGTGCGATCGTTACGGTCACGACCGCATCCAGGATGCCTTCAAAAATCTCGTTACCTTGACCGTCAAGAATCGCCGGGTTGGTCATCAGGTGACCGACGTTGCGTAAAAACAAAAGCGAACGACCGTGCAGTGTCACTACGCCATCTTTAGCCAGTGTGGCACCAACACCCGCTTGGTACTTTCTGTCGGCATTCAATGTTCGGTTAAAGGTGTTTCCGTTTTTGGTCACGCTTTCAACGAGCGTGCCTTTTAGGATGCCAAGCCAGTTGCTGTAGGCCAAGACTTTATCGTCAGCATCAACCACTGCAACAGAGTCTTCGAGATCGAGAATCGTCGAAAGCGCCGATTCGATCACAATGTCGTTGACGCCAGCTTGGTCGTCTTTGCCAATCCCCTTTGAATTGTCGATCTGGATATCAATATGTAGCCCGTTGTTGACTAACAAGATCGCTGAGGGTGTTGCCTCAGAGCCTTGGAAGCCGACAAATTTATTCTGCTCAGCCAGGCCCGTTGTTGTGCCGTTTTTGAGCGAAGCCACTAACTTGCCCGCCTGAACGCTGTAACGTTGTACGTCGGCATGCGAGCCGTTAGCCAAGGGTGCGGCTTGATCAAGAAACTGACGACCAAACGCGATGACTCGTGCACCGCGCACAGGGTTGTAGCCAGAGCCATTCGGCCCTGCTTTGGTGGCACCGTCGGTTTCAGGCAGCGCATCGGTGCCATACAGCGCGTCGTATAACGACCCCCAGCGGGCGTTGGCTGCGTTCAAGGCATAACGGGCATTGAGCACTGGGACAACCAGTTGTGACCCAGCTTGAAGCGCCAGCTCGACATCCACATTGGTCGTCGTGATAGTGACAGGCCCGGGCGTCGGTGCGAGGTAGCCGATTGAAGTGAGATGGGCGCGATACCCCGCCATGTCTTGGATAGGGCCAGGGTGGGCGCGATGCCACTGATCCATTGCAGTTTGAATGCGATCGCGCTCGGCGAGCAAGGCAAGATTTTTGGGTGATAAGTCATGCACGACGGCATCGAAACCTTGCCAGAAGGCGGTGCTGCTGACGCCGCTGCCTGGCAGCACGCTGTCTTCAATAAAACGGTACAGCGAGGTTGCAACCTGAAGGCGATGGATTTGGGTGCGTGCAGTCATGCTCGAGAGGCCTTGCGTAAAAAAGATGGGTGACAGACTTTAGCGAGATCAGGCGGGGTGACGTCACGGTTAACCCAGCAAGCGGTTAGTTTACCGGAATTGAGCCAAAAGCCTGCTGTATTTACGAGTGAGGCGGGGGGGAATGACTGAGCGCCAAGCCGGCCCTAAAACCATGTCAGCGGATGGGTCTAGGGCTTGGGCTTTTGGTGAGATCTTAGGGGTCTGTGTTAGTACGAGCGCAGGCCGCTGCGGATCAGCTCTAAAGGCAAGTTTAAGGCCCACGCCGCAGCGACTGAAGCCAGAACGGCAACGGTATTGTCTTGGGCGGCGGCATGCTGCCCCACCAAAATTGGAAGCTCTGAGGTTTTGCACAAGGGCGTGCGAAGCTTGCCTTGGGCCAAAACGATCTGGCCTGACTCGAGCAATACCGCCCACTTGTCTTCTGCGAGATGCGCTTGAATCACTGCCGAACTAGGCTCTTGGCTAAAGAAGATTAACGAGCTCTTGCAGAATTCAGTGATGGCCGCGACGTTGACATCATCGGCGTTGAGTACTCCCGTGCCGCTGGCGCAAACCACGTCAATTTGTGTGCGATAGATTTTGATCAGATCGGCTGCGGTTTCGAAGGCGTGGTAAGCCACGCTTGGACCCTTGAAGGCGTCATGAAAAGTGATATCGGTGACGATGCCTACCAAGCATTTGATGTAATCGAGCCCTTCAGTCAGGATCTGCATGCCGTTCGTTTCAACGACTGCGGCTTGAATCTGGCAATTCAATAGCAAGCGTTGAGTATTGGACCAAGCTGAGGATGCTGCGGAGGTGAGTACGCGATCATTGACTTTCAGCCCCTCGCTGTTCGACAGGCCGGTGCACGCGCCATTGAGTCGCAGTAAATGAAACATCAGGTGCGTGACTAGGGTCGTGCCACTCGAGCCCGAGACGCCGATCAACGGAAAGGTTTTATCGTTTTCTGGCGGAAACATGTAATCAACAATTGCCTTGCCCACCTCGCGCGGTAGGCCCTCGGCTGGCTTGAGGTGCATCAAGAGCCCAGGCCCAGCATTGACTTCGACGATCGCACCATTCGTCTCTGACAGGGGGCGAGAGATATCCTCGGTGACCAGATCGATACCGGCAACATCTAGTCCAACGGCTTTGGCAGCGACGGCCGCGAGCGCTGCGACTTCGGGATGAACGTCGTCGGTGCAGTCAAAGGCGACGTTGCCGTTGCGCTGAATCAAGACTTCGCAACCGATTGGCGCAATGCTGTCGGCTTCAAAGCCCTGGCGTTTGAGCTCGAGGCGTGCCGCCGAATCAATGCGTACGGGATTGAGGGGTTGATCTTCGCCGCGCCCACGGCGAGGATCTGAGTTGATTTGAAGCTCAATTAAGTCGTTGATCGTGTGGATGCCGTCGCCAGTCACAAGCGCTGCTTGACCTTTTGCCGCGGCGGCAAGTTTGCCGTTCACAATCAAGAGGCGATGTTCGTTACCACGAATGAAACGCTCAACCAACACCCCAGAGCCCTCGTCAACCGCGACGGCGTAGGCTGCCTCAATCTCTTGTTGTGTTTCGAGATTGATAAACACACCGCGTCCGTGGTTGCCGTCAACGGGTTTGACTACAACTGGCAAACCGAGATCTTGGGCGGCTTCCCAGGCATCTTGTGCATTTTGAACAGCACGACCTTGCGGAATCGGCACGCCGCAGGATTCTAAAAGTGACTTTGTTAAGTCTTTATCACGCGAGATCGTTTCGGCGATGGCGCTGGTCTGGTCAGTTTCTGCAGTCCAGATACGACGTTGTTGGTTGCCATAACCAAACTGAATCAGGTTGCCATTGTTTAAACGCACAGCTGGAATATCACGATCTTCAGCCGCTAACACCATCGAGGCAGTGCTTGGGCCTAGACATAAATCTTGCGAGAGTTCTTTGATGTGTTCAAGCGCAGCCTCAAGGTCATAGGGTTGATCTTCAATCGCGGCCATGACCAGATCTCGACCGGCGTAGAGCGCAGCACGGGTAACCTCTTCTTGCCAACCACTGACGACAACTTTGTAGACACCGCGTGTCTCGGTTTCGCGTGCTCGCCCAAAACCATGGCCCGGTACGCCAGCGAGATCCTGCAGGGCGAGTGTCACGTGCTCAAGAATGTGGCAGGGCCAGGTGCCGGTTTGCAGGCGTTGCAAAAAGCCACCACGCACTCCTGGACTACAGCGATGTTCGATCAGACTGGGCAGCCAGGCGACAAGCCTCTCGTAGAGACCCGGTACAAGATTAGAGGGGCAATCTTCTAGATCTCCGATGTCGACGACAGCCTCAAGGGCTGAGTAATACGTCCAGATATTTGGTCCGCGTAGGTAGATGACGCTCTTGATGACCATATCGCGTTTGTTCATGAGACGGAAGAGTTCACTGTTGATGGCAAGGTGTCTATTAACGCCGATCAGAGGAGGTCTGTTCGTCGCCCTCCCGACCTTCGAGTTTGTGGCAGCCAAGCCTCTTCGGT
>JAIPCU010000189.1 GCA_021738045.1 Candidatus Methylopumilus sp. | reverse complement strand
GCGCCGTCAAACGGGCCACCCATTGTTCCCATGGCCATCACATAGGCCCCAACGGCGAACGGAGCAGAGCTACTGTCCAGTTTTGGACCGTTTGTGATGCTGAGTACCAACAAGACCATGCCAAAGGTCAGAATAGCCTCGAACGCAACAGACTGATAGATCATGCCAGCTGCAGGCACTGTAGCGGCCAGGTTACCGCCGGTTCCGAAAAGCATCGCGGCGACGCATGAACCCGATGCGGCAGCAATCATTTGCACAACGATGTAACAAGCGGCCATCGGAAAGCCCATGTCACCACGCAGTGCGAAGGCGAGCGTCATCGCGGGATTGAAGTGCGAAGAGATATCACCCAGAAAGAAAACTGCAGCGACCAACCAGAGCGCTGCACAAGCCGAGAGAATGAAGGCGAATTGATAAGGTGCCAAGGTGGCACCCCCATACCCCGCCAAGATTGCCGCACCACCTGAGAGCACAAAGGTCAGACCTGAGGTACCAATGAACTCGGCGACGAGTCGCCGAGCGCGGTGATTGTTGCTTTTCCAGTCGGCGTTGAAACGATCGCCAACCTGCTGGCGTAAGGCCTGTTGCCCCGATAGGGGGGAGTGAAGGTTGGCGCTCATCAATCGTCTCCTGGTTAAGCTTTGGCAGCAGGTACGTCTGCAGAGCCTGGCCGAGTCATGTTGATAGGCACCACGACACGGTCAAACACAGCTTCGTCAACACCTTTGGCAAGAGCCGCTTGCTTAAGTGTCGTGTTGTTATCGATCGCATAGTGTGCAATCTCTGAAGCTTTGTCGTAACCAATGACTGGCGACAGGGCAGTCACCATCATGACCGAGCGGTCAATATTTGACTTGAGTTGCGCTTCATTGACAACAGCACCTTCGATCATGAACTCGCGGAAGTGATCACACATATCCGCCATAATCAATGCTGAGTGCAAATAGTTACTGATGAGAACTGGTCGAAAGGCGTTGAGCTCAAAATTGCCTTCTGAACCGCCCATCTGCACAGCAACATCTGAACCCATAATCTGAATACAAACCATGAGCATGGCTTCGGCTTGCGTGGGGTTGACCTTACCTGGCATGATCGACGAGCCTGGCTCATTAGACGGAAACGTCATTTCCATTAAACCAGTACGTGGGCCAGAACCTAGCCAACGCATGTCATTCGCGATTTTAAACAGGGATACGGCCGCACACTTAAGCCCAGCGTGAGCTCGCACCATGCGATCAAGCGTACCTTGAGCGGTAAATTTATTGGTCGCCGTTTTGATAGCAAAACCAGTCATCTGTGACAGCTCTGCAGCCACTGCATCACCAAAGCCTACGGGTGAGTTCAAGCCCGTACCTACCGCGGTGCCGCCCATTGCAACTTGCAAAAGCCCTTGTGTTGCATACGTCACGTCAGCGATCGCATCATCAAGCGCACCGACATAACCTGACCATTCTTGGCCAACGGTGAGAGGCGTTGCATCTTCAAGGTGAGTACGGCCGATCTTGACGATATTTGACCAAAGTTGCGATTTGACATTCAGCGCATCACGCAGTCGCTGCAATGCAGGGATCGTTTTCTCAGTTGCCATTTTGTAGGCAGCGATGTGCATAGCGGTAGGAAAGGTGTCGTTGCTCGACTGACCCATGTTGACATGATCGTTTGGGTGAATGGGCTCTTGTGCGCCTAACGTACCACCGACCAGCTGAATACATCTGTTCGAGATCACCTCGTTCAAATTCATATTGGATTGGGTGCCAGAACCCGTTTGCCAGACATAAAGCGGAAACTCGCTGTCGAGCTTGCCACTGATGACTTCGTCTGCAACTTTCTGAATTAATTCTCCCTTCCAGGCAGGCAGGCGGCCAGCCTTGGTGTTGACCACCGCAGCAGCTTTTTTGACATAGCCGTAGGCGTGATACACCTCTTTGGGCATCTTGTCGTGACCGATATTGAAGTGGATCAAGCTGCGCTGTGTTTGTGCGCCCCAATAATGATCTGCGGGGACTTGAACTTTACCAATGCTATCGAACTCTTCGCGCAGGCCGGTTGCTGTCAGGCCGATGGGCAAATCAAGTATTTTTGGAGCTGCTTCGTTTGTCATGGTTTTCCTAGAAAGTATAGAGCGTTAGAGTACTAGTTTTTGTGCTTCATTTTTACTGCCGCCGAATCAAAATTGACCAGTCAATATTCAAGCGGCGTCAATGTTTCACGTCTGCTGTTGTTGTTGGTGACTTATGTAAGATTGTTCTAAAACTGATGGTCTAAAACTGATGCCTGATTCCGACACCTACGACAGTACTTTGTGCTGTTCGAACGGCTGCGTAATTGTTTCCGTATGACGCATAGGTGTAAAGGTTGGTGCGCCGTGAAAAGTTATAAAGGTACGCAGCGCTGTAGACCATTTGAGGCCCTGTTAGCGTACTGGGCACTGCATCGCCCTGTTGCTGTAAGCGCTGTACCGACGCCAGAATGCTTGCTTCGCCAATCGGGACCGTCATGCCCAACATCATTGAACTGGCAGCGGCCCCAGCCAAGAAGAGTGCCCCTGACCCCAGTGAGCCGTCTGAAAGAGGGCTGGTGGGAGTTGTGCCTGCGCCCACGGGTTGACCATTCCAAGTGCCGTTTCGCGATTGACCGTAGGCAAAGGATATTTTGATGACTCTGAAGTCGTAGGCCCCGCCCGCAAGCCAGGCTGTAGGGTTTGGCTTGGGTGGGCCATTCGGAATATTGTCAGGGCCCCATAGTTGATCGTAGGCAACGGCCAGAAGAAGCGGGCCGTTAGCGTATTTTGCACCCAGTGTGAGGGCACGTAGGTTGTTATTCGTTTGAAATTGAGAACTTTGATTGATCGCTTGGCATATACCGCTCGAGCAGAGGCCGTTGTTCGCGTAGATGCCGGTCAGCTCGGTCGCAAAGGAGTAGCCCGCACCGATAGTCAAGGCTTTGGTCGCTTGAGCTTGCAGCATCACCATGTTGCTATAGCGCACAGTGTTCGCTGAACCAAACGAGGCGCCTATGTTGGCTTGTCCAAAGCCTTCGATGAAAGGGTCGATCGGTAAAAAATAATTAGAGGCTAGGTTGATCTGACGGCCGACATCTAGTTGCCCAATATCGTTGTGTTTAATGCCAACGGTCGACTGGCGTCCGAATAATCTGCCTCCTTGTTGAGCTTCTCCGGTACCGGCGTTAAAGCCATTCTCTAAAGTGAAGACCGTTTCAAAACCACTACCCATTGCATGCGTGCCGCGAAGGCCAAAGCGCGAGCCGCTTTGTACGCCACTGGAAATCCCAAAAAATTGATTGCTTTGAATGACGTGGTCTCTTGTTTGATTCACCGTAGCGTATTGCAGACCAATATCAATAATCCCGTAGACAGTAAGACTGTCTTGGGCCTGAACACTTGTTAAGTGACAGACGAGCAATGCGGAAATGGCAATAATTTTTTTCATAGATGTTCAGGTGCGGATGTAACCTGTGCTAAGCGAGCGACTACTGAGCCCTGTACAACTGTTTACCATGCTTAATTGTCTGTACCACACGGATATTTTTAATTTCGTCGGTATCGACCTTTAAGGGGTTGCGATCAAGCTCAACCAAATCGGCCAGCATTCCTTTTGCAAGTAAACCTTTAGACGTCTCTTCTTTGTATTGATAGGCAGCATTCACCGTAAAGCCTTGCAGTGCTTTATACGCATCAATCCTCTGCTCTTCACCGAGTGTTTTGCCACTGAAGGTTTTACGATTGACGGCACTCCAAACCGAAAATAGAGCATTCGGACCAGACGAGGGCGTGTCATTATGAATCCCAATCTTGACGCCTAGCTGACTTGCAGAACGCAAAGGGCTAATATTTTTGGCCCGCTCTTCGCCCAGTATTTTTAGGTAGACGTCGCCATACAGCCAAATGTGATTCGGCAGCGTGATGGCCATAATTTTTTTGTCTTTGTATTGCGCCAGTTGATCATCGCGGACAAAGAATGAATGGGAAATGACCGGTCTTCGATCTTCAGTGACGCCCGTGTCTTTCATGGCTTTGTTCAAAGCCGAAAGAGTCATGTCGATCCCCGCGTCTCCGTTACTGTACCCAAAGTACTGAATGTTTTTTTCATAAGCGAGCTTGGCGTAGCGGTCGACCGTGCTTTGAGGCGTGAAGGGAAATCCACGCCAGTCTGGGCTAAAGCCAGTCGTATCTAAAAAGGGCTTGGTGAAGTAGGCAAAGCGTAGCTGTGGCGCGCCATCGGTAGCGACCATGATGCCTGCTACCTTAAAACCCCTATCCCCCTGGCTATAAGCGCCGAACTGGAAACTTGGCGTAGTTTTAAGAATCTCATCCACCACGTCGTACGCTGGCAGTGCAATCAGATCAAGTGAAATCACTTTCTGCTCGACTGCTGTACGCATCTTATTCATGTCATCGATAGTCGCTTCATAGCTTTGGGCAGTGGTGAAGCCATTTGAAAGATAGACGTGCTCAGCCTTGCGGTAGGTGTCAAAGGTGATGTCTTGAGAGTATGTCCCGACCGCACGCACCACCGCATCCATGAAGGGAGAGCCCACGAGTTCTCCGGTGAGCGCCCCAGTTTTCGGGTCTTTGGGTATGAACCCTCCGACTGCCTGAGTTGCCGGGGTGATTGCAAGTTTTTTCAGTCCGGCTGTGTTGACTAGACCCGTCAAGGTTGAAATATTCTGGATGAGTAGCGGTTGGTCTGGGAAAGCCTTGTCTAAATCTGCTAACGACAGGCCTCCGTCAGATAGCATGGCTTCTGAGTAGCCAGACCCAACAATCCAGCCGTTAAATAGCTTGCCCTCGGTGAGCAGTTTTTGAAGCGCTTGAGCTTTTGTCGTGGGTGGATTTTGCGCAAAATAACCTAAGTTCACGCCAAGTGTATTTTGGGCAATTAGTGAAAAATGCCCCCAGCTATCAATAAAACCTGGCATTAATGTGCGACCGTTTAGGTCATATAGCGTCGCGTTAGCGCCCGCCTGGGCCAACGCTTGCACCTTGTCACCGGCAAACATAATTTTGTCATGTTGCACGACAAGCGCTTCGACGTAGTGAGGGCTGTCGCCTTGCATGGTGAGAATGTCGCCATTGACGTACACCGTTGAAGGATTTGCGAAAGCTGTTAGACAGAAACCGGCAAAAAAACAGCTCAGAATTTTTTGTAAGGTAGGCATGATTTTGGCAGGGAAAAATAAAAGGGCTCACACTGTGCAAGTGTGAAAAAAGATGCTGTGCCGACGATCAATGCCTGCACCCAAAAAATCAACTGTTTTACACAGCGGCGATAAGCGCTTTACTCAGGAAAAACGAACGTCAGTGTTGCCCGTGCGCCCCAACCTTGTGGCCCTTCGGGTGTTGAGCTCAGGTAATACGTTGCACCCAGACTGAACTGCACGGGTTGCTTGCCAAAGACCTCTAGCTTAGACACGCCGACATAAAGAGGATTTGTGGTTCGGCCGGTGTCGTAGTTGTAGAGCGCTTGCATGTTTGTGGAATACGTCCAGGCACTCTTGGTGGTGTAGGCAATAAATGGCTGTCCGTACAGATTGTTTTGTGTGCCGTATGTTGCGTTGCCGCCTGCGCTCCATGACCGATAACCCAAGATGCCGTACGTCCAAGGGCCGTCTCGATTTAAAACGACTCCGGTTACGCCCACGCCAGTTTGTAGTGAGCCAAAATTACCAGTCTGATTAAGCGGCGCAGTGGCGTATGGCCCGACACCCCAAATCCAGGAGGATCCTGTTTTAGGAGCATAGAAAGACTCGAGGGTGATGTTGGCGACGGCGCTGCCAGAAAAGCCGTTGATGTCATTCATTGCCACTGACGCGAGAATCGGCCGGACAATGAAAAGGTCTCCGCCACCTAAATTGATGGGGGCCACAGGTTGAAGCAAGAGTGTTTGATTACTACCTTTCTGGTCGGCACCCATCTTGCCACCATACGACCACTGAATAGGCATCGAAATCATATTCGCGATGGGATTGGCCAACTGCTTAGCCATCTCTTCTTTATCTAAAGGGGCAGAGGCTGCTGCCTTGTTTGCATCAGCGACTTGCGCGCGGGCCGCGGGGTCGGCAGCGAAACA
>JAIPCU010000188.1 GCA_021738045.1 Candidatus Methylopumilus sp. | reverse complement strand
TGAGGGTGTGCAAAGACCTGATCAATGGTTTGAATCGGGCCACAAGGTACACCCACAGTTTCTAATTTTGCGATCCAGTCATCGCGTTCACCGCCCGCCATGATTTGTTCAAGTACCGCGATCAGTTCAAGACGGTTGATGATCCGGGCATGGTTGGTCGCAAACTTTGGATCGGTGCCGTGGTCTGCGATGCCCAGCACTGTACAAAACGCTCTGAACTGTGAATCGTTACCCACGGCGACGATCATGAAGCCATCAGACGTTTTAAACACTTGATAGGGCACGACGTTTTGATGCGCATTGCCCGCGCGCGTTGGGCTCACGCCCGAGGTCATGTAGTTTAGATTTTGATTTGCCAGCATCGCAATGTGGCAATCCAATAAGGCGATATCCAGGTGTTGACCCAGACCACTGCGATTGCGCTCTTGAATCGCGGCCAAAATTGCAACTGAGGCATACATGCCTGTGATGATGTCGGTCACGGCAACGCCCGCTTTTTGGGGGCCACCTCCGGGTAGGTCGTCGCGCTCGCCTGTGATACTCATCAGGCCGCCCATCCCTTGGATCATAAAGTCGTAGCCTGGGCGCTCGGCATACGGGCCTGTCTGACCAAAGCCCGTGATCGAGCAATAGATCAAGCTCGGATACGCGTCTTTCATGCTCTCGTAGTCAAGGCCATATTGCTTTAAGCCTCCAACCTTGAAGTTCTCAACCAAAATATCGCAATGCTTGGCAAGCTCTTTGACAAGCTTGATGCCCGCTTCGCTTGCCAGATCAATTTCGATCGAGCGTTTGTTACGATTGGTGCTCAGATAGTAGGCCGCTTCGGTTGTGTCGTTACCGTCGACGTCTTTTAAATAGGGTGGTGCCCAGGCACGGGTGTCATCGCCGAGCTTGGGTCGCTCAACCTTAATGACATCGGCGCCTAGGTCGGCCAAATTTTGCGTACAAAATGGGCCGGCTAAGACGCGCGATAAATCCAGTACGCGGATACCTGTTAACGGCGCGAGTCGTGGTGACCCGGCCGTTGTGCTGCTTTGACTCTGTGTCATAGATTGCTGCTTGGTGAAGTTGATACGCGTTTAAGCTTTGATGCCTGCGTAGCCATGGCTTAATACCATGATGTCGCGCTCTTTAACCTTGGCTCTAAATCTGATTGCTTCGGTACCATCGCGCCACATTTCACAGACCAGCGTCTCGCCCGGAAACACCGGTGACGAGAAACGCGTGTCCATCTGGGTCAAACGGGTTGCATCGTTGTTGCAAGCCGCTTGAACGATCGCACGTGCTGCCACACCGTAGGTGCACAGGCCATGCAAAATCGGTCTTGGAAACCCAGCGTTTGCGGCAACCTCTAGATCGGCATGTAAGGGATTGTTATCCGCACACAGACGATAGATCAAGGCAGCTTGAGGCAAGGTCGGCAGTTCACACACCAAGTCAGGCGCGCGATCAGGTGTGGCTTGTAACGCAGCAGGTGCTTCATCACTTTGACTCAAACCGCCATCGCCTCGGCAGAATGTTGTCGAGTTCATCGTCACGTACAGATTGCCTTCCGGATCTTGCAGGGTGCGTTCTGACAACACTAAAGCGCCTTTGTCAGCACCTTTGTCGATCACGTGTGTGATGCGACCGCGACCGATCATGCGCCCTGAGGTGGGCAATGGGCGGTGAATCTTCAGACGTTGTTCACCGTGCACCAGTTTGACCCAGTTCACGCCGGCTTTTGGATCTTTCATCCAGAAGCCGGGATACCCCAACACAACGGCCATTGTGGGAAACGTCTGCATATTTTTTTCGTAGACGTACTTCAATTGCTGAGGATTGGTGGGCTCTTGTCCAAAGCCTATACCGAGCGCGTACAAGATACTGTCATTCTCGGTATAGGTCTGATCAACCTCTGGAAATTTCCAGTTTTTGATATTGTGATAATCCATGATTAGATTGGATCCCAGTCGATGGCGTCAGGTGAACGATCCAAGGCCATGAAGTGATGGCGCATCGCGGGTGCAGCGATTTCTGCAATCGATTCTGGGGTCCAGCCAGTGCTCATGTGCACCGAACGGATCGGACGTGGCTGGCTAAAGAGCATGATTTCGTTGGCGCGCACACCAAAGATTTGGCCGGTGACGTCTTTTGCGGCTGGGCTCGATAAGTACACAGCCATGGGGCCAATTTTGTTGGCATCCATTTTTTGCAATTTTTCGACACGCGCTTTTTCTTCAGGCGTATTGGCTGGAATCGAGCTTGTCATGCGGCTCCAGGCAAAAGGCGCGATACAGTTTGAGCGCACGTTGAAACGCTGCATGTCAAGCGCGATCGATTTTGATAAGGCCGCGATGCCCAGCTTAGCTGCTGAATAATTTGATTGCCCCAAGTTACCAATCAAACCTGAGGTTGAGGTCATGTGTACAAACGCACCTGACTCTTGCTCACGAAAGTGATTGGCTGCCGCGCGGCTCACAAAAAATGTGCCATTCAAGTGAACGTCGATCACTTGGCTCCATTCCTCGTCGCTCATTTTGTGAAAGAGACGATCACGCAAGTTACCGGCGTTATTGACCACAATATCAATGCGACCAAAATGCTGGATGGCTGATTCGATGATGCCGTTGGCGCTGGCACGTGTCGAGACGCTGTCTGTATTTGGCACCGCTTGGCCACCTGCGGCAATGATCATATCGGTGACTTGTTGTGCGGGACCTGAGCCGGCGCCGGGGCCTTCGCCTGATAGGGTGGCACCAATGTCGTTGACCACAACTTTTGCGCCAGCCGCGGCCATGGCCATAGCGATCCCGCGCCCAATTCCGCCGCCTGCGCCTGTCACAACAGCGACTTTACCTGCCAACATTCCACTCATTTCATGCTCTCCAGTTCAATCGTTTCCACGATCTAATTGCGTGACACTGCTTGTGTCACAAAAAAAACAACCCTTGTGCAGGGTATTCTATAGCCATCATAGTAGAGTGAATCTAAAGTGTGCGGTGTTCAGCATTCACAATGCGAGACTTCAGTGTTTTGGAATATTGCTTGGCCATCGGTTGAGCAAGAAGGTTTTCGAAAATATCAGGGATAACCCCTATTAAAAAGGACGTTAATGTTTAAGCACTTATTTTTACGAGTGATGTGTGTGGGGCTCGCGACGGTTGGGCTTGGTGTGAATCTCACGGCGGCGGTCGCGCAAGCGCAAGATAAGTGGCCAGAGCGCAGCGTGAGTTTCATTGTGCCGTTTCCACCCGGTGGTCCTGTGGACACGACGGCTCGCTTAACCGCGCAACCGCTGGCCGCGTTGTGGTCAGTGACCACCCCAATCGAAAACAAGGCTGGCGCGGGCGGTATTGTGGGCGCGCAGGCAGCGGCTAAAGCCGCGCCGGATGGCTACAATTTTTTCTTTGCCGCCATCCATCATGCGGTGCTTCCAAGCTTAAAGCCAAACTTAAGCTATGACATTCAAAAAGATTTTGTGCCTGTCGGGTTAGCTGCGCGCTTTCCGATCGTCTTGGTGGTGCATCCTAGCGTGCCCGCCAATACAGTCGCAGAGCTGATTGCCTACGCTCGGGCCAATCCTAATAAGCTGTCGTACAGCTCGTCTGGTACGGGCGGTGGCACGCATCTGGCTGGCGAGCTGTTTAACAGCATGGCGGGCACTACCATGCAGCACATCCCTTACAAGGGCAGTGCGCCCGCCATGCAAGACTTGGTGGGTGGTCAGGTACAGTTGATGTTTGCTGACGGCCCTTCAGCTTTGCCTTTTATCAAATCGGGCAAAATTCGCGCTTTGGGTGTGGGTAACCCCACGCCCTCGGTATTTTTCCCTGGGGTGCCAACGATCGCCTCAGCGGGCTTGCCGAACTACGAAGCTTACTCATGGACTGGGGTGGTTGCCCCGGCCGGGACACCAGCCGCTGCGGTCGCGCGTTTGAATGCCGATATGGTGAAGGTGCTATCTGACCCTAAAACCGCCCAAGCCCTCATGGCTGCAGGCGCCGAGCCTGCGCCTGGCACAACCGAAGAGTTTCGCGCCTTTTTAGCCAACGAAATTAAAAAATGGGGCGAGATCATTCGCTCGGCGAATATCAAGGTTGACGATTGACTTCAGCAGTTGTTGCAAACGGTCGCCACCGTGGGGTGGCTAACCACTATCGATGGTTGAGCGCAATGCTTAACGCAGTACGTCGCGTTTGGCTTGCTCGTATTCAACGATCAGTTGATCAACCAGTTCACGCACCGACATAATCGTGTCGATGGCACCCACGCCTTGACCTGCGCCCCAAATGTCTTTCCAGGCTTTGGGGCGTAAATCTTTATTGAGTGACACCGAGCCACCCACTTTTGCAGCCAAAACCTCTTCGGGTTCGATGCCTGCTGCGATGATGCTGGCTTTTAAATAGTTACCGGGTACACCGGTAAAGTAGGGCGAATACAAAATCTCAGCGGCGTCAGCCTCGATCACCATATTTTGATACCGATCAGGCGCCATCGATTCGGTGGTGGGGATAAAGCGGGTACCTAGGTAAGCAAAATCGCAGCCGAGCGCGCGCGCTGCCAAGATGTCTTTGCCGTGCGAGATACATCCCGAAAGAATAATCGGACCGTTATAAAAACTACGAATCTCGTTGACCAAAGCGATCGGGTTGAGCGTACCTGCGTGGCCGCCCGCACCGCTTGCAACCAAGATCAATCCGTCAACACCGGCGTCGATGGCCTTGCGTGCATGACGCGCATTGGTGACATCGTGCAGCACGATTCCACCGTAAGGGTGTACGCGATCAACAACGGTATTGGGTGCATGCAGCGAGGTAATAAACAGTGGAACCTCATGTTGTGCGCAAATTTCTAGATCGCCCTCCCAACGTGGGTTGGAGGGATGCACGATCAGGTTCACGCCAAACGGTGATACGACAGCTTGTGGGTGCTGCGTTTTGTAAGCAGCTAAACGCGTTTTAATTTCGGTTAACCACGTTGGCAGTTCTTCTTGGGGGCGCGCATTTAAGGTGGGAAATGTTCCTATCACCCCAGCGGTGCACTGGGCGACCACAAGGTCGGTGCCCGAGACTAAAAACATTGGCGCACCAATCACTGGGATACGCGTTTGGGCTAACAGGTGTTGCAAAGTTGAGACGGTGTTCATGAAACTGCCTTAAGCATAACGATAAATGGCATGACGATAAAGGCTTGCTTTTACTGTTGAAGCTTGCCTTTGATGATCACACCCTCCCACATGGAGTACTCGCTCAGCATGCGTTGGTGAAGTTCTTTTGGGCTTGCTTGGTCAATCGTATAGCCACCATCTTCGACAGACTTGCGAAAAGCTGGATCTCGCTTGGCAAGCTCAATCGCATTCGAAAGTTTGCTCACGACGCCAGCAGGTAGGTTTTTAGGGCCAGCGACGGCGAGCCATCCCACCACCTCATAATCGGCGATACCGGCTTCGATCATTGTGGGCACATTGGGCATACTTGGATTACGCTGTTTTGACGTCACAGCGAGCGCACGTGCCTGACCACTATCGACGAATACTTT
Source organism: Candidatus Methylopumilus sp. (assembly GCA_021738045.1). Classification (GTDB taxonomy): domain Bacteria; phylum Pseudomonadota; class Gammaproteobacteria; order Burkholderiales; family Burkholderiaceae_B; genus Zwartia. Next base: position 570 of record JAIPCU010000188.1, on the reverse strand, counting down.
GCCGGTGCTTGTAATGTCAAACATAAAGGTGATTTTGCCGCTGATGACATCCATCATGGCCGGCGAGTTACCCTTGTAAGGCACATGCAGCATCGTCGCATTGGTGGATTGAACTAACAGCTCAGCCGACAAATGGTTTGAGCCCCCAAACCCCGCAGAACCAAAAGACACTTTTTCTGGATTCGCTTTGGCAAAGGCGATGAGTTCTGCAACGGTCTTAGCGGGGATTTGCGGCCCAATTAGCAGCACATTGGTGTAGTTCACGACCGAGCCAAGCATGGTGAAATCTTGGCGAGGGTCAAAAAGTTGCGTGCGCTGAACGATCGGCGAGATCGTCATCGTGGGGCTGGCGATAAAGTTCAGCGTGTAGCCGTCTGGCGTCGCTTTTGCAGTCGCGTCTGCGCCCAACATGCCGCTGGCACCGGCGCGGTTTTCGATGACCACGGCCTGTTTGAGTTGTTCGCTTAAGTAACGCCCAAAGGTTCGCCCTGTCACATCAACGGGCCCACCCGGCGGGTAACCCACGATCAGTTTGATGGGGCGCTCGGGCCAGTTTGCTTGCGCCAGAGC
>JAIPCU010000187.1 GCA_021738045.1 Candidatus Methylopumilus sp. | reverse complement strand
GGTTTGATTGAGCGCTTTGACGTCTATCGCCCGAAGATCGAAGCGGCGGTTCGCAACGGGACGGGCGTGCCAGTGAGCTCGGTCCGTATTCGTCCACCACTTCCTAAGCCAGGCAATATTGACTGCATGGCCGTTAACTACATGGAAGACGGTACTCGCACTTCACCAGCGCCGATCAATGCTTTTCAAAAAGCGCCCGGTGCGATTATTGGCCATGGCGATACGATGGTACTGCCCGATGTTGCGGCGAGTGTGTTTGAAGGCGAGGCTGAAATTGCCTTGGTGATTGGCAAGCGAGCCACCAATGTCGCGGCCAAAGATGCAATGAATTATGTGTTTGGCTATGTCAACTTCATTGACGGCTCGGCACGTGGCTTAGGCCCAGAAGGCAACGTGTTTTTTCAAATGAAATCGCGTGATACGTTTGCACCAATCGGCCCTTACATTGTGACGGCTGACGAGATCCCCAATCCGCAAAAATTGCAGATTCGCCTATGGAACAACGGCAAGTTGATGCAGGACTTCAACACTGACGATATGGCGCACAACATCCCACGCTGCATTGAGTGGGTGAGTTCGATCCACACTCTTGAGCCGGGCGATATTGTGGCAACAGGCACCAATCATCGTGGTCTGAACGCGTTCATGGATGGTGACAAGATTGAGCTTGAGTGTGAAGGGCTAGGGCGCTTAGCGTTCAATATTCGCGACGACTTAAAGCGTACCTGGAGCCGTCAAACACGACTTGAGCACGCTGATGCGAAGTTGCCAGGTGTGCACACTCCGCAGTTGACTGGCAAATATAAGAAGTAATTAGAATGATGAGGCGGCGACCGTGATAGTTGTGTTGCCGCAATCGTCGCGCGATTTTTGCTGCCGCTTGACCGTTAAGATTTGATCAATTTTGACGAATTTTTTTACCTGAGCAAAAAACAAATCAAACTATTGTGCAGAACAGTGAGTTTTGTGAACAAGGTGCTCACTGTTAAGCGAGCGACGTCTCAGCCACCGCATTGCGCCCAGCGATTCGTCCAAACGCAAAGCACTCGCCGATGTTGCCGGTCCCTTGATACAGATAACTGTACATCGAGCCCATTTCACCTGCGCTGTACAAGCGTGGGATCGGTGTGCCGTCAGGCCGCACGATTTGCGCGTGTTTGTTACGACGCGGCCCGCCTTGGGTGTTGAGCATTGAAGGTGACAGTTCGACGGCGTAATAGGGGCCTGAGTCGAACGGTGCAAGCATCTTAGTGCGACCGAAATCGCTATCCGATCCTGCAGCACACTGTGCGTTCCAGCGCGCCACGGTCTGGTCCAAACTGCCGGCAGGCAGCTTCAGCAAAGTCGCGAGCGCTGCGAGAGTCGGAGCAGATTTAATCCAGCCCTTAGCAAGCTCGGCCCGATTGTCTTTGCTCCAAGCATAGCCACTCATAATCTGCGTCCAGCCATGCGTCGGCTTTCCGTCATAAATTGGGCCGCCATCGAGCATGGTTTGATCAAAAATCATGTGCATCGGGCAAGGCGTACGCAGTGCTTGCCACTTGCCATTCTGTTCGACCTTGCCGTGCCGTGTTTTATATTTTTCATCGGTAAAGCGTTTGCCGTCGGGGCCTACCACCACCGAGCCACCCGCAGGCTCGTGCGAAAAATGTAGCGCCATCATTGAGAAGGTAGTCGGGTATTCGGGTACCTTGAGCGCCATCGACGGGCCGGCAAAGTTATTCATGTGCCACAAATCTGCGCCGACTTCCATCGCCATGCGGATCCCGTCACCTTCGTTAAATGGGCTGCCTGAGGTATAGCAGTAAGGTAGACCACTCAGATAGTTGCGAATCATCTCTTGATTGTTTTCAAAGCCACCGCAAGTCAGCACGACTGCCTTATTCGCTTTGATGTTGATTGGCTTACCGTTCTGTAAAGCGACCACACCCACAATCTCTTGCGTCAGTGGATCTTGCAGCAAGCGTTGGCCTGGGCAGTCAGAACGTATGTCAATGGGTCGCGCACGTACCGCTTGATCAAGCATCTCCCAGGTCTTTGAGTAGCCCAAAATATCGCCATGATGATACTTATGCACACACTCAGCGCCTGGCAGATCCGGAAACTCAATCCCCGCTGGTTGAAATTGGTGCTCTTGCGGGTCGCCGCCAATCGAGGTGAGCCACTCATTATTTTTGCCCATTTCATCGGCCCAAACCGCAACCATGTCTTGGGGCACTTTATAGGGGCCGGCCAACGCATTGAAGTATGTGATGGCAGCTTCAGTCGATGAGGTATTCAGATAGCCTTGTGCTGCAACCCGAGTGTTGCCGCCCTCTTGCCCAAGGGGGGCTTTATCGAGCAAGATCACCGAGGCGCCTGCCTCGACTGCAGTGATGGCTGTGGCAGCACCTGCACCGCCAAAACCGACGACCACAACATCTGCGACCGCATCCCACTGTGTGGGCAAGGTGTTTCTTTGACTCATCTTTTTTCCAGTTGTTCGCTTGCTTGATTGTTCGCTTGCCTATTGCAACAGACCGCGGCGTTTGCAGCGGTCAACACGCTCGTGTTCTTTGTTTGTCTTTTTATTTCAACAGCCCGACTTCTTTAAAATACTGTGTGTACCATTCAATCTCAGCTGGAAACTTGCTGCCCACCGTGGCGCCATCTTCGTACGCGTAGGGCAAGTTGTATTTGATGAGCAGTTGTTTAAACTCTGGTGACTCAGCCACTTGTTTGAGCGCCGCCTCGATGGTCGCTGCGATCGGGTCAGGCAAACCGGCAGGTGCGACGACGATCATCCCGCTCGGTGGATTGGTGGGTGGACAGCCGATATCTTTCATCACGGGAATATCTGGCCGCTTTGGGTCGCGCGCATCAACGTGAAAGGTGACTAACTCACGAAACTGACCCTGCTCGACCAAGGGAATATGCGATCCAGAGCCCGCAACAAAATCCACGTGCTTGCCCATCAAAGCCGTGTTGGCAGTCGAGCCACCCTTGGTAGGCATGTGTTTAAACACAAGGCCCTTGCAGCGAGCAAACGCTTCGACGCCGATTTGTTGTTGGGTATGTGGCCCACTTGATGAATAGGTCAGCCCTGGATTTTTCTTTGCATAGTCAACAAAGTCGTCAACCGTTTTGATAGGAGAATCGGCGTTCACGACAAGACCGCCAATGTAATAGCTGAATTGCATCAGTGGACGAAAGCTTTGGGCGTTATAGGCAAGTTTGACTAGCAACGGTCGCATGGTGATAGACCCGACCGACGTGACTAACAAGGTGTAGCCATCGGGCTTTTTACTCGCGAGTAAGCCGTTTGCAACGGTCGCACCGCCACCGCCCTTGTTCTCAATCGTAACCGGCACGCCTAGTATTTTTTCAATGCCTTGCGCCAAGGCGCGGCCGGTGTTGTCGGTCGTGCCACCGGCGGCAAAGGCAATGTACATTGTGATCGGTTTGTCGGGGTATTTGGCTGCTGCCAAACCGCTTGCGAGTAAGCCGCCCGTCAGTAGTAGGCTAAGTCCTGCAAGGCGAAAACGTTTACTGATTGTCATAGAAATCCTCACATAAAAATAATGGCTAATTATTCTCATCAGCCGAAGCGACAAGGGCGTTGCGCTTTTTGCGAATCGCCGGCAGTACCGCACTGATCAACAACACTAACGCAACAAACAGAAAGCCTGCTGCAATCGGGCGGCTCACAAAAATCCCCATGCTACCGCTCGAAATAATCAAAGACTGACGCAGAGAGTCTTCAAGGATCGGGCTTAAGACGTAGGCCAGGATTAAGGGCGCAGGCTCGTAGTCAAACTTGCGCATTAAATAGCCCACGACACCAAAGAACAGCATCAGATACAGATCCATTTCGCTGCCATTGATGACATACGCACCAATCAGCGCGATAAACAAAATCAGCGGAAACAAGACGGCGTAGCGCACGCGCAGTAAGCGCACCCAGAGCCCGATCAGTGGCAAGTTCAACACCAGCAACATGGCATTGCCCAAGTACATACTGGTGACGGTTCCCCAAAAAAGCTCAGGATTTTTTTGAATCATCAGTGGGCCCGGCGTGATGCCATGAATCATCAGGGCGCCGAGCATAATACCCATGACCGCGTTGGCAGGGATGCCAAGTGTCAGCAGAGGGATGAAGGCGGCTTGCGCGGCGGCGTTATTGGCCGCCTCGGGCCCGGCCACGCCAGCAATTGCGCCATGCCCAAATTTTTCAGGCGTTTTTGAAATGCGCTTTTCGGTGCCGTATGAAATAAACGAGGAAAGTACCGCACCACCGCCGGGCAAGATTCCCAGTAAAAATCCTAAAAAAGAGCCGCGCATGATGGGTGCGAAAGATTCTTTCCAGTCTTGTCGGCTCGGGAGAAGGTTTTTAACTTGACTGACGACCACGCCTTGTTTAATGGTCTTTTCGACATTGAGCAAGATTTCAGACACACCAAACAGCCCCATGGCGAGCGGCGCGATACCGATCCCGTCGAGCAAGTCAGAGACGCCAAAGGTGAATCTGGGTAACCCGGTCATGGTGTCAAGGCCAACGACGCCGGCCACCACACCAACGCCTGCCATCATGAGTGACTTTGCCATCGACTTTTGCGCTAGGTAGGTCAAAATCACCAGACCCATAATCATCAGCGCGAAATATTCGGGCGGGCCAAACTTCAGGGCAATTGAGGCAAGTGGCGGTGCGAGCAGCATCAAGCCAATAATGCCGATCGTACCCGCGATGAACGAGCCGAAGGCTGCGATGCCTAAGGCAGGCCCAGCCCGGCCCTTTAACGCCATCTGGTGGCCGTCTAGCATCGTCACCACTGAGGCCGCTTCGCCAGGTATCCCGACCAGGATTGAGGTGGTTGAGCCCCCGTATTGCGCGCCGTAGTAAATGCCTGACAGCATGATAATGGCCGTCACAGGCGAAATGCCAAAGGTGATCGGCAATAAAATCGACATTGCGCCAACCGGACCAATACCGGGTAACACGCCTATCAGCGTGCCAATCAGTACGCCGATAAAGCAAAAGAAGATATTGTGAGGCTGAAAGGCGACCGAGAAGCCAGTGATGAGGTTATCTGCTAAGTCCATAGGGAATCGAGCGCCTCAGAAGCCAAAAATTCCCGCGGGGAGCGAGATTTTTAGAATGGTTTTAAAAAGGAGGTAGGTGCAGCCGATCGCGATGACTGGCACGAGAATTGAGGTTTTCCAGCTTAAGCCTTCAAGCCAACGCATGATGACGAGCAGCAAAATAAAACTACACAGAAAAAAGCCAAGTGTCTCGAAGGCCAGAATAAACAAAATGATCAGTATCGAGATAGCGACCGCCCGCCACCAGTTACAACCCGCCCACAGGTCAGCCACGCGAGTTTGCGCCGCTGGGTCGCCTTTGAACGATTGGATGAATATCAGCAGCGCCATGAGCGCGACAAAACTACCCGCAACGCAGGTTAAAAAACCCGAGCCGGGGGCCCCCATCGTGCCAATGCCAAGATCGAGCGCACCATAAATGGCGGCGGCGCCAAACATAAGCCAAACCAGACTGCCGACGCGTTCTGCGTTCAAGATGTCTCCTTCATTATTTTTGTCTTAAGCTTAGGTGTCGCCACAAATCTACTGTGCAGCGCACCATTTTTAGGCGATTAGCTGATGCTCGCCTTGCTCATGTTTATATTGATCCCAATCCTAGGTCTTAGCCCTCGGATTGTCAACCATGCAACAGCTCGCACTTGATGACGAGCAATATCTCGCAATGTGGTCGTTACGAGACCTCGCTACGTGCTAAGTGCGTTGACATAAGATTCGCCATAGGATTAAGCTGATTCTCAAGATTAATTATTCAAGAGACATTAGGAGACCACCATGTCAGATCTGCCAAAACGCGTACGTATCCTTGAAGAAGGTCCTCGTGAAGGGATGCAAATTGAAAAAGGTCCTATCCCGACGCAGCGCAAAATTGACTTGATCGACAGTCTGTCTGAGACAGGTCTTGAGCAAATCCAGGTCACCTCTTTTGTGAGCCCGCAGGCCGTGCCTCAGATGGCCGATGCGCCAGAAATTGTGGCAGGCTTCAAACGCAAGCCAGGCGTGCGTTACACCGGTTTATGGTTAAACGACAAAGGGCTCGAGCGTGCCATCG
>JAIPCU010000186.1 GCA_021738045.1 Candidatus Methylopumilus sp. | reverse complement strand
GTAGTTCACCAGCATGATGCTGCAAGCCACCCGCACCCGAAGACGCATAGCTAAGCTTGCCGGGGTTAGCCTGCACATACGCAATCAATTCGGCTAAATTTTTTGCTGGGATATTGTTGTTGACGACCAAGATGCTAGGCGACGACATAATCTGCGTGATGTGAACAAAATCACGTTCGGTGTCATATCCCAAGTTTTTGTACAACGCCATGTTGGTGGTGTTGGCGATTGTTCCTAACAGCAGGGTGTAGCCATCAGGCTTGGCACGTGCAACAAACTCAGAGCCAATATTCGAGCCACCACCGGGTTTGTTTTCGACAATGATGGGTTGCCCCAATTCTTTTTCAAGCCGTACCGCAACCAGTCGCGCGAAGATATCGGTTGGCCCGCCGGCAGCAAAACTCACGATCAGGCGAATCGGTCGCTCTGGGTAACTGGTTTGAGCCCAAGTGGTGTTGGCAACGAGACAGCTAAAAACAAAAATGATCAGAGACAACAGGTACTGCCGATTAGCTGGACTGAAGCGAGGTGAGGGTGCGCGCATGCTTTGTCTCCATTGATGTTGTCTCAGTATAGATTGTTGCTAAATAGGCTGTCTCAGGTAACATTAAGCCATTGAAAACAACAAGGGGCAGCAGCCATGGGTCACACAATCGAACAATTTGCTAGTCAGTGCCACGACTTGCTTAAAAATCATCCCGGTCCTGCAGGGCGTCAAAAAGTGGCTGAGGCGTTAAAAGGCGTCTTGCTAGATGAGGCTTTTATTGCGAAGCATCTGAGCCCGACCACCGGCGAGCGCGAGATTATTTATCAAGATCCTGAGTTGGGATTTTGTATCGTGGCCCATCATTATTTAGGGCCAAAGAGTTCTGATCCACACGATCATGCACATTCATGGGCGATCTATGGCCAAGCGCGCGGTACAACCGAAATGCGTGATTATCAAAAAATTGAAGACGCCAGCGCTGACAAACCTGGCAAGGTAAAGGTCACCAAGTCTTACGCACTGACCCCCGGCATTGCGCATGTGTACAACGAAGGCGATCTACACGCACCCGAGCGCAAAGGCTCGACAAGTCTGATCCGCATTGAAGGGACAGACATGTCAAAGGTTAAGCGGTTTAAATACGACGTGGTGTAAGTTTCGCCCATCATTTTGAAAAAGCCTGCGACAAGATGAATGTCGCGGGCTTTTTTTTTCGATCAAGCTGCAAACGCTGTCTTAATTATTGCGGTTCAAAGCCGGCATCTTTGACCATCTGTTTGAGAAACGGTCGCGTTTTCACTAAATACTCTTGAAATTCTTTAGGTGAACTTGCGATGCCGGTGTAGCCGTTAAAGTGAACGTATTTTTCGTTGAAGTCTGGCGTTTGCATCACCTCAAGCACATCGCGTGCAATCTTATCGACGATAGGTTTTGGGGTACCCGCTGGAGCCGCCATCATCATTTTGAAACTTAAATCGGTCTGGTTAAACCCTAGCTCGGTGAGAGTCGGCACCTCTGGAAACATCCAATTGCGTTTAGTACCGTTCGTGGCGAGCGGCCGTAAGGTTTTCGCCTCAATTTGCGGTCTGGCTAAGTGGGGTGGCAGCCACGCGCTGTCGACCCGTCCGCCAAGCATGTCGCTGATAATGGGCACCATTCCGTTGTACGGAATGTGATTCATTTTGTACCCTCCAGTCAGGCCGCCCAAGAGTCGCATGCGAAACTCTGACGGGCTACCGACGGCTTCAGATCCAAAAGTCACTTGCCCGGGCTTCGCCTGAGCCAGGGCCAACAGATCTTTTAAGCTGCTGATGTTCAGGTCTGGCCTCACCACGAAGAAGGCCAAGCCTTCCGCTAAGCGCATGATTGGCTCAAAGTCTGTTTCGGGGTTGTAGTTCAGGCCTTTTCTAAGCAGCGGATTCACTAAAAACGCAGCGTCACTCGCAATAAAAACGGTGTATCCATCTGGTTTACTTTTGGCAACAAACGCAGCCCCGATGGCCTCAGAGCCACCTGATTTATTTTCAACCACAACAGATTGCCCCCACTTTTTTTCTAAGCGGCTGGCTAACGCACGGCCTAGTAAATCAGTGATACCGCCCGGCGTATACGGGACGACGATTTTTACGGTTTGAGAAGGGTAGTTTGTCGCGGGATCCGCGGCCTGCACGATGTGAGTCGTGCTTAAAGCGGTCGCTAAGGCGATCAATGAGAAGAGTCTATTGGCTGTCATGGCTGTCTCGGTCAGTTTGTATGGATCCGGTTTTTTTACGACACGCTATTTGTGGGGGATCCTGAGTTGTGAGGACTAGATTACTGGGTTTTGCAGAAAGTGCAAGATGCGACGGCCTGCCCAAGGCTGAAAGTCCAAAATGTGATCTGTTGTGCTTGGCAGAGCCTACAAGATTTGACTGACTGCATGTTTAGCGCAGCGAACGATCCCGTATTCATCGTCAGATCTCAAGTTATCCAAGCGTCATGCTGCAGTGCCGCAAGACGCAATGTTTGCTATGAAAAATTAAAATTGCGGCGCACAGTCTTGTGAGACTTGGGCATCTATCAAAATCCGTTTAGACTATAGACACAGAATATGGGCGGTTTTGATCAGAACGTGGTGAAGACCGAAGTGGCCTGCCAAACCTCGTAGTTGAAACAGTCGAATTTAAAACAGCTAGATCGGAGATACAGCAATGACTTCAGCAGCACCAGCCTCGCAGTATGATGTCGTCGTAATTGGCGCGGGTTTTGCCGGGATGTACACACTACACCGCTTGCGTGAACTCAAGCTTCGCGTCAAAGTGCTTGAGGCAGGCGATGGCGTTGGTGGCACCTGGTACTGGAATCGCTATCCCGGTGCGCGTTGCGACGTTGAAAGTCTTGAGTACTCGTATTCTTTTTCAGACGACTTGCAGCAAGAGTGGGAGTGGCCCGAGCGTTTTGCCGCACAACCTGATATCTTGAAATACGCCAACCACGTTGCTGATCGCTTTGATTTACGTCGTGATATTCAATTCAACACACGGGTCAAATCCGCGGTGTTTAATCGCCAGACAAACAACTGGACCATCACGACAACAACTGGTGAGGTCGTGTCGGCTAACTTCTGCATCATGGCTTCAGGCAACTTGTCGTTGCCACGTGTGCCCGACTTTAAAGGGCTAAATAACTTCAAAGGTAAGTGGTATCACACAGGTCAATGGCCACACGAAAAAGTTGATTTCACGGGCAAGCGGGTCGGCATCATTGGTACCGGCGCCTCGGGCATTCAAACGATTCCTGTGGTGGCGAAAGAGGCCAAGCATTTGCATGTGTTTCAGCGTACCGCAAACTTCAGCGTGCCCTCTGTGAATTACAAACTGCCTGAAGAAACCATCAAAAAGCATAAGGCCCGCTATAAAGAGGCGCGCGCTGAAGCCAATAAAACACCCTTTGGAATTTCTGGCTATCCGCCACCGACTAAAAACGTACTTGAGGATTCTGAAGAGGCTCGCGAACAGAGCTTTGAGAAAAAGTGGAACACTGGCGGCAACATCAGCTTTTTGTACTCGTACAAAGATCTGTTGGTCAATAAAGACGCCAACGAGGCGGTGTCTGAGTTTGTACGCCGAAAAATTCGTACGATCGTCAAAGACGCCAAGGTCGCTGAGATCTTATGCCCCAATGATCACTATATTGGCACGAAGCGCCTGCCGCTAGATACCGATTATTTTGAGACGTTCAATCGACCAAACGTCACGCTCGTCAATATCAAAAATGCTCCGATCGTTGAGATCACCGAGAAGGGCATCAAAACCACTGAAGCCGAATACGAGTTTGATGCCATCATCTTTGCAACAGGCTTTGATGCCATGACTGGCGCGATTATGGATATCGATATCCAAGTCAATGACGGTGCCGAGTTACGCAAAAAATGGTCAGAAGGCCCCAAGACCTATTTGGGTTTGATGACGGCTGGTTTCCCGAACATGTTGATCATCACAGGCCCCGGTAGCCCGTCGGTCAAAACCAATATGATTTCGGCGATTGAGCAGCACGTGGATTGGATTTTTGATCTGCTCAAACATGTCAAAGAGAATCAATACGCGCGTGTCGAGGCTGACTTGGATGCAGAAGAGAAGTGGGTTAAGCACGTGAATGAAGTCGGCGACTCAACCCTGTATCCGTTGGCAAATTCTTGGTATGTCGGTGCCAACATCCCAGGCAAACCAAGGGTGTTTATGCCTTACGTTGCCGGCTTAGATAAATATCGCGTCATCTGCGACCAAGTGGCAGCAGAGGGATACCGCGGTATGGTATTGGCCCGCTAAGTCGTTTTCTCGGCTGGTTTTTTGCCTGCAATACAAGCGGTCACCATACTGACTAGAGTCGCCCCTCCGAGCACGGAGGCGGCGATTTCTTTATTGATGATGGCGCAATATAAGGCTGAGGCTAAGCCTGCGAGTGCAACAATGAGCGCACAAAAAATACTCATTAAACGTTCTGAGAAGATAAGCGTGTGTACGCGGCGATGTTCGTTGCGTCGATGCGCAGATTCAATTGATGTTTGTTCAAAAACCCAGTTGACCCGCTCAGGTGCAATGCGAGCGAGCCGTTCGAGCTGTTCAATTGGTAAAAGTGGGCAGTCTGTCGTGGTTGATGATAGGGTAAGTTCTTGGCCAGAATCGCGCGAGTGCGCCTTAGTATGACGACTGACCATACTGATCCAAGGTGCGTTTTGTTGTGTGATTCAAGTCTTGGCCGATTAGCCGCATATCAGCCATAACTCGAGAGAAGTCGTGTTGTGTGTACGTTTCGTTTGACAGCCTTGCGCGACTGTTTTTGATAAAAGATTTGTGAGTTGAAAAATATAATTTAGTGAACAGTGCACGTAAAAATTTCACTGTGAGCCTCTTTCGTAGATCAAAAATAGGTTGTATAGCTGAATTTTAGCGATCAATCGCCATTCAGGTTGTAAGGAATTGCAACAGCCAACCGCCAACGCACCGTTTCACCCTTGGCGCGGCTTCAAGGCATAATGCAGTTATCTATTTCAGCAAATATTCGTTAGCCAAATACCATGACCAGAATCGCTAAATTTGAATGGACCATCACAGGTTTGAAAATCAATCTGCCCCCTGAGGATGAGATTGATGATGATGAGGATTATGGCAAGATCAGCGACGCGTCTGAATTGTTGCTGGCAGCCAATGCTGCCTCGGGCCCGGCTGAGCGCAAGCGACTCAAGCAGGCTGCCTGGCAGGCTTTACAGCCGCTGCAGCTTGACGTCAACTATTTCACGGGTGGCTTATTCAAGAAGCAGGGCTTGTCGCTTGGGCGCAATACGGGTGTCGTTGAAGTCGCCCTGACAGAAGATAACACCGAATGGGCCATGGACGGCGATGAAAACGGCCTGACCTTAAGCGTGACGGTTCGTTTTGAGATGCCGGCTACCCGCGATTTGTCAGATCAGGTCTATCAAGACTGGTTGTCTGAGCATGGCTGGGAATGGATTGGGCTGGCGTTTGTGGGGGATCTGTATGAGGGCGATAACGGCACCGATATTGTGTTTTCGTGTGACCAGTGAAGATCGACTAGGGTATAGCCGCAGCATATTCTTTGTGTGATGAGTCGTTAGCGGCTAGGACATACCCTCCAAATTGTCTTTTCGAGTGATTAGCCGTGCAATTAGTCTTGAACGCCTGCGCATTGTTCGTTAGCATTGCTGGCAATACCTAAAAATAACCGAGACATCACTATGCATATCCCAACGATTGGCAAATTCGTCATCAAGCAAACGGCAGCAATCGCTTTGGTTTTAAGCGCCTTCGCAGCACAGGCGCAGTCTTACCCAGAGCGCAGTATCAAACTGGTGATTCCTTTCCCACCGGCTGGCGTGACTGACATTGTGGCCCGAACCATGGCAGCCAAGCTCACCGATGAGCTCGGTCAAACGGTGGTCGCCGAAAACCGCGCTGGTGCGAGTGGAGCGATCGGTGCCGAGGTGGTTGCTCGTAGTCCTGCTGACGGCTATACCTGGGTCATGGGCAACATCAGTACCATGGCGATTAACCAGTGGACGATGGCCAAGCTCAATTACGATCCTTTAAAAAGCTTTGATCCAGTTGGTATGGTGGCGGTGCAACCTCTGTTGATCGCAGTGAACCCAGGCGTACCTGCTGCGACTCTGGCCGAGTTGGTTGCCTATGCGAAAGCCAATCCAGGTAAATTAAATTACGGTACGGCGGGCACTTCCATTCATTTGGCTGTTGAGTTTTTTTCTGGGCTTGCGGGCATCAAGATGAATC
>JAIPCU010000185.1 GCA_021738045.1 Candidatus Methylopumilus sp. | reverse complement strand
GCAAAGTGAAGTAAGCCCCGGCTTCGCCGGTCGCATTGACGTAATCGCGCAAGGTGCTGCCACCCGAGTCTAGGGCATCGCTCAGCGTGCTGCGGATCGCCTCGACTAAGCGGCTGCAGCGGGCAAGCGACACGCGCGCCGCTTGTGTTTTGGGATGAATGCGTGCCCTAAACAGGCTTTCAGAGGCGTAGATATTGCCAGCCCCCACCACCACATCGCCAGCTAGCAGGGCCTGCTTGATCGACATTTGCCGCCCCTCGAGTCCGCGCTTTAGGTGGGCGGCATCAAAAGCAGGGTCAAAGGGTTCAACGCCGAGTTTGCTCAGCAGTGGGTGCTGCTCAATTGGGCCGTCACTCTTTGAATGCCACAACACGGCACCGAAGCGGCGAGGGTCGTGCAGTCGCAGCGTGGCGTGCTCGAACTCCCATTCAACGTGGTCGTGTTTACGCAATAACTCGCCCTGCATGACGCTGCGCAAAGAGCCAGACATGCCAAGGTGCACCAGCTGCGTACCTTCATCAAACTCGAGCAACAGGTACTTGCCACGGCGCTTGCAGGCACGCACAACTTGCCCTTGCAGACGTCGCGCCATATCGGTCGGGATCGGCCAGCGCATGCGAGTTTCGTGCACGACCAGCCGCTTTAAGCGATGACCTGTTGCAACGGCGTCAATTCCGCGGCGAGTTGTTTCAACTTCGGGCAATTCTGGCATGGGTGAGTGCTAACATCTAGAGAATAAGTCAGATGATTGTGCCACCAACTAGGCGGGTCGCGTGAAGTCGTTGTTTAAATGCTGTTTTCAAAAAATCCCTTTTGCCCTCGTACTAGGGCTCTTTGGTGCTGTCTGGGCCGCCTCAGGATGCGCACAAATCGGGCCCAGTAAAGGCGTTTCGCAAACAACGCCTCTTGAAATCAAGCCCCGCATGCCTGAAGCCGAAGAGATTCAGTTGCGGGCTGGGCAACTGCCCGAGGTCACACTCACTTCGAGTATTGTTTTCAGAATTTTGGCTGCCGAAATCTCAGCGCAGCGGTCGGCGTTTATTCCGGCTGGTAAAACCATGCTGGACCTTGCCAAAGAAGTTGGCGATGTGCGCCTGGCACGTCGCGCGCTAGAGTTTTACCTGGCTGGTGGTAATTTGGCCGGAGCGCTCGAGTCTTCGCGTGTGTGGCTAAGATTTGAGCCCGACGACGCAGAGGCGCTGTCGACCGAAATGACGCTGTCTGCCGCCTCGGGGCAGACCAGCGGTTTGACGACGGCGTTGCGTAAAAAAATTGACGAAGCTCGCGACAAAACCGCAGCAATTGGGCAAGCCATGGCGATATTGGGGCGTGTGCCAGACAAGCGCGCGGGCTTGGCAATTTTAATCAGCGTGCTTCAAGAAAGTCAGGCGCGCGATACCTTGCCCGCACACATTGCGATTTCAGACCTGGCACGTGCGGCGGGCGATGCGCCGCGCGCCTTGAGCGCGGCTAAGGCTGCGTTGAACGTGGCCCCTCGATCTGAAGATGCCGCCATGCGAGTGTTTGAGTACGGCTTGGCTGTTGATGCACCGCAGGCGTTTCGCGACGCGCAGGGGTTTGCAGCGGCGCATCCCAAAGCGCGACGATTGCGCCTGTTGTTAGCCACGCAGTGGGCAGAGCGCCGCGAATTTGATTTAGCGATGGCCGAGCTGGTTGCCATGGCAAAGCTCGATCCAGAAGATATTGATCTGGTGTTTATGCAGGGGCAGATCGCTTATCGCGCCAAACGTCTGCCCGAGGCGCGCAACCTGCTCGAGCAGTATGTCAGCCGCCAAAGCCAGCGTCAGTCGGGTGCGCCCGATGAGGGTTCTGGGTTAGTGGATGCGTACCAGCTTTTATCGCGTATTGCCCAGGACCAAGGTTTTTTTGATGATGCAGTCAGTCTGCTCGACAATATCCAAGAGCCGTCGGCGAGACACAATGCACGCGTGCGACAGGCGGCGATTCGCGCTCAACAAGGGCGCGTTGACGATGCACTGGCGTTGCTTGACACAAGCGATCCACAATCTCTCGAAGAAGAGGTACTCACCGCCTCTGCTGGGGCTCAGATGTTGCGCGAGGCCAAGCGTCCGCTTGAAGCGATTAAACGTCTTGAGGCTGCCAATGAGCGCATGCCTGATACCGTTGAAATTAAATATGAATTGGCGATGATGTACGAGCGCGATGAACGGCTCAATGATACCGAGCGGTTGTTGCGTGAAGTGATTGCACTAGACCCCGGGCATGCTCATTCATACAACGCCTTGGGTTACTCGTTGGCCGATCGCAATCAGCGCTTGCCCGAAGCTCTGAAGCTGATTACACGGGCACTTGAGATTGCTCCGAACGATCCTTTCATCATGGACAGTATGGGATGGATCAAGTTTCGATTGGGCGACTATGTGACAGCGGTTCAATACCTAGAAAAAGCTTACCGCGTGCGTCCCGAGGCTGATATCGCAGCGCATCTCGGTGAAGCCTTATGGATGTTAGGTCAGCGCGACGCCGCCATAGAGATCTGGAAAAAAGCCGTGGCAAAAGAGGCTGATAACGCGACGCTGCAAGAGACGATCAAGCGTCTTGGAGTGCGACTTTGAGTATTTCAAAAAAATTAATGGGCTTGCGTTCGATTTTCGGCCTTATCTTCGCGGTGGCGCTCATCGGGCTGAGCGGTTGCGCCACCCAACCCGTTGGTGAGACGGCGCCTGAGGGCTCTTTATTGCGCAACGGGCGGTTTGCTGTCAAGACTGAGCAGGCCAATCAAGCCCCCGAGGCGATTCAGGGTGGCTTTGTCTGGCGCGACACTCCTGCGCAACTGACGTTGGATTTGACCAATCCGTTCGGTAGTATTTTGGCGCGCGTCACAGTCACCAGTGCTGGCGCGATGCTAGAGCGTGCAAATGGTGAAATCCTACAAACCATGACGCCCGATAGCTTGATCGATCAGGCGCTCGGCCAAAGCCTGCCGGTGCAGGGGTTGCGCGCCTGGTTGCGCACTCAGCAAAAGCCCCAGCCGGGGATGCGGGTCTTAGAGCGAGATGCTCAGGGTCGAATCGTATCCTTCGAGCAAGATGGCTGGAGCGCACGGCTGTCTAATTTCGACGCCCTTGGCCCGCGGTTGGTTAGTTTGCTTCGCTCTGAAACGGGTCGCAAGATGTCGGTTCGACTGGTCGTCGACTGACCGTGCTGTACGACCTTCCTGCACCAGCAAAATTGAATTTGTTTTTGCATGTCGTTGGGCGACGTGAAGACGGCTATCACCTGTTGCAGACAGTTTTTAGGTTGATCAGTCTGGCTGACCGCATCGATGTAGATTTGCGCCGTGATGGCAAAATTGTGCGTGAAACCGACATGCTTGGGGTGCCACACGACGAAGATTTGGTGGTGCGTGCCGCGCGAGCGTTGCAGACTCACACGGGCACCAAGCTTGGCGCCCAAATCAAGGTCAAAAAAAATATACCTGCCGGCGGTGGGTTAGGTGGGGGCTCAAGTGATGCGGCGACCGTGCTGCTCGCCCTGAACCGGCTCTGGGAAACTCGCCTGAGTCGCGCAGCCTTGATGCAGCTTGGGCTGGGATTGGGTGCCGATGTGCCGGTCTTTATCGCTGGCCAAAACGCCTTTGCGCAAGGAATCGGTGAGCAACTGACCCCCGTCAAGTTGCCTGAACGGTCTTATGTCGTTGTTCAGCCCGCTCAAAGCGTGCCCACGGCAGCTGTTTTCGGGGCTTCTGATTTGACAAGAGGCACCGATCCGGTCAAAATGACGGACTTTTCTGGGGTCAAACTCTTTGCTGAGTTTTGCGGTGAAATTGAGCAACAATCAAGTTTCTTGCAAGACTTTGGTCGCAACGATTTACAACCCGTTGTCTTAAAACGCTATCCCGTTGTTCGTCAGGCGCTCGATTGGCTTACCCAAGCCGGCCTAAATGCCCGAATGACAGGATCAGGAGCCTGCCTATTTGTTGGGTTTCCGGGTGTTCAGCAGGCAGCGGTAGTCCATCAGAAATTACTCGCTAAAACGCGTACAGATTTTTCTAGCGCAGCCTTGGCGGGTGTGCTGAACCCAATTCAGTCGATTTCGGTCTGTGAGGGGTTATCAGAACACCCAATGCTGCATTGGATTGAAAGTTAGTTGGGGAGTCGCCAAGCTGGTTAAGGCACCGGATTTTGATTCCGGCATGCGAAGGTTCGAATCCTTCCTCCCCAGCCCCAAAACGTGTAGCTGTTGAACTTGTATGCCGTCGGATTCACCATTTCAGTTTCAGGCGCTCGTTCAACGGCTTTTTTCTTTTCTGTTTGCTTGACTTACTGTCTGTGACTGCCTAAACCATGGCCAACGATAGTTTTATGATTTTCACGGGCACAGCCAATACACGGCTGGCCATCGACGTGGTGAACCACCTCGATATGTCGATGGGCAAAATGTCTGTCGGACGTTTCTCAGACGGTGAAGTGATGGTCGAGATTAACGAAAACGTTCGCGGTAAAGACGTCTTCGTGCTTCAGCCAACCTGTGCACCTACAAACGACAACCTGATGGAAATCATGGTCATGGTTGACGCTCTGCGTCGTGCCTCGGCCGGTCGCATTACCGCTGCAATCCCTTATTTTGGTTATGGTCGCCAAGACCGTCGTCCGCGCTCGGCGCGTGTCGCGATTTCGGCCAAAGTTGTGGCCAACATGTTGCAGGTGGCTGGTGTCGATCGCGTTTTAACGATGGATCTTCACGCTGATCAGATTCAAGGTTTTTTCGACATTCCCGTTGATAACATTTACGCTGGGCCGATTTTGCTGGGCGATATTTGGCGTCGTAACCTGACAAATCTGGTGGTGGTTTCGCCCGATATCGGCGGCGTTGTGCGTGCACGTGCTTTGGCTAAGCAGCTTGAGGCAGATTTGGCGATTATTGATAAACGCCGGCCTAAAGCCAATGTCTCTGAAGTCATGAATATCATCGGCGAGGTCGATGGGCGTACATGTTTGATCATGGACGACATGGTTGATACGGCCGGTACGCTTTGTAAAGCCGCACAAGCGCTCAAAGAGCGTGGGGCGGGCTCGGTGTATGCCTACTGTACCCATGCAGTCTTGTCGGGCGGCGCGATTGAGCGGATCCAAGATTCTGAGTTGACCGAGCTTGTCGTCACCGACACGATCCCTCTTTCTGAGCAAGCGCGTGCCTGTAGCAAAATCCGCCAGCTCTCTTGTGCGGCTTTGTTGGGCGAAACCATCTTACGTATTTCTAACGCCGAATCAGTCAGTTCGCTGTTTGTTGATTAAGCCCAAACCCCGAAGCTGACGATTCATTGTTATTGTGTTTTGTTGACCGAATTCAATCCAACCTAGCTTGGATTAAACAATTTGCAGGCCACTGGTCGCGGTGGTGTGCAAAATCGCTGTTCGATGTCGAGCAGTGTTTTAACCGGGTGTTTTTCACCCTACTTGGAGTACTTTATGCAATTTAATGCAACCTTAAGAAGCGTACAGGGATCGAGTGCGAGCCGCCGCCTGCGCCGTGCGAGCAAAGTTCCAGCCATCGTTTACGGTGGTAAAGACCAGCCCGCAAACATCGAACTCGATCACAACGAAATTTTTCATGCCTTGCGCAAAGAATTATTTCATTCATCCGTTCTCGACATGCAACTTGATGGCAAAGGCCAGCCCGTATTGTTGCGTTCAGTGCAATGGCATCCTTACAAGCAAATCGTGATGCACGTTGACTTTCAACGCGTTGATGCGAATCAAAAGCTGCACACAAAAGTGCCGTTGCACTTTACCAATGCTGACAGCTCACCAGCAGTCAAGCTCAGCGCAGCAATCATTTCGCATCTGTTCACCGAAATCGAAATCAGCTGCTTGCCAGCCGACTTGCCACAGTTTATCGAAGTTGACCTCACCAACCTGGTGGGCGGTGCGTCGATTCACCTGGCCGACATCACGATGCCGAAAGGTGTTTCGTACGTCGCCCATCGCGGCGATGCCAACCCTGTGTTGGTGACCGCAATTGTTAAAGGTGGTTCAAGTGACGATGGCGACGACGCCAAAGCCGCCGCACCTGCAGCCTAAGTTGTTTGATCCACAGCCGTAGCTGCGCGATACAGCTCTGGCTGTTGGGCTAAACGCCCAAGGGTCTGTCACAAAAGCCCCACTCCTGCTTTGCACGGGTGGGGCTTTTGCTTTCTAATGCAAGAATGACCACACCTATCAAATTGATTGTTGGCCTGGGCAACCCAGGTAACGAATACGCAAAAACGCGTCACAACGCTGGCTTT
>JAIPCU010000184.1 GCA_021738045.1 Candidatus Methylopumilus sp. | reverse complement strand
GTCATAACCGTTGACGCTAAGTCCATAAACTTTGCATCGACTTGCTCATCGTTCATTGGTCGTTCGATACTACCCAAAGCGTGTACGACGTGGTGATGCAGAACGCGACCATCATGCAAAGTCATTGTGACTTTTGCTTCATCTACCCGAAGGCCTGGCTCGATTGCGACTTGTACCTTGCTGCGCAGTTTGGTGACGGCAGGATCTTGCACAGCAGCATCTGAGTATTGTCTGGCCTGACTTTTACCTTCGTGGGTCACAATCGCTGCTGAATGTTGTACGCTAAACTTGCCTTCAAGCCCAGTCGTGGGGGCGCTTTTCCCGGTGAGTTCTAGCACCAGCGGGTGCACCTTCAGATCAATCTGTTTGACGTCGTCAGAGCTAAATTGATGCTGCTGACGCAAGGTCAGACAGCCATCGATAATCGGGTGAATCACTAAGCCGCAAGCGTAGGGCTTGAAGCTATTTTCAAGGGTGTGCCATACCGCACCTAAGCCCTCAGTCATTTTTTCAAAATGTTGCTCAGTGGATAGTACATGCGCAAACCCGCGTGGGGCCTCGATAGCGCGCAGCGAACTGGTAAAGCCAGCTTGGGCCATCAATGCCGCGCTAAGACCGCTTTGCGCTGCACGTCCCGGATGAAGACTTTTGCACATCGTGCCAAAGACCTCGCGTAACCCAGCCGCTTGTGTGGCTGCAATACCAAGCGCCCAAGCCATTTGCTTGGCATCTAGTTTGAGTGCGCGACCAACCGCTGCCGCAGCGCCAAAGCCGCCGACCGTACCTGTGACATGCCAGCCGATATCGTAGTGAGCAGGGCAGACACCCAAGGCGATGCGGCACTCGACCTCAATGCCAAAGACGATGGCTTCAACAAAGGTGTTGCCATCAATGGGGTGATACTCAGCTAACGCAAGCAACGCAGAGAGGACCGGACCACTTGGGTGTACCAGCGTTGCCATGTGCGTATCGTCAAAATCCAGCACGTGTGAGCTGATCCCATTGAATAACGCGGCATTCAGTGCGTCGACACGGTCGTGACGACCGATCACGCTCGCCTGCGGCGCACCGATAAACGGACGCATGGCAGTCATTGCGTTTAACAAGGCAGGGTGGCGAGCACCACCTAACGCACAGCCAGCCCAGTTGACCAGACTGCGCACAGCGATCGCACGAACGGGTTCAGGAATTTTTGCGCCATCAAAACTTGTGATGAAGGTCGCTAGCGTTTCGGTAGTGTTCATTCTGCTTTTAGTTTCGCTTTGTTAATGACGTCTGTCCACTTGACGACCTCTTCTCGAATTAGCGCATCAAATTGCTGAGGCGACTGACCTCCGGGTTCAGCGCCCATCGAAGCGAGTTGTTTTTTCATCTCATCGCTCTGTAAAACGGCGGCAACGTCGCGATTGATTTTAGTGATGACGGCGGGTGGCGTACCGGTTGGGGTCACGATGCCCCACCATTGCAATACTGAATAACCGGGTACGTCACGCGCGATTGGTGGCACCGTTGGTATGGCAGGAAACGCTTGCGGTGTTGTCACGCCAAGTGCTTTGAGGCGTCCATTTTTAATGTGCTCGATCAAGGCGGGTACTGGGCCAAAAAAGGCTTGTACTTGACCGCCCATCAAGTCGGTGACCGCTGGACCCGTACCTTTGTAGGCAATATGTGTCATTTGAATGTTTGCCATTAAGGCCAGTAGCTCTCCGGCAAGGTGGGGCGAGCTGCCAACCCCAGCTGAAGCATAGTTAATCGAACCAGGTTTAGCGCGTGCGAGTGCAATAAATTCTTGTACAGAATTGATTGGACTTGAACTATTAACGACCAAGACTAGCGGGCCCGAGGCAGCAAGCACGACCCCCGTAAAGTTTTTTTCGGGATCAAAAGAGAGGTTCTTGTAGAGCGCACCGTTGATCGCATGGCTTGGCGATGCCATCAGTAGTGTGTAGCCATCTGCTGGCGCTTTTGAGACCTGATCTGTGCCGATCGAACCCCCGGCCCCAGCTTTGTTTTCGATCACAACGGTCTGGCCCCAAACCGTTGTTAGCTTTTGACCGATGGCGCGAGCAAGAATGTCTGCACCGCCACTCGTTGGATAGGGTACGACCAGGCGCACAGTCTTGTCTGGATAAGTGGGCTGTGCCCAAGTCAGTGTGGCGCACATGGTGATGACCGCCACAAGCAAGGCACGCAGTGGTTTGTGCGTCTGACTCAACAAGCGGTGACTCGGCTGATTTAAGAACATAAGTGGCTCGCTTTGAAGTGACTGTAAAGGGTATATTTTTGGCTCAAAAGCAACAACAGAAGTGGCTCGCGTTGAGGTGACCGCGGGGTTATATTTTCTGATTCAAAATTTCAGCGATACGCTGTGCCGTTTGTAAGGCCAGGGTATCTTGACCTTTCGGGCATATCACTTCTAAGCCGATCGGTAACGGTCCCGGTAGCGGCACAGGGATACTGACGCTGGGCATTCCTAGGATTGTCCAGAGCTTGCTAAAGCAAGAGTCACCTGGATCTATCAGTTCAAGCAAGGGTGCATAGCCTGGTGAGCTTGGTGTCAGGATGCATGTCGCGCCAGCATAGAGGCTGGCGCTTTGCTCACTGCAAGTACGAGCCAAACGCTTGGCCTCTTCATATACCTGCGTTGTAATCGTTTCTGCGCGTTGAAGTTTTGTTTGTACGCCGGCCGAGAGGCCGTCTCGGTGATGCAGCCATTCGTGTTTAAGCGAAGCTAGCCCTTCAACATCACCAATCACGTCTAGTGCAGTCCCTAGTTTTTCGAAGCCAGAGGGCAAGCGAATCTGGATGATGCGAACGCCGGCGCGCTCAAGCCGCTCGCGCGCCAAGGACATTGCCTCGCGGGTGGCGGTCTCTGCCATCGGCCAGAAAGGGTCTTCACAGATACCAACGATCAACTCAGCATTTAAGCCTTGTTCGAACTCTTGTAAACCTTGCCAGTCAGATAAAAGACTCAAGGCAATGGCGGCGTCTTGAACGTTGCGGGTATGCCAACCAAGCGTATCAAGCGTTGGCGACATTCTTTTGACGCCTGTAATATCGATTAGGCCATAGCTCGCCTTAAAGCCAACAACCCCACAATATGAGGCTGGTCGCACAATCGATCCGGCGGTTTGAGAGCTCAGCGCTAAGGGCACCATGTTTGCGCCAACGCCGGCGGCAGAGCCACTCGATGACCCACCGGGGCTGTGCAGGACTGAATGAGGATTGCGCGTGGGGCTGACGTTGCCGCGAGTGGCAAACTCTTGCGTTGTTGTTTTGCCAAGAACGATGGCGCCAGCATCGAGTGCTCGCGTGACGATATTGGCGTTAGTGGTTGGCCGATGCGTTTGATAGATCGGAGAGTTGTAGCTGGTGATAAAGTCGTCAGTGTCAATAATATCTTTGACGCCAATCGGAATGCCATGCAGCAGGCTGCGCGGGGCTTCTTTGTCTAGTTGCCGCGCACGCGCCAGAGCCGCCTTGGCATCTAGGCTTGCCCATGCTAGAACAGCAGGGTCGACTTGAGCGATGCGCTCAAGGCAACTCGTGACGAGCGCTTCAGACGTCAAGCTGCCGGCGCGAATCGCCTGGGCTATCTGGCCGAGCGTGAGTTGATAAGGTTCAGTCATGTCTCTTAGGGTCTTTTTAGATTACTCTTTTTAGAGTACTTTACTTCATATTGTGGGGGATTCTAGTGTCGACTGTAATCTGTCAATGCTGTCGGACTAAATTTGGCATATTCTCGAAGATTGATTTATTGTGACTGATGTTTGTCCGCTTCTATTGTTAATGACCACGCTTAGGATTTTTCATGCACTCTAAACAGATTCAGCAAGCTGTCGCCACGTTGTTGCCGGCCTTTCGCGATCACGGTCGCCTTGTCGCGCTTGACCCAAGCTGTCGCCCAGCCAACCGTGCTGAGGGATATGAGGTTCAGGCGGCATTGCTTAAAGCGGTAGGTGAGCCAGGCATTGGCTGGAAAATCGCAGCCACCAGCGCAGCAGGGCAAAAACATATTGGGGTCAGTGGACCACTTGCCGGGCGCTTATTGAAGTCGCGCTGTTTGAAAGACGGCGCAGAGGTATCGCTCACCGGAAATTTTATGGCGGTCGCAGAGGCAGAGTTTGCATTCCGAATCGGACGAGATATCAAACGCGTGGGCAGTGCGCCGTTGAGCATGGCTGAGGTGATGGCAAGTGTCGAAGCCTTGCACGTGGCGATTGAAGTGCCTGCGTCACGTTTTGAAGATTTTGCAAAAGCAGGTGAGGCACAGTTGATCGCAGAGTTTGCCTGCGCTTGCTTTTTTGTCGTCGGGCAAGAGGTTGCAACTGATTGGCGCAGCGTTGACTTAAAAGACCATCAGGTGAGTGTGACCTGCAACGGTGCCACGGTTGCGCAAGGGCAGGGCTCAAACGTGTTGGGTGATCCGAGGCTTGCCTTGACCTGGCTGGCGAACGAATTGGTGGATCATGATCGGTGTTTGCAAGCGGGTGATGTGGTCATGACTGGCACATGCGTGGTGCCTGTACCAGTCAAGCCCGGCGATACTGTCGTTGCCGATTTTGGCGCCTTTGGCAGCGTGAGTACGCGGTTTAAATGAAAGGGTTTAGACTTGCGGGCCCCAAGGCGCCGCAAGCATTAACTTGTTTTCTTGCGTCTGCAAGAGCGGGCGCAACTGTTTGGCAAAATTCATAAAGGCTTGGTCGCCATAGACGCCATCCCAAAACTTACGACGGTCGGCCTCATCATCGAATTTCCAGAGATGCACTAATTGGTTCAGGGCGCCAATGTCACCCGTAAAGTAACCGCACAACTTTGCAGGGTGCTTAGAGAGTGCTGGCCAGCCTTCTGCTTTGTACAGAGCGACTACTTCACTCATTTTTCCGACTGTGACTGTGTAAGTACGTAATTCGTATATCGCCATCTTTGTCTCCGATTTTTTGTTTAATTGTCTTAGAAAATTTTGATCCTGGGGCTATGCACGTAATGCATAGCCCCTTCGTTATCTACCAGCCCTCAGTGCCTGGTTAACATCGCCTAGGCGGCAACCGCCTGTGCGACTTGTTCGACAGTCTGCGCAACTTGCGCGCCGCGAATCAGTTTGCCCGGTAGGTTACCCGTTGAGACGCCATCGCGATACGTCACCACACCGGCCACGATCGTGGCGCGATAGCCTTCGGCAACTTGTCCTAACCGGCGCCCGTTGGCCGGCAGATCGTGCACGATTTTTGGTGCATGAAGTTTGAGGTTTTCAAAGTCGATCACATTGACGTCGCCCTTGTAGCCTGGGCGCAGCAGACCCCGATCATTCAAGCCCACCGTGGCAGCGGTGTCGTGGGTTTGCCATTTGACTAGAGTTTCGAGTGGGATCTTTTCGCCTCGTGAGCGATCGCGTGCCCAGTGTGTCAGTAGATAGGTTGGGAAACTTGCGTCGCAGATAAAGCCATAGTGTGCGCCGCCATCGCTTAAGCCAGGCACGGTATCGCGATCAAGTAACATTTCGCGCAGCACATCAAGGTTTTGCTCGGCATAGTTGTATAAGGGGCGATACAAAATAGCTTTGCCCTCATTTTGAAGCAAATAATCGTAGGCGTATTCGGTTGGGTTCACACCGGCACGCTTTGCTAAGCCCGCAATGCTGTCTTCAGGCTTTGGTTCGTACTCTGGTGGGTCACCAAGTGGATATAGATTTTCAAAGTTTGCGACGCGACGCTTGAACATGGCTTCGGTGTGCTCTTCGGCTACGATTTTGGCGCGCAATGCAGGGTCTTTCAGGCGCTCAAGTTTTTCAGCTAGCGGCAGCTTGGCTAATGCTTCGTATGACGGCAATTGCGAGAACGGACAAATTGTCAGTGAAAAGCTCAGTAACAGCGCGACGGGGCGTGCGCCAACTTGAGCTTTCATTTGTAACCCGGCATCAGTCGCATCGTGCATGTGCTCCATCACGCGGCGCCAGCGTTGTGGCAAATGCTCGTGTTGCAACAGTGTGAGTGACAGTGGGCGCCCTGAGGCTTCAACGATACGCCGCAGCATTGCGAATTCATTATCGGTATCGTCAAAGTCTGATACCAACTGCAAGACCCCTTGGCCAATCGCGCCCAAGCCCTTTGCAATGGTTGTGAGTTCACTCTCAGCTGCACCAAGGGTAGGTGTGTGATGGCCATCACTGCTTTTATGCAAAATCGTGCGTGAAGTCGTGAACCCTAACGCGCCTGCCTGAACTGCCTCGGCAGCTAAACGTGCCATCTCAAGGCTGTCTGCCTCGGTTGCGACTTCGCGCGCAGCGCC
>JAIPCU010000183.1 GCA_021738045.1 Candidatus Methylopumilus sp. | reverse complement strand
GATTATTCACCGTACGGCGTTGACCTTGCCTGCTCTAGTGTTCAGACAATTCACAATGCTGGCTGTGCACTTGCTACTTAACAAGCACATGAGTTGAGTGTGATGAGTCGCACAATTGCTGCCCGGGTATAGCGTGTATTGGATTGACACCAGATGTTCTGTGCTGCGCTGCATCATGTCGCTTGCTTGATACTGCGCTAATTAACGTCGGTATGGTCTATTCGCCGACTTTCCATGCTAAAAAAGTACTTAATCAGGTTCGCCGACGCAGTGTGCCCGATTAGCGCTCTAGCGCTGCTTGTGATAAATCTAAGAGAGACAACGTGAAAAATAATAAAAGAAGGCAGATTCTTTTGGGTGCGGGTTCGTTATCTGCACTTGGTGTGCCTGCGGTGTTTGCGCAACAATTTCCCTCGCGGCCAATCAAGATTATTGTCCCCGCGTCGCCAGGAACGGCGATCGACGCGACGGCTAGATTTTTTACAGAGCCGCTTTCCAAGCGTTTGAATACTCCTGTATTGGTTGATAATCGGTCTGGTGCAGGGGGGCTAATCGGTTATACGGGTGCAGCAAACTCGCCAGCCGATGGTTATACGATTATCTTGACGGGAATCCCACTTTATTTGTTGCCGCTGTCTGACGAGAGGGCTGCCCCATATGATCCAATTAAAGATTTTGCGCCGGTTGCACGGGTGCTGCGTGTGCCGTTAGCTGTAGTCGTTTCTAACGAGTCACCTTATCAGTCGTTGCCTCAGTTAATTGACGCAATGAAAAAAAATCCTGACTTAGTGACTTACTCGTCACAAGGCATTGGTAGCACGGCGCATCTTTGTTCTGTCGTATTAAACGATGCGAGTGCTACAAAGGGCAAACATATTAGCTATAAGGCAACGAGCTCGGCCATTACGGATGTGGCAGCCGCCCGAATTGACTTTACTTGTCAAACGCCAGCCGGCGTACTTCCTCTGCTGCAGGCCAAAAAATTGCGTGTGTTAGCGGTGACTGGTTCAAGTCGTTGGGAGGCAATGCCCGATATCCCGACGGCAGCGGAAACTGGATTAAAGGATTTTGAAGTGTCGTCGCAATTAGATTTTATGGCGCCAACAAATACTCCAGCGAGCGTCTTAGAATTACTATCTAATGAGATCTGCTCAATCGCACGTACCGAACAATTCAAAGATTTTTGTAACAAGCAAATTATGACCGTCGAGGTCGTGGGGCACAAAGAGTTGTTGCCTGAGATGGTACGTGAGAACGTACGCTGGAAGCGAATCGTTGAGCTCTCGCGCGGTGTGTAGTGACTGAGTCAGGTTGTTCGGTTAGCGGCAAGGGGTAAGCCCGCAGTTAGTGTCAAGCCAACCGCAGCATCCAGTTGCGAGTATCTGCTGTTTTTCCATATTGGATATCGATCAGTTGCTTGCGTAATGCGAGGGTGACGGGCCCAGCGACCGTACTGTCATTTCCATACGAAAACTCTTCGCTTTTTAAAGCGCTGATCGGGAAAATCAGTGCCGCAGTACCACAGGCAAATAGTTCAGTGATGTTCTTAGACGCTAGGCCATCACGCACTTCGGTGAGGCTGATCGGGCGTTCGTGCACCGCGCGGCCCTCTGAGCGTGCAAGCTCAATGATGCTGGCGCGTGTGACCCCAGGCAAGATGCTGTCTGACAGCGCTGGGGTGACTAAGCTGCCGTCCTTTTGAACGATAAAAATATTCATACCGCCTAATTCTTCAAGGTATTGACCGTGTTCGGAATCTAAAAAAAGCACTTGCGGGCAACCATTCTTGCGTGCGTCTTTTAGAGGCGCAAGCGAGCCTGCATAATTGCCTGCACATTTGGCATAGCCCGTGCCCCCGCGTGCTGCGCGTGTGCGTTGGGTAGATACCCAAATCGGTACAGGTGTAACGCCGCTTGAAAAGTAGGGGCCTGCGGGGCTGCCAATGACGTAATAAGCGACCTTATCCGCACCGCGCACGGCCAACGAGTTTTCATTGGCAATCATGAAAGGGCGCAGGTATAGGCTACTTTCTACTGCGCTCGGTACCCAGTCACAGTCAAGTTGTACAAGCTCTTTAAGCGACTGCATAAACAAGTCATGCGGCAGTTCTGGCAACCCCAGACGCTCAGCAGAATGACTAAAGCGCTGAGCGTTGATCTCGGGGCGGAAGGTCCAGATTGAGCCATCTGCATGCCGATAGGCCTTGAGCCCTTCAAACACCGCTTGAGCGTAGTGCAAGACCAACGAGGCAGGGTCGAGCGTTAAAGGTGCGTAAGGCGTGACGCGTGCCCCATGCCAGTCGTGTTCGGCATCCCAGTCAATCGCTGCCATGTGATCCGAATAGTATTTACCAAACCCCGGATTGGCGAGTACGGCCTCTCGCGCAGCGAGTGGGGTGGGATGCGTACTTTGAATACGCGCGAAGGTAAGGGACGTCGATGGTTGCATAAGAGATAGTGCTCTAATCAGGATGGAGCGATGCCGGATGGCCATTGCCCCTTAGGGTGTTCAAATACTAATTTGCAGAACTCATTGCCTTCTGTGTGGGTTATACATTGGTTTTGCGGGTATTGCATTTGCCAAGTCACCCCAAAACCTAATACAAAGGCAGTACCTCTGCCGAACTCAATAAAATACTGGCGGTTTTGGCATTTGATTCATGACTTTACCTAAGATCTTTGCAAAAATATGCCTATCACTCGATCGTTAAAGTGTTTTGTGGTCACGCTTTCGTTGGCCTGTATGTTTTTTCACGCTCAATTCGCTCTCGCGGCCTATCCAGATAAGTCACTGCGCCTAATTGTGCCCTTTGCACCTGGAGGTGGTACCGATCAAATGGCACGGTCGCTGGGCGCGGGCTTGACTAAAGTGCTTGGTCAAACGGTTGTGATCGAAAATAAACCGGGTGCTGGCACAGTCATCGGAATGGACCTTGTTGCCAGAAGTACTCCTGACGGTTACACCCTTGTTGTGGCAACGTTTGCGCATGCGGTGAACAGCACTTTGCAATCAAAGTTGCCCTATGACAGTGAGCAAGCGTTTGCCCCTGTGGCTTTGATTGCACGTGGGCCAAACGTGTTGGTCGTGCGTCAGGAAAGCCCTTTTCAGTCAGTCAAAGAGATTGTGGCCGCTGCGAAGGCTCAGCCCGGCAAATTGACTTACGCCTCACAAGGTAACGGCACCTCAGCACATTTAGCCGGTGAGATGCTTCAAAATTTAGGCAAAATCGAGTTGACACACATCCCCTATCGAGGCGCAAGCCTTGCGTTAACTGATGTGGTCAGCGGACAAGTTGATTTATTCATTGGTACAGCCGCAGGCGTGTCCCCGTTGCTTGCCGGTGGCAAGTTACGCGCGATTGCTGTGACGAGCCCAAATCCCTCTAGCGCGTTTGAAGGGGTTGTACCGGTGGCTGCAACCTTGCCCGGATACGCTGTTGAAAGTTGGTATGGCGTCTATGCACCGGCTGGTACACCTGCCCTGATTATCAATACGCTTAATGCGGCGATCCAGCAGACAGTGAAAAATCCTGATTTTATAAAAAAGATCGAGAATGAAGGGCTGACGATTTCTGTTGGAGCACCCTCTGAGCTTGAGCAATACGTACAAGCAGAAAACAATCGCTGGAAAAAAATCATCCTTGAAAACAAGATTCAAGTTCAATGAGTTCAATGAGCTCTGTGAATTCAATGAGTTCACTGGCTTCAATTAATTCAGAGACGAATGGTATCGAATGAGGATCAGGAATGCCATCGAATGAATATCAGTGGACCGAGTCAAATAGGTTCGCTGACCAAAAACAATGAATGACGAGCAGTTGATTAATTTGATCACGATACACAATAAGGCAACATAATGGATTACAAACTCCTCGAGATGGCCGTTGATTCAGGTATTGCAACGATCACCTTTAATCGCCCGGACAAGCGTAACGCCATGAGTGATGACATGCGCTCAGAGTTCATTCACGCGCTCGAGCGAACCGCCTCTGATAAGGGCATTCGGGCTTTGGTGATCACGGGTGCTGGCAAAGGGTTTTGTGCCGGGGGTGACATCGCCGGAATGGAAAAACGCATGAGCGCACCGACTGGTGAAATCGCGTTCAACGGTTGGCACCGGCAGCAGCGGGTGCATCACACACAGACGCTCTTGCACACGATGCCTAAACCAACCATCGCAGCGGTCAATGGCTCTGCGTCTGGCTTGGGTGCTGACACAGCGCTAGCCTGTGATTTTTTAGTTGGTAGCGAGTATGCAAACTTTACTTGGTCGTATATCAATCGCGGCATTATTCCTGATGGTGGTGGCATGTATCTTTTGCCGCGTCGGGTGAGCTTGTCGATGGCTAAGCAGTTAATTTTTTCGGGTCGCAGGGTTGACGCCGCCGAGGCCTTGGCGCTCGGTATCCTTGATCGCCAAACCACCGCGGCAGCGCTCGTGCCTGAGGCTCAAGCTTGGGCGAGAGAGCTCAGTCAAGGGTCGGCAACGGCGTTAGCGTTAAGCAAAACAATCTTGAATGAAACCTACGAATCCACTGCGAATCAGGTGTTTGCGCAAGGAAGTCAAGCGCAGGGTATTTGTTATACCAGCACTGAACACCGCAATGCAGTACTTGAATTTTTAGCATCGGACAAAAAAAGTTAATACCTATCAAACGCCAATAGTAAGACTTGGATACAGATGAATATTATTTCTCGCTTAATGCGACCGCAAACCGTTGCGGTGATTGGCGCCTCGGCGGATATCTCTAAGACGGCGGGTAGGCCGGTTGCCTATCTTTTGAAGCACGGCTTTTCGGGTGTTGTATATCCTGTGAATCCTAAGGCAACTGAGATTTGTGGGCTGCCTTGTTATCCCGATATCGCCTCTCTGCCCACCGTGCCCGATGTCGGGATTGTGTTGCTTGGTGCAGAGCGTGCGCATCAAGCAGTGAAAGAGCTTGCGCAAATAGGGTGTGCTGCCGCAATCGTTTTGGCAAGCGGTTATACCGAGGTGGGCGAAGAGGGGGCCAAGCGCCAAGCCGAGCTCATTGCCGCAGCGGGATCGATGCGAATTCTTGGTCCAAACACGATTGGCTTGGTCAATATCACCGATCAGATTGTGTTGTCAGCGTCGGGCGCACTCGAGATGGATCATTTTCCGTCAGGGGCGATCAGTCTGGTTTCGCAAAGCGGTGGGATTTTAGGTTCACTACTTGCGCGCGCGTCTGCCCGTGGCATTGGCTTAGCTAAAATGATTTCGACCAGCAATGAAGTTGACTTAGAGTTAGCTGACTTTATTGACTGGCTTGTGGACGATGAGGCCACAAAGGTGATCGCGCTGTATGTTGAAACTGTGCGAGATACCAAAAAATTTCGTGCTGCTGCCTTGCGCGCTAGGCAAGCAGGTAAGCCCATCGTGGCATTCAAAATTGGTCGGTCTGAAGCTGGCGCCAAGGCAGCGATTTCTCACACTGGTGCCTTAGCAGGTTCTGACCGAATGTACGACGCGTTGTTCAAACAAACGGGCATTCTTCGGGCGCAACGTTTTGATGAATTGTTGGATATGCCTGCTGCGCTTGCAACCGGCAGATCTTTGCAAGGTAACCGTGTTGCAATCTTGACCTCAACGGGTGGGGCGGGTACTTTAGTCTCTGACGCCTTAGGCGTCACGGGTTTTGAAACCCCACCTCCAGATGCTGAGACGGCTGCAAAGCTCAGGGCGCTTCAACAGGGCGACCATGCAGCTCTTGATCGAAATCCCATTGATGTCACGTTAGCGGGCCTGCAGCCTGAGCTGTTAAAAGGTGCAATCAGTGCGGTGCTATCGAGCCCGACCTACGATGCCTTAGTGGTGATCGTGGGTGCCTCGGCACTTGCCATGCCTGAACTGATGTCAAACGCAATCAAAAGCTGCATGTCGTTATCAGACAAACCAATTCTTGCATACATCAGCCCCCACGCACCAAACATTGGGTCGTTGCTGACACAGGGTGGTGTACCTGCCTTCTCAGCCCCTGAAAGTTGCAGTGCGGCGCTAGTCGCAATGCTGCACGCTCGTCAAACGATGGCGTCAGAGCTTGTCGAACCCATCGTGACCGCGGCTCAGCGAAGCACGATCAATGCTTTGCCTACTGGTAGTTTGGATGAAGAGCAAGCAAAGCGCCTGTTCTCATCCTTTGGTATTGCTGGGGTACGCGAAACCATTGTTACCACACCAGGGCAAGCGCAAACTGCACTCTCGGCTTTGGGTGAGAGGGCTGTCTTAAAAATTCTTTCGTCTGAGATTTTGCATAAAAGCGAGATCGGAGGTGTTGCGGTGAATGTCACGGCGACA
>JAIPCU010000182.1 GCA_021738045.1 Candidatus Methylopumilus sp. | reverse complement strand
GTGCTTGAGACCGATGCGCCTGATATTTCACCAGCGTGGCTAGCCAAAGGGGCTCGCAACGAGCCGCACGAGGTGCTGCAGATAGCGCAGACGCTTGCGGGCTTGCGTGGGTGTTCGGTCGAAGACGTGGTGAAGGCGACCGCGCAGACTGCACAAAAGGTCTTACTCGGTTTGGCGATTGTGACGCGTTAAGTTTTGTTTGCAGCGCAACTTTTCTGGTCTCTGTGATTGAGACGTTCTGGTCTTTGTGATCCCGTCCCTCGATCATGCTCGAATGTGTAGGGTGTGCTATCGCAGGTTCGTGTTGCTTGTGATCTTAATCCGCTAAAGCTTTGAAAGATTGAGTTGTTTTTTTGAACACTTTTGTCGCTCGCTCTGCGACAAAAAATGCAAAGCTAAGCGCATAAATGCACGATGTATCTCTTCAGTGAGGTTTGGTGCCGGTTTCACGATTGTGCAACAGGTTCATCAAGCAAAATCCACACAATCCAAAATGTATTGTGTGTTTTGCTTAACCGTGAGCCTCATTGTTGAAACTAGAGATTTCTACCTTATTGCTGTGTATGCAGGTCACGCTTAGCGCGTTGATGCGCTTTCGTATGCTTGCGCTATTTGGCTGTCTGGGTGCGGTACCTGTGTATGCGGCCGGACCCAGTGGCGGTGTTGTCTCTTCAGGCTCTGCAACGATCACCCAATCTGCCGCGCAAACCACCTTCAAGCAGTCTTCAGACAAGGCAGTGATTAACTGGGGCAACTTCTCAGTTGGTAGCGGCTCGTCGGTGCGCTTTGTGCAGCCCTCAGCTTCGTCGATTGCATTGAATCGCGTCACAGGTACACAAGCCTCTGTCATTCAAGGCGCACTTCAGGCCAATGGCCAAGTATGGGTGCTGAATCCAAATGGTGTCTTGATCGCACCAGGCGGTCAGGTCGCTGCAGGCAGCTTTTTGGCCACCACACGTTCGTTGACTGATCAACAATTTATGGCTGGCAATTATGCCTTTACAGACGGCGGCGTGCCCGGCGCAAGCGTTGTGAATCAAGGCAGCATTATCGTGGCCGAAGGTGGCTATGCAGTCTTAGCTGGCGAGGCCGTTCGCAACGAAGGCTTCATCGAAGCCAATTTAGGGCAAGTGGTGTTGGGCGGTGCGAAGGCGTTTACGCTTGACCTAAGTGGCGACAACACTTTGGCGTTTGTGGTGACGGCCCCCGTCGATGTGACCCCAACAGATGGTAAGGCTGTTGTCGATAACTCAGGCTCAATACAAGCGGCAGGTGGCCGTGTGTTGATGACTACGGAAAAATTTCAACTCCCGTGCACGTGGTTGATAAGGCTACCAAGCTTGAGGCGATTCATGATCGCATTACTTTGGTTGAATTACGTTTTGAGTTGGTGATCAAAGATATCGAAATCGCTTTGCTCAAGGGCGAGTTGAGCCCAGAGCAGGCTCAACAAAAACGTCAACAAGCCCTAGACGATATTGAGTTTTTGAAGAAAAGTAATACTGGCTCTGAATCGATGCGCGATGAACACGTGCAACGTATCGCACAGATTAGCCAGCAATATGCATGGGTCAGTTCCAAGGGCGATGAACAGGCAGCAGTCACGCCAGACGAGGCAAAAAATCTAAGCATTCGCTATGGCACGCTCAACAACGAAGAGCGTGAAATCATCAATCATCACATCGTGCTCACGATCAACCTGCTTGAACAATTGCCGTGGCCTAAGCATTTGCGCAACGTCCCTGAGTATGCCGGTGGCCACCACGAAAAAATGGATGGCAAGGGTTACCCTAAAGGTCTCACTCGAGATCAAATGTCGGTACAAGCACGTTGCATGGGTATCGCCGATATCTTTGAGGCTTTAACCGCAAGTGACCGTCCGTACAAAAAGGCAAAGACCTTATCTGAGTCTTTAAAAATCATGGGATCAATGAAGCTTGGCCAGCATATCGACCCAGACTTATTTGACATTTTTATTTGGGAAAAAGTCTATCTGCAGTATGCGCAGGCATACCTCGGTGCTGAGCAGATTGATGAGGTCGATGTCACACAAATCCCGGGGTATGTTGCGCCGCCTGAAGGCTACGTTTTAGCGTAGTTGAATGTCGGTCGGGATAATTTAATCCCACTTTGGTTGCGCTGACGTTTAAGCGACGGCAGCATCATACGTTTTGTGTGAGGCACCATGGGGCGGCTTTGTGCGTTCGCGATTGTGTTGGGTTCGGTGCTGACGCAGTCTTCACCAAGGCTGCTCGCGCTTGCCGGTTTGTACGCCGCATGTCTTGTTGCGGCGAGCGTGCTTGTCCTGCTGTGCGTGCTACCACTCATTAAGAAACATAAACCGCCTACTTGGATCAAACGTGTTGGCCTGGGGGTGCAGCGGACAACTGCAGTACTGCTCGCCCTGTTATTAAGCCTGACTTGGACGACATGGCGCGCGGAGCAGCGCCTAAATGCCATGCTGTCGCTTGAACACGAAAACGTTGTGACGCGCTTGACCTTTAGAGTCACGTCTTTGCCGAACGATACCTCAGAGAGCGTTCGATTCCAGGCACAAGTGCTTGAACCGTACAAAGTCGGGGTGCCCAACTCGTTGCAAATTTCGTGGTTAAAGACGCCGGCGATACCTCGTGTGTTGCCGGGGCAGGTGTTTCGGGCCGCGTTGGTGTTGCGTCGCCCGCATAGCAATTTGAACCCGCATGGTTTCGATTATGAAGGGCATCTATTTGCAAAGAATATTCGAGCCCTCGGGCGCGTTCGCGGCACGCCGGTCTTTTTGGCGGATGAGCCCTTTGCAACGTTTTCGGTAGCGATTGCACGCGCACGTCATCTCGTGCGCGATGGCATGCGTAGTGTGACGGCAAACATGACCTATGGGGCGGTGTTGATTGCGCTTGCGATTGGGGATCAAGATAGCGTCAGGCACGAACACTGGCAGGTCTTTAATCTTACCGGCATTACTCACCTAGTCTCAATTAGTGGCTCTCATGTGACGATGCTGGCTGCGATGGGAGGATGGTTAACGCTGTTGACAATGAAGCGAGCGCGCTGGCGCGGGCGTCTGTTATGTGAACGCGTGCCAGCAAGGGTGGTCGCCACGCTTGTTGCGATGCTAGTGGCTTGGCTGTATTGTTTATTGGCAGGGTGGGGTGTGCCCGCGCAACGCACGTTTTTTATGCTGGCTTGCGTGGCGGCGTCGATACTGGTGCGTCATACCTTGTCGGTTTCGCGCGTGCTGGCGGTGGCCGCAGCCGTCGTTGTGGTGGCCGACCCCTGGGCACCGCTTTCAACCGGGTTTTGGTTATCGTTTTTAGCGGTTGGGATTTTATTTGCCGCTGGGGCGGCTGGGCACGGGCGCGGGCCAGGGCTCTCGCGTTGGCAAAGTCTCAAGCTGCTTTGCACCGAGGCGAGTCGCTTGCAGTGGCTCATTACGATCGCGATGCTCCCTGTCCTGGCCTTTTTGTTTCAGCAAGTCTCGCTGGTGTCGCCATTTGCAAACGCACTGGCTATCCCCGTGCTCACCTTTGTGGTCACGCCGCTGGCCTTGGCGCTCGCCTTATTCGGTTTAGTGCCGGGCTTGGGCTGGTTAGCGACGGCAAGCGGGGTACTCGCACATTGGGCGCTTGAATACACCTTGATCCCTGTGACTTGGTTAGCAAACTTATCGTGGGCAAGCTTTGATGTGGCCGCAGCGCCATGTTGGACACTAGTGATTGCTGGCACTGGCTTATGCTGGGCGCTACAACCTCCGGGATGGCCCGCGCGCTGGGCCGGGTGGTGCTTGCTATTACCTGTGTTGTCTTTTACGCCACAACGCCCGGCGCCCGGGCACTGGCGACTGCTTGCTTTCGATGTCGGGCAGGGTGGTGCCGTGCTGTTGCAAACGCAGACGCATGATGTTTTGTTTGATACCGGGCCACGCCAGGGTGCCAATGATGCTGGCACACGTACGATCTTGCCAAACCTGCGAGCGCTAGGCGTACGAAAACTTGCTAGCGTCGTGGTGTCTCACGCCGACAGCGATCACGCAGGGGGTTTACTGACGGTGTTGAACGCGTTGCCGGTCGGCATGTTGTACAGCTCATTTTCGTTTCAAGAGTGGCTCAGGCGTGCGTCTCCAGCAAGCGTCTTGGTAGCACTCAAAAAGGAACCCAGTCAGACGCGACTTTGCGAACGAGGGCAGCGTTGGGTGTGGGACGGCGTGGTGTTTCAATTTTTGTATCCCGAAAAGAAGCCACCCGTTGAGATGTCTGGCCTTAAACGAGTCGCACCTCTGCGATCCGCTCAAGGCAAACTTTCAAAAAATGCGCAAAGTTGTGTGCTTTACGTTCAAGGCGTACAGAACTCGACTTTGCTACCTGGTGACATCGGGATTCAGCAAGAGCAATTGTTGCTTGAGAAGTACGCGGCAGAATTGAAGGCTGATCTTGTCGTGGTAGCGCACCATGGCTCAGAGACGTCTTCCTCACAACACTTTGTGCAACAGATTAAGGCCCAACACGCGATCGCGCAGACTGGCTATTTGAATCGCTTTGGGCACCCGCATCCGACGATTCAGCAGCGCTGGCTTGATGCGCAGACAAGATTCTGGCAAACCGATCGCCACGGCGCGGTTCTAGCAGAGTCGCTGCCAGAGGGCCTCAAGGTTCAAGCGTATAGCCAACTGCGACAACGTTACTGGCATCAACGGCGGCCTTGAAGGGCTTGCGTTCGATTGTATGAACCGAGTGATACCCACTACAATGCTAGGTATAGTGACGTTGTGCGTTGGTTGCAATGTCAACTTTCGTCCTTTGCTCGACGAAACAGTCATCTGGAGCCCCTTATGGCCACCCCCCGCCTCAGAGCAGTCATGTGCAGCAGTCCGGCTGGCTTACATCGTATGGCCTATACCGAGTGGGGCGATCCCTCTAACAAAAAAGTGGTGTTGTGCGTGCACGGTTTGACGCGTACTGGCCGCGATTTTGATGTGTTGGCCAAGCGTTTAGCGCAAGACTATCGGGTCGTGTGCCCAGATGTTGTCGGTCGCGGGATGTCTGACCGCCTGGCCAACCCGGCTTTTTATGCGGTGCCGCAATATGCCGCTGACATGGTGAATTTGGTTGATCGTCTGCAACCCTCTGAATTGCACTGGGTGGGTACTTCAATGGGCGGTTTGATTGGGCTAGCGTACGCTGGCTCGCTGGCGTTAGCCCGCGTGCAACAACACAACCTGACCCCCGCCCAGCACTACTCAGACTTGCCTTCAACAGGGGTTCGATTAGATCGTCTGGTACTGAACGATGTGGGTCCCCACCTTGAGCCGGTGTCGCTTGAGCGTATTGGGCAATATGTCGGTGAGGCAATCGAGTTTGCTAGCTTTCAAGATGCAGTTCAGTATGTCAAAAAGACTGCAGCGTCGTTTGGACCGCACACCAAGGCACAATGGGAGGATCTCACGCGTTACACCTACATTGAGCAAAATGGTCGCTGGATCAAGCACTACGACTTAGGGCTCGCTGTACCGTTTAAAAGCATGACGCCTGAAGTCGCCGCGCAAGGTGAGCAATATTTGTGGTCGGCCTACGCATCTGTTCAAACGCCGATCTTGATTTTGCGCGGTGCAGAGTCTGACTTATTGTCTAAACAGACCTTGCAACAGATGCTTGAGCGTAATCCTCAGGCTCAGGCCCACGAATTTAAAGGGGTGGGTCATGCGCCAACCCTAATGACTGACGATCAAGTCAAAGTCGTAACGGATTTTTTATATGCCTAAGCAAACGCCAACCTTTTGTGCAGATCTGCATTGCCATTCAACCATTTCTGACGGCGTCTATCAGCCCGAGGTGGTTGCTGAACGCGCACACTCGTACGGGGTGACCTTATGGTCACTGACTGATCACGATGAAGTGTCTGGGCAACAGCGTGCTCGCGTCAGGGCCGAAGAGCTTGGCATGACATACTTATCGGGTGTCGAGATTTCAGTGACATGGGCGAATCAAACGGTGCATATTGTTGGCCTAGGTATCGATCCTGAAAACGCAACGTTGGTACAGGGCTTGCGTGAGACCCGTGCAGGCAGAGCTGGGCGTGCGCGTCGCATTGGCGAACGCTTAGCCAAGCTTGGCATGCCTGGCGCTTTTGAAGGCGCACTCACTTTTGCGGGCAATCCTGAATTAATTAGCCGCACACACTTTGCGCGCTTCTTGGTCGAGGCGGGCCATTGCCAAACTGTACAAAGCGTGTTCGACCATTACCTGAGCGACGATGGCCCTGCACATGAGCCGATGCAGTGGGCCAAGCTTGAGGATGCTGTGAGTTGGATTCGCGGAGCAGGCGG
>JAIPCU010000181.1 GCA_021738045.1 Candidatus Methylopumilus sp. | reverse complement strand
TGGTGCTATCACAGGGAGTATTGGGCTATGGCATGACCACGTTAATGGGTCCCATTGTGATGGAAATGTTTCAAGGTAAATCTTTCGGTTCAATCTTTGGTGTGGTGACGATCGCAGTAATGGCCGGAGGCGCCGTGGGACCTTGGGTGACAGGCGTGATTTACGATGAAACGGGCAGCTATCGCGTCGCCTTTGCACTGTCGCTTGCGTGTTGTCTGCTTGCGAACATTGCGATCTGGATCGCCGCACCGCGCAAGGTGCGGTTGGTGCAAGGACGGATGAAGCGATGAAGGAACCAAGCGAACGATCAAATTTATTTTTAATTTTAAAATCAATGATTTAAGTGTTTCGCATGGAGCCGGAATCGAACCGGCGCGCCCTGTAAACTGCTATTAAACATTTTAAGATTACACAGGCAGCGACTTCTTGGTTAACAGCACGATTTTGCGCGTGAAGACATGTTTGAAGTGCGGGTGTAAGTGACTAAATTTCCCTTTCTGCCCCAACAATAATATGATGCAGACGAGCTTGACTACTAAGACAAAAAAGGGGAAACAAATGAAACGACTAGCGCTCATCTTCGCAACAATGTGTCTCGTCAGCAGCGCGTCTGCGATCGAACTTGTCTGTAAAGGTGAAAAAAGTAAATTACCGAACCAAAAAATCGTCTTCGTTGATTGCAAAGATAGAAAAGATATTATCGATATGCTCGAAGCCTCTTGGTTGGAGGTTCGAAGGTTAGGTTTTGGTAAAGAGTTAGAGCAGCGATGCTTCGACCCATACCAGAACGCAAAGAAAATGAACCCCAACGTATCATTAGAAGGTTCTTTAGTGAGCCAGTACTTTTATTTTTGCAATATGGCCCTCCAGCATATTAAATGAGCACGCCCATTACTTACGCTGCGTACGTCTTTTTGAAACCATGATGGGCATAGCACCTGAGCTCTTTTGCGACCCTGTTTTTTAGGGGCGCTTAACTCAAAAAATTCAAAAATTCTTAAGAGATTTTGTTGACGATCCAATAGCTGAAGCCAGACACTGCGGCTGTCACAAAACTGCCCCAAGCGATATCGATGAAAGCCAAGCCTGTTGGAAAGTTGCGTACGACTGCCAGGTTGGTCAGATCGTAGGTCATGTAACAAAAAAAGCCGAACAGGGCACCATACAGAACAGCGTCAAACCCCGACTGTTTGTTGAGTGCAGGCACGAGCACGAAAATACATACACCAAGCGCATACAACAGGTAAAAAGCGGCGCCCGCCGCGAGTTTGGGTTCGCTTGCCATCAAATCACCCATTTGATCTTGATACAGTGTTTTTGCGATCCCTAAAAGCCAAATCATATCCACGACAACGAGGGAGATTAAAAACAAAAAATAAATTCCAAGATACCTGAGCATATTTATTCCTTGATCCCATAGGATAAAACGTGTGACTTCAGATTTGTGCGGCGTTTTTGAAAATTGATGTAAGTGATTTTTATCTAGCCTTGCGTTAGTCTGGCGAC
Organism: Candidatus Methylopumilus sp.; assembly: GCA_021738045.1. Taxonomy (GTDB): domain Bacteria; phylum Pseudomonadota; class Gammaproteobacteria; order Burkholderiales; family Burkholderiaceae_B; genus Zwartia. Next base: position 4,872 of record JAIPCU010000181.1, on the reverse strand, counting down.
TCGTTGTCCTTCACCGGAATGTCAGCCCTATACTACTCAGCTTCAAAGATCCTATTCGTACGCTCTCGCACAGACAGGCTGAGCTTAGGTGGTGTCACTTCAACTCCGTACTCGATGTCATCTTGGTTGATGTCTTTTAAACGCCCCTCAAGGTGGCCGCCTCGCTCTATACCGCCGAATGGCCTTTGACCGTAGAAATAAAGGGTTATGGTTGGGTTGAGGCGCTTGGGGGGAACGTTTATGGCCTTCAGCTGAGAGATCGAGCTGTCTTGTGTTTGCCACGCGAAAGCTACGCGTATTGTGCTACTCGTCCGTCTTAACCAGCGTATCGTTTTGAGTTACCGTCAGTCCTAAAAATCAATGGAAATTCTTTTGACGGCTCAGCGCTCGCTGCGGCGGCTGCTTCGCTAATCGCAAGCTTGACGACATGGTGCTTGGGGGACTTGGCACAAACTGGATCTGTCGCGGCAGGATCGCCTGTCAACAGGAAAGCTTGGCAGCGACAGCCACCAAAGTCTTTTTCTTTCTCTGAGCACGAACGACACGGCTCTTGCATCCAGCTGTCACCCCGAAAGAAATTAAAGGCTTGGCTCTCAAACCAGATTTCTTGGATGGAATGCTCTTTTACATTTGGGATCTCAAGGCCTGGCAACTCGCGCGCGTTATGGCAAGGGAGGGCTGCGCCATCCGGTGCGATATCTAAGAAGATCGAGCCCCAGCCATTCATGCAGGCTTTCGGACGCTCTTCAAAATAATCAGGCACGACAAAAAGGAGCTTGCACTGTTTACCAATTTTTTCGCGATAGACATTGACCGTGGCTTCAGCGGCGACAAGTTGTTCGCGAGTGGGTAAAAGCTGCTGACGATTTTTCATCGCCCAACCGTAATATTGTGTGTTCGCTAGCTCTAGGTACTCGGCGGAAAGCTCAAGCGCCATATCGATAATCTTATCGATATGCGGAATATTATGACGATGTAGTACGACATTCATCACCATTGGATAGTCGTACTTTTTAATTAAAGCCGCAACTTTTTTCTTGAGCTCGAATGTTTTCGTGCTGCTCAGAAAATCGTTCATCTCTTGTGTGGAATCTTGAAAGGAAAGCTGAATGTGATCGAGTCCGGCATGCTTCAGTGAGGCGATTCTTTTCTCGTTTAGTCCAACGCCAGAGGTGATGAGGTTGGTATAGAACCCAAGCCGTCTAGCCTCTGCGACCAAGATGTCGAGGTCATCGCGCAGTAATGGTTCGCCACCAGAAAATCCTATTTGTGCGGCGCCGAGTGCACGCGCTTCACGCATGACACGAATCCATGCGTCTGTATCAAGCTCATTTTTAATGCTGTCGTAGTTGACTGGGTTGTAGCAAAACACGCAGTGCAGTGGGCAGCGATACGTCAGCTCGGCAAGCAACCAGAAGGGCGGATTGATAACAGGCTGAGTCATCGGCTGCGGGTGATCCTATTGGATCCAGTCTTTTTCAAAGGCTGCACGCAACATCCCTTCGACAGGGTCGCGTAAATCAGTCTCACCAAATGCCTGTTCGAGCTCGGCGATCAGTTGGGTAATTGTGTGCTCTCCGTCGCAGCGTTTCAGGATCTCGGCTGCGCTGAGATTGAGTTTGACCATACCTTCAGGATAAAGCAATACATAAGCTTGTTGCACCTCTTCCCACTGCAGGCGAAAAAGTCTGTTGAGTCGGGGGCGCTCAGGAAGCGCAGCGGGTGTGGAGTCGCTCATACAGGATAGGCTTTTTCAATTCCATCAAGCATTGACCATAAAATATCAAGCTTGAATTGCAGAATGTCGAGTGCCCGCTCTTGTTGAGCGCGCGTCGTAAAGTGGTTCAGTGTGACCTCAAGACCATGATCGACATCACGCTGGGCTAACGGAATGCGCGAGCGGAAATAATGCAAACCTGCCGGCTCGATCCATGGGTAGTGGGTGGGCCATGTTGCCAGACGATCTTTATGAATTTGGGGCGCGAACATTTCTGTCAAAGAAGAACAGATTGCCTCTTGCCAGGGCTGCTGCCGTGCAAAATTGACATAGGCATCACAGGCAAATTTAACTGAGGGTTCGACCTCTTTAAGAGACCAAAGCGTTTCACGATCTAAACCAACCGCTAGTCCTAGTCGAGTCCACGCTTCGAGGCCGCCGCATTCGGTGTCAGTTTTGTAGTCACCAAAGCCGTCGTGATCCAAAATTCTGGAAATCCATCTGCGGCGCGTTTCACGATCCTGACAGTTGGACATCACAGCGGCGTCTTTGATTGGAATGATCCACTGATAGTAAAACCGATTCAGCACCCAACCGCGAATTTGTTCTTTCGAACATTCGCCAGCATTCATCTTGATATTAAAAGGGTGATGAATGTGATAGCTCTGACCTTTCGCGCGGAGTTGGGCCTCGAACTCTTCACGCGTCCAGGCTGGCTTGAATTCGGTCATGGTCAGATCTCTATGTGCATGCCATCAAAGGCGACTTCAATCCCGAGCGCTTTTAGTTGCAGCGCTTGCGGTGAGTCCTCGCGAAGGATGGGGTTGGTATTGTTAATGTGAATCAGAATACGTCGCTTGGTTGAATGAGAGGCGAGCGCCTCAATCATTCCACCCGGGCCAGATTGAGCCAAATGCCCCATGTCGATCGCGCGCTTGGATGACAGGCCCATGCCAATCATTTCATCATCGGTCCAAAACGTACCATCGACCAGCAACACATCGGCTTGCCGCATCGCTTGCTCGACTTGCGGTTCAATCACACCAAGACCGGGTGCATAAAACGCTTTTTTTCCGCTCGTCATGTCTGTCATGAGTAGCCCGATATTGTCACCGGGATGAGGGTCATGACGATGGGGCGAATAAGGAGGCGCTTTACTGGAAAGTGTGATCGGCTTGAAAGCAATGCCTGCTAATTCAGGAATACTGAAATTTTCTTGTTCAGGGCCAATGAGGCGCTGTTCGACCGTGCAGTAATGAGACAGGGTCTTGACCAGTGGCAGGCCTGTCGTGAGATCGTCGAATACTTGCTGAGTGGCATAAATGGGCAAAGGCGAATGTCTTTCGCGCAGCATCATGAGACCCGTGACGTGATCGACTTGTGCGTCCATGAGCACGACCGCAGCGATACCGCTATCACGCATCTGTCTGGCCGGTTGCAACACAGGTGTTTGTTTAATTTGGGTCAGCACATCAGGCGACGCATTGATCAATGCCCAGTCGGGTGATCCGTTGCCGATAATGATAGAGGACTGGGTCCGCATCTGCGCGTTGATACTGCCTTGGCGCACACCTGAGCAATTCAGGCAGTTACAGTTCCACTGAGGAAATCCTCCGCCAGCCGCAGAGCCCAATACGCGTATTTGCATCACAACTCAAAAAAAAAAGGCCGAGATATGACTCTCGGCCTTTTGACAAACGATTAGCGATTGGCGATGTACATTGTGATTTCAAAACCAAAACGCAAATCGATTGCTGATGGTGTTTCCCATTTCATAGTGGTCTCCTGGAGTGCAGTGGAAGTAAGGTATCGCAACGCCGTTGATTGGCATTAACGACAAGTATATAGAATAAATCACAACTATCCAGCAACTTTTTGACGTGTTGACCACATGAAAACTAAGCTATTTGCCGAGATCCAACCCGTGGCGCACGGGTGGCTAGCGGTCGGGGATGGGCACCAGTTGCACTGGCAAACTAGTGGTAATCCCGAAGGAATGCCTGTGGTGTGGTTGCACGGTGGCCCGGGAAGTTCGGCAAGCCCTTTGCATCGCCGATTTTTTGATCCCGCCCTTTTCTGGATCATTCAATATGATCAGCGGGGTTGCGGACGGAGTCTGCCACTTGGGGGGATCGACCACAATGAGACGTCATATTTACTTGCAGATATAGAATGCCTGCGCAAGCACCTGTCCATCGCGAAGTGGAGTGTGGTGGGGGGGTCTTGGGGCGGTGCTTTAGCGTTGCTCTACGCGCAGGCTCATCCTGACCGCGTCGACAGAATGCTGTGCCGCAGTCCGTTTTTATGTACCCAAGCTGAAATAGAAAACTTTATGGAGCATCCGCCCGAAGGGTGTCGAGAACCTTGGGAAGTGTTGCAATCTCTGGTGCCTAAACATCCTCAGCAGACCGTTCTTGAGTTTGGCTATCGCGTCTTTTGCCTGGAGAAGGATGTTCAACAGCAAGCCCAGCTTGCACAAGCATGGGCCACCTACGAGGCAACAATGAACGTTTACCCCGCGCAAGCGCCTACGCTTGGCTTAGGCGGTCATGATGTGCTCATCGCTCGCTACAGGGTGCAGAGTCATTACCTGTGGCACCGATGCTTTGTGGGTCAAAACATCTTGGCGCAGGCGCATAGGATGTCAGAGATTCCGCTTACGCTCGTGCATGGCGATACCGATGCGCTCTGTCCCTTTGGAAACAGTCTGAACATTCAACGCGTCGCAACGCAAGCAAACCTTATCCGTGTCGAAGGAGGCGGTCACGACCTGACAGACCAAGGCATGCTGAGTGCAACTTTTCAAGCACTGACATCTTGGCGCTAGTGATTACCCTAACGACTGTTATGGCGTTTAATTTTCACCTAAAAAATGAAGGGGAAAGCAGTGAGCTTACTACCCAATTCTAGTAATATTGTCGAGTACTTCACAGACAAGATAATCTTGTTCGAACATCAAACATCACGGAGACGACTGTGAGAAATTACTTGCGCACGATTAGTGGCCTAGGCTTAGCCTTGGCATTCAGTATGTCTGCCCAAGCGCAGACTGCTGCACCCGCACCTGCAGCTGCACCGGCACCCCCACCTGCCTGGAAACAAGGCATGCCCGAGTCGATGGCAAAGTCTACTCTGGCTCCTTTGCCAGGCAAGCT
>JAIPCU010000180.1 GCA_021738045.1 Candidatus Methylopumilus sp. | reverse complement strand
ATCGTCATCGTCACTTTATTTATTTTTTATCTATTAGCGCTGGTGCTTAGCCGTTACGTGACTCGGCCAATATCAGAGCTTGCTGCGATTGCAGAGAATATTTCTAAGGGCAATTTTATATTTCCCGAGCTTGCCAAACGGAAAGATGAAATTGGTTTACTGCAACATGCCTTTAAATCAATGTCCAACGAAATTGCCAAACAAATTAATGGCTTATCTCTGCTAAATGCAGAATTAGAAACTAGAGTTAGCGAGCGAACGAAGTCTCTGCAATTTGCCAGGGATGAATTAGTACAAAAGGTTGAACAACTGATGCTTGTTGGTGCTGTTGTAGACAATTCATACTTCAGCATCTCAATTGCGGATCTAAGACTCCCTGGCACACCACTCATTTATGTGAATCCAGCTTTTACAAAAATAACTGGCTTTGGCGCAGGGGAAGTGCTTGGCACAACAGCTCGCGTTTTTCAGGAGGGGATCGCTGACGCTGAGGCGATGACGCAAATTCGCTTCACGTTAGAGAATAAATTGGCGTGTACCGTTGAGTTCATAGATCAACACCGGAATGGGGAGGATTTTTGGAACCGCCTTAGCATCTTTCCCGTGATCATCGAAGAAAATGAACCCAGATACTATGTCATTTTTGAAGAAGACATCAGCGCCTTAAAAAAAGTGAGTGCCGAGCGCGAAACCCTTCTACAAGAGGCGCAAGAGAATCAGCGCCTACAGTCTTTGGGGGTACTGGTTGCAGGACTTGCCCATGAAATTAATAACCCCATCGGCATTGCAATCACAGCCACCACTCACGTCAGTCAAACCGCTGCGACTGTGAGAAAAAATGCCTCTAATCTAACAGGCTCGGCACTAACAGACTTTCTTGAGGATGAAGAAATTGCTTTCCAACTTATTTTTGATAACCTGAAGCGTGCAAGTGATCTGATTCGAGGCTTTAAGGATGTTGCTCGAGATCGATCCTTGGATGAAAAAAAGGAAATCAATCTTAAAGTCTATCTTCAGTCCATTGAGCAGTCTCTCACACCGGTATTGAAAAAAGCAAAATGCACCTTAAGCTTAGAGGTTGATCCAAGCATTTCGTTACACGTCAATTCTGGCTCACTTGGGCAGCTTCTGACTAACCTTGTACTGAATTCAACCATTCATGCTTTTGACGGGCTAAAGGATCGCCAACTGAAGATCTCTGGCCGCCAAACCCCGCAGCATATTTTTTTGAAAGTGAGTGACAACGGTAATGGTATTGCCGAGACTGTATTGCCTAATCTGTTTACTCCGTTTTATACAACCAGTCGCCGTAAAGGAGGGACGGGTTTGGGTCTTTACATCAGCAGGCAGATTGCGACTGAGGTTCTTCACGGTAGTTTGAGTGTTGAAAACTTACCGGAAAAGGGTTGTGAATTTACGTTAAAGTTGCCCAGACATTAGCGTTTTTTGAGTATTTCCTTTGTTGAAATGCTCTTATTGATCCATTGAGCGTGAAATTCATTAATATGTGACATCGCTAAAAATAGTGGCCAACAGTTTCGTCAGTGCCAAGCCGCCAAAGTTTTGCTTAAATGCCGCTAGCGACTATTACACTCACATACGAAGAGGTCATCATGACAAGTTCAATCAAAATCACACGTCGAAATCTGCTGGGTGCTACCGTTGGTTTAGTGGCCGCCGCTGGGCTCAATCCAAGGTCTGCCAATGCGCAAGCCGCTACGCCTGCTGCCAACCCTGCCGCCGCTGCCCCTGTGGCATCCACAGCAAAGCCGTTACCAAACTATGTCAGCTGGAAACACGCTGACAGCATGATCATCCATACCCCGACAACGATTGAAACCAAGCGTTCAGCAATCGGCTCAAGCATCATCACGCCGAGCGATCGCCTGTTCATCCGTAACAATCTGCCTGCACCCTCAGCGGCCGATATTGGTGATGTCAACGCCTGGAAAGTCACGGTCGAAGGCGTTGGAAAACCACAGGCCCTTTCAATCGCTGATCTCAAGCAAATGGGGTTCGAAACCATGGCAACGGTGTTGCAATGTTCAGGCAACGGTCGTGGCTTGTTTCCAGGCAAACCCAGTGGCACAAGATGGCAGACGGGTGCAGCGGGCTGTGTCATGTGGGCGGGCATTTCTGTGCGCGAAGTGATTCAAGCACTCGGAGGCGTTTCTACCGGAATGGTCTACATGACAGGCACAGGTGGTGAAAAGCTTCCTGAGGGCATTGATCCAAATGCCGTAGTTGCCGAGCGCTCGGTGCCTGTCGCCGCAATGCAAGATGCCATGCTGGCCTGGGAAATGAATGGCGAACCGATGCCTTTAGCGCACGGTGGCCCGCTGCGCTTGATTGTTCCTGGCTACAGCGGTGTGAACAACATTAAGTACATCAAGCGTTTGGCGTTTACCAAAGAGCAGACGCAAGCCGCCATTCAAAAAACCGGCTACCGCATGTCACCGGTCGGTCAAAAGGGCGATCCTAGTCAGCCCGCAGTTTGGACCATGGATGCTAAATCGTGGGTGACATCACCCTCGCCTGACAACGGCCCGATCAAAGCGGGTGCAGTACAAATCACGGGTGTGGCCATGGGCGCCTTAGAAGACATCGCCAAGGTCGACGTATCGCTTGATGGCGGTAAAACATGGCAGGTCGCACGCTTGGTGGGACCAGATCTGGGCAAGTACGCTTGGCGTCAGTTTGTCTTGGCCACAACCCTGAAAGCCGGCCAGTACGATGTCTCAACCCGTGTCACAACAAAATCAGGCGTTGAGCAAGTTGCGCAGTCGACTGAAAATGCGGCGGGCTACTTGAATAGTGGTTGGATGTCACACACGGTAAAAATCACCGTGGCTTAATGATCTTCGCAAAGCACCTCTCCCCGCGCGGGAGGGGTGCACGCATCCACTTAAACCAAGTTAAACAACACAGCAACATCCTCTTCACCAGGGCCTTTTTTAGTCCAATGCAAAGAAAACTATTTACGTCTATTGCTAGAACCATCGGTGCGGTGGCGCTGGTTGCTGCTGCAGCCTTTACCCCAATTGCCTCGGCAAATGATGAAGAAGGTAAGCTTTTATTCTTAAAAGGTGCAGCGCCAGCGTGTGCAATCTGTCACACCCTCGAGGCAGCTGGCGCCGCGGGCGCAGTAGGGCCGTCAATGAACGAGCTTCAACCCGATGCTGCCCGTGTTTTAAATGCCCTTAAAAACGGCATTGGCCAGATGCCTGCTTACACAAGCTTAACGCCCGAACAGATGAAAATATTATCCGAATACGTCGCAAAGGCAAGTCGAGAGTAAAAACCCGATAAAACAATCTGGAGACAAAATGAGATTCAACGGCCGATCGATTTTGGCAATCACTGCACTCTGCTGTGCGCCCTTGCCTACCTTGGCGCAGGCTGACTATCCCAATAAACCCATCACGCTCATTGTGCCGTTTCCACCGGGTGGGGTGACGGATATTGCAGGCAGAGAGGTGGCTAGAAATCTGACGAAGTATTTGAACCAGGCCGTGGTCGTAGAGAACAAAGCCGGGGCAGGTGGAAACATCGGTACGCAATACTTAGCAACCAGTAAACCTGACGGCTATACCCTGGGGTTGTTGACCGTCAGCGCCATGTCCATTGCACCGCATGTCACTAAAAACTTGGGCTTCAATCCCAGTCAAGACTTCACCCCAATTACAAATGTCATCATCACAGAGGGCGCAATCGTCGCCAACGCCGCGACACCGTTCAGTTCAATCAAAGAGTTCGTGGCTTATGCAAAAGCTAACCCCGGCAAAGTGAGTTATGCGAGCGTAGGAAACGGCTCAATCCCGCATTTGACGGCTGAAATGTTTGCGCAGCGCGCAGGCGTGAGTTTGCTGCACGTACCTTACAAAGGTACTGGCCCAGCGCTGCAAGACCTGCTCGCCAATCAAATTAATTTATCCTTCGAGAGCTCGGTCGGGACCTCATTCAATAACGTCACAGCCGGACGCTTAAAAGTCTTGGCAATTACGGGGGCTAAGCGCTCAGCGGTCGTGCCAGATGTCCCGACGGTTGCCGAGTCTGGATTTCCGGGCTTTAGTGCGCAAGGTTGGTTTGGGTTATTTGGGCCGGCAAATCTTCCTCCAAAAATTTTAGAGACCTTAAACAAGGCCGTCACTGACGCCCTACGCGAGCCAGAGGTCATTGCGCGGTTTGAGAAGTTGGGTGTGCAACCCGATCCTCAGGCCCCCGCTGCGTTCGCTAAATTTTTAGAGGTCGAGTCGGCAAAGTGGGGAGATGTCGCCAAGTCACTTAAGTTAGAGTTGAATTGACCCTGATCGATTGCTCGGCCAATGAGAGAAGCTTATTGGCGCCGAATGGTGTCGGACAAAAAGGCTGACTCAAGCTACAGATAACACTAGGTCTTACTGACGGAGCACATGAATGATGTACGAACTGATCATCAGAAACGCAAAACTAGCCGATGGCATGGGAAACCCTCTGGTGAAAGCGGACGTTGCTATCAAAGATGGGCGTATCGCAAAAATTGGCACTGTCAGTGGATCAGCCGAAAACGAAATCGATGCAATGGGGCTCGTTCTTGCACCCGGAATTATCGATGTGCATACTCATTATGATGCACAGCTTACTTGGGACTCAACTGCATCCCCTTCGCCGGCGCTGGGAGTGACCACCGTCATTATTGGCAACTGTGGCTTCGGTATTGCACCGGCAACACCAGACACTCGAGACCTCATTCTTGCAAATCTGTCAGAGGTCGAGGCAATGTCACTCGATTCGCTAAAAGCCGGCGTCGATTGGGATTTCGAAAGTTTTCCAGAGTTTCTAGCTATGTTGCGCCGCAAAGGCGTATACCCGAATGTAGCGTCTTTCGCCTCGCACTCGGCTATGCGAACAGTCGTCATGAAAGAGGCAGGATCGCAACGAGCAGCAACGCCAGAAGAACTAGAAACAATGACCACGATGTTTCGAGAAGCCCTTCAGGCCGGTGCAATAGGTCTTGGCTCGTCGACCTTCGAAAATCACAATGGTCATGGCGGCATTCCAGTGCCGTCTAGGCTCGCCGATGATGATGAATTTCGTGCCTTTGCAAAGGTCATGAGCGAATTTAATCACGGCCTCTCAGTGATTACCTGTGGCGATAGAACGACGATTGAATTTCTCGAAGAGCTTTCAAACATCAGTCATCGTCCGGCAGTCTTTGCGCCCTTGCTTCAATACAGTAATCAGCCAGACCGAGCAAAAAACCTGATGCATCGTTGCCAAGCGGCCCGAAGCCGCGGCGCGTTAGTCTATGCCCAAGCGTCATGCCAACCACTCAGCATGGATTTCACGCTAGAGAAAGCCTACCCCTTGATGACAGTACAACCTTGGTCAGAACTCAAACACGGTGATCACGCGGCCATGATGGCATCGTTTTCTGATCCTGAATTTGCCCAACGCATGCGCGATGCGCTGTCGAAGCCGGATGGTGGCCGCATCTTTAACGGCAACTGGGAACGTGTCGAGGTCACAATAACCGCATTGGATAAAAATCAGCGCCTTGTCGGAAGAACCATAGCGGCTATTGCTAAAGAGTGTGATGCTGACCCAGTAGATGTTTTCTTGGGATTAGGCGTAGAGGAGAATTTGCAAACTACCTTCACCGCCAAGCTTCTGAATGTTGAAGAAGAAAGGGTCTGGGAATTACTTCAAGATCCGGGCAATATGGTTAGCCTGTCGGATGGCGGCGCACACCTGACTTTTTTCTGTGATGCCGGTTTTGGAATGTATTTCTTGGGTCACTGGGTGCGCGAGCTTGGTAAGCTAGACCTTGCAGCTGCAATCAAAAAACTGACTAGTGACGTCGCAGACATCTATGGCTTGATCGATCGTGGTCGTCTCGTCGAAGGTGCTTACGCTGACATGATTTTGTTTGATCCCGAGCAGATTGGGATATCCAACACACAGCGCCTGAACGATTTGCCCAGCGGCGCGACTCGTCTTGTACGATCAGCGCCAGGCCTACACACCGTTTGGGTCAATGGGGTGAGTGTGTACCATGATGGTGACTACACTAGGGTTACACCTCCTGGTCACGTATTGACTGAATTTTCTGCAATACGGCCACATGTTGCGATGAATCACTGATATGAGTCATCGCTAACAGAGAAATCATGCTGTTGGGGTTTTCCAATTAAAGCCTAGCAACGGCAAGAAGTCACTTCAGGAAGCAACATGAAACTTATCGATATGCACTCACACTGGGGCACCCAGCGAGGCTACGTGCTGCGCACTGCGGCCGAGCTTGCCCAGCAAAAAAAGACCTGGAACTCTGAGACCAAATACGTGACAGAGGACGAGATGGTGGCTTATTTCAGAGCGAGCAACGCACAAGTGATCTTGGATTTAG
>JAIPCU010000179.1 GCA_021738045.1 Candidatus Methylopumilus sp. | reverse complement strand
CTACTTTCTCTCATCATCGAAGCTGGTGTGCCTTCCGCCTTGGCCCTCGAAGCATGGGTTGGCCCCCTTGACGGTATTCAGGATTTTGAAATTGGCACAGGCGCGATCGAAGTCAAGGCGACGCTTTCAGCTGTTGGCTTTCCTGCGCGTATTGGGTCGCTTGAGCAGCTTGACGACTCCGTTCGACAGCCACTTTTCTTAGCCGGAATTCGACTTCGGCAGATATCAAACGGGAAGAACCTTCCAGACTTCATATCAGAATTGCGTCAATCGATTACGGGAGATGCTGAAGCTGAGCGACTCTTATCCGAGAGGCTGATCGCTGCTGGATACTTTGCCGACCACGCTGATCGGTATCCACGGCGTTTTGACGTGGTAAGCACACGAATAGTCGAAGTCACAGAAGGATTTCCAAGATTAACGCCTGGTCGCGTGCCACAGGGAATATCCAAAGCCCTGTATGAAATCGATTTTGATAGGGCGCCAGGCGTAAATATTGGCACCACAGAAGCATTAAAAAAATTGGAAGCGATTTGAACATGCAACTTATTGAATTTCTTCATGAAACACAGGCTGAGGTCAGGGCCCAGATGAGTGATGGCTCGCCATTCGCTGAAATGGTTTTCTCGGATATTGTGATGCAGCATATGGCTGAGATCGGCATGACATTCGAGCCTGTCGTTTGCCATTACAAAGGACAATTCGGCGCCGCCACTTTGCGGTTGAGTGGCTACGCTATGTCCGACGATGCAGATCAGTTGGATCTCTTCGTTAGTCTTTACGACGGAGTCGACACGCTCACGCCAGTCCCCGACGCGGTAACCAAGACAGCAGTCGAACAGTGCTTACGATTTTTATCGCTTTGCGCTCAAGGAAAAATGGCTTCAAAGCTTGACGAGTCGAGCGATGTGCGCTCTCTAGCCAATAGCCTCCAGGAAATTTATAACGGTCTCGAACAGATCAGGGTCTTCGTCTTGACCGACAAGGTCGCCAAAGCTAAGAGCTTCAAGACACGGGAAATTGGGGGTAAATCAGTACGGCTTGAAGTTATGGATATTGAGCGCTTGCATAGACATTGGTCAGAAGGGAAGCCTCGCGACGAGCTTCATGTCGATTTTGCGGAGGTCTCAGGATCTCCTCTGCCTTGCGTATTCGTCCCCGGAGACAACGACGATTATGACTATGCTCTCACTGCAATTCCGGGCGAAGCTCTGCGTTTTCTCTACGAAAAATTCGGTGCTCGCCTTCTTGAAGCCAATGTCCGCTCATTCCTCAGCGTGAAGGGTAAGGGAGTTAACGCTGGGATTCAGAGCACCCTTCGGAATGCGCCAGGACGCTTCATGGCATACAACAATGGCATTGTAATTGTCGCCGATGAACTGCGCTTAGGCAAAACCTTGGATGGCTCCACTGGCGTGGCGTGGCTCAAGGGCATGCAAATCGTCAATGGTGGTCAAACCACGGCCTCCGTTTACTTCGCGAAGAAGAAATTCCCCGATTTGGATCTTGATCGGGTTCGAGTCGCGGCAAAGATCATCATCATGCGAACACAGGACTCGGTGAAGGAAGAGGCTCTTATCTCTGACATATCACGGTTCGCCAACAGTCAAAACGCTGTTCGTCAGTCTGACCTCTCAGCCAACAAGCCATTCCACGTCGAAGTTGAAAAACTGTCTCTGTCAGTCTATTGCCCTGATGGAGTCGGACGATGGTTTTACGAACGCGCGGCCGGCAGCTATAACACTCTCTTGAGTAGGGAGGGCACGACGCCGGCCAAGCTTCGCGCATTGAAAGAGGCAATTCCTCCTGCTCGAAGAATTACCAAGACGGATTTGGCCAAATATATCAACGCGTGGGACAAACTACCCGATATCGTCAGCCTCGGGTCCCAGAAAAACTTCGATAAATTCATGAGCTCGATCGCAGGGCCTGGAGGATCCGAAGCACCATTACCCAGTGTTGCAGAATTCAAGGCGATGGTCGCCAAGGCTCGGATATTCAGGGACACCCAAAAGCTGGTTCGACCCATGTTCCAAGCCTTTCAAGCGAACGTTGCAGCCTACGTGGTGGCTGTTCTCGCTGATAAGCTCGGCGATCGCATTAATTTGGATCGCATTTGGACACGACAAAGCGTCTCGCCTGAGTTAATGGCGCAGATCGCCACCTGGGCTAAGGAGGTCAACGAAGTTCTGCATCGAACAGCAGGCGGCCGCATGATTTCTGAATGGGCCAAAAAGCCGGAGTGCCGTATTGCCGTCTTTGGAGCGACATACTCGCAGCCAGCAAAAGACATCCCCGAGGTGCGCTGATAAAACTCTAATGATTGGCACCAACAAATCGCGGCAAGTGCAAAAAACCTGAGGATCAAACATAAAATTTGATCTTGGCGAGATCAAATCAACTTGTTAATTTCAAAACAATTTTAGCAATCTGCCTAGCTAAAAGAGGGGGAACAGCGTTCCCCACCTGATGGTATTGCTCCGTCCTTGTTCCTTGGAAAAAATAATTATCAGGAAAGGTCTGAAGACGAGCAGCCTCGCGAACTGTTAGCGCGCGGCATTGAAGTGGATCAGGGTGAATAATTGAGTGGCCGTCTTTGGATATGTGGCAGGTGATAGTACTGCTTGGGCCATCGAATAGTTGTACCTTGAATCGATCTAAAAAGTCACCACTTTCCCAATTCGCATGATCTGGAGCCAATCCAGGCAAGGTGAAATCCTTGTAACCGCGTGGTCCGACTTCGTTGATCTCAGAAAAAACTGATGCATAAAGATATCTCCCGAGATCACTAGTCATGTGTGACTTGGCTTGGTGATTTAGACAAACTTCCAATTTTGGATCAATTATCCATTTTGAATATTGTCGAGGAGTATCCGGATCAAAATATTGATCACTAAATTGCACTCTGTCTGCACCTGAGCTTAAATTTGAATCCAATTCTCGGCTTATTTCCTTAAGTCGACTTGAGATTTCAATTAGATTTTCTTTCTTTGCATATTTTGCAAATCGAAGACAACTTTCGGTGACTGTACGATACCAATCGGATGGCGAGTCATCTCTCAATGGGCTGATCTGACTACGCAATGCCGGCAATCGACCGATGGCATCTCTAACAGTTACGCCGGTAGATGGCCTTAATAGTTCAGCAGGAGTGTTATTGTCTTCACGCACTCCAAGCAGAATTACCCGATGTCTTTTCTGAGGTATACCGTAATTTTCTGACTTTATAACAAAGTCACGTGCATCAATTTCATCTGGATTCATCCCTTTTTCATAGCGTGTTTCACTAGTAAGCGAATGAATCACGTAGGTTGGGCCATTTTTACCACTTACAGCTCGAACGGGATCGCAAAGGTCAAGGAGGATGTCATGAAAAACTCTCCTTCCTTTAAGTGTCGATGAAAGTATTCCCACTACATTTTCCATAACAAAAACTGCGGGCAGTGTCTTGGAAAGCACCTTCAGGTATTCGAGATACAGGGTGTGTCTTATGTCATCTTCGGGAACATATCCGGGCTTACTGTTATTTTTTACTCTGCCAATGCGTGAATAGGCTTGACATGGAGGGCCACCAATCAAAATTGTATCGTCTCCGCCAAGTTTCTTATTTTTTAGAATACCGTCAAGTAGTTGATCACCTAGGGCATTTCCCAGTTGAATTTGCCGTGCTTCTTGTTGAGCGGCTTGCCAAAGCAACGGCACTTCAACACTTGGGTGATTTGCTGAAGCAGAATTACAGTACGCGTAGTAAGCATTAATTGCTTTTTTGTCACCATTTATTTTTGCCAAACGAAAAAAAGCACGCAGAGTCAAAGTCGTGTGCGCACTTCTTTCCATTTCAGCAGACACACCTATTTCGAATGCACTACCTCCATCAAGAGAAGCGAATCCTTCGCCCAGTCCCCCCGGGCCTGAAAACAGGTCAATTACTCGCATCGATTTTCAAAAATTATTCTTATCATTGAACAAACTACCTATGATTGCATCGCTCATCATCGGGCTCGGTTACTAAGCCAATTCTTTGAAAAAAATTTTCTATTGCCTCAGAATCCTAGAACCGGGTGGCCAAGCATATAAAAGTTGCCAATAGGCTTGTAAACAAAGACTGAACATTCCGCTCACCCTCAACATCTCAAGGATACCAGGTTATCAGGTTAAAAGGCGCGTTATTAACTATGCCGCTCAATAAAATCACAGGAGATCCTGCATGAAATCTAGCCCGAAAGTACGTACTTAGAGAAGGCGCAAGGTAAGTCCTTTGGAAATCGTAGGTGCCAACTTAAAAAAAGATTGAGGTCTCAAAAAAACATTCATTTTTAACTCTTACTCAATGCCTGATTTTTACTCGCACACTCAGAATATTGAATAACCAACTTCAGATAGCTCTTCATCAAATCATCCCAGGACGCCGAAGTAAAACTATCGACCGCCGGGCAGGGGCTGGCCAGATTGGCCGGTATTGGCGGTCGAGATGGCTGCGTTGAGCTCGCGCAGCCTGTCAGAATCAATAAGGCAATCAGCAGGCAGTGGCTTCTCGATGATGACACGATTAAACCTTTCAATGATTTTGGGTTGAGCTTCTCGCAAAGCGGTGAGTTGCAGTTCGAGGTTTTGAGATAGGCCTTGCAGGCGCAGGGATTCGGACTTAAACGACTCAAGGTCGGCCACGTGTCGTACGTTTTCAGCGGCTTGATAGCCAATGCGGTACTGATACTTTCCGTAGGCCCACAGGCCCGACGTTGCCGCGACAAGGGCAATTGCAACTAAAACGTACCTGTTTGCCAGTAGCCAAATCATTTCATCTCCTGTTGCCAATGATCATCGACGACAGCGCCACCTATGTAGGCTGTCACCACCATCCCAACAAAAACATAAAAGGGTGTGGCAATCTGGCCGAGCTGAGCCGACTCAGTCACTAATAAAAGCAGCGGGAAAAGCAGCCCCGCAAGCATTGAGAGCCAGGCCATTTTTCGGCGATTGCGCCATCGATCGGTGGGCTCGGTCATCTAGTTATCCTCGGCAGCAAACAGAAGGTTGTCCGCACCTCGGTTGGTCCAGCCGCGTCCGTAAATGTCAAATTTTTGCAGGGACGCCCAAAACTTCAGGCGATAGGCAAGAAAGCGCAGTAAGACATCATTGGCTTCCATTGACTCAAGTGCCGCCTGAGACTTCACGCCCCAGTCACCATCATCGGCAACTTTCACGGCCCGTTGCAGAAAGCGAATGGCATTACCTCTGCCGTGGTTGACCGAGGCATCAAACAGTTGAAACTTGATCGCGGGGTGCGCCGCACCACAGACCTCCCAAAAGTCACGTCGATAAATGGACTTGGCCTCTTCAAGGCTCAGGTTCTTAATATCGAGGTAGCCGTAGGAGCAGGCAGCAATTCCAAACTTGGTCCCTTTTAACTGGCCGACCCCCTGCGCACCACCCGTCCAGTTGCCTGAATCACGCGGGTCATCGCTGTAGCCGCCCTCGTGAGAGATCAGGCGATCAAAGGCTTCATCAAAAGTAATCATTTTTTCCAGTACTCCTGCCAGAGCAGTGCAATTGTTGAGCAGACGCCAACGATCCAAAGAATGGGCTTAGCAATCTTGCCGATCAGTTCAAGAACAATGAAGGCACCTTTCGCAGCAGCAAAGGCTGTGGTGACCTCTTTGGTGTTTTCATCAATGCGATCGACCTTGTCCTCAACCGAGACAAGGCGCTCGTAGATCTCTTTGTGTGTAATTTCTTCAGCCATGCTGCGCCTCACAAGAAGTGGCTATGCGGGATAAAAAGCTGTCGTATGCGGTTGACTCAAAACACCACAGGCATCGGCGTAAAACTAGTTTCGCTGTCATCTTCTGGTAATTGCGAACCACCGCCGTAACCAACTGCCCAAAGCTGTCCATCATCCAACAGCAGGACAATGCCTTGCTCAGAGCTGCTTCCATAGGCGCAAATATCAACGACTATGCGATTGCCCGTCAGCATCAGGCTGTTTGCGTTTGTTCTTGTTGTTGTGTCACCAACGCCCAAAGCGCCATTGCCGTTGTAGCCCCATACGCGCACGACACCTGTGGTGAGCAGTGCAGCGCCGAAGTTATACGTCCCATTGCCACCGTGGATCGCTTTCGTAATGCCCGTGCCACCAAAAGAAATTTGAGTAAACGTCCCTGTGTTTGTTGCAGCGGGCGTGACTCCATTACCCCAATAATCTCCGTACCCACAAGCCCAGAGCGAGTTGTCGGTCTTTTTAATGTAAGTAATTGGGTAGTCGTATTGGCCGATATAAACATCTGACACGCCAGTAGCAACAGATTGAACCGGCGTAAATTGATTGGATAATGTGCCGTTGCCTAACTGACCATAGGTGTTTGTACCCCAGGCATGCAAGTTACCAAGGCTAT
>JAIPCU010000178.1 GCA_021738045.1 Candidatus Methylopumilus sp. | reverse complement strand
CCGCGCGCAACTTTAATCCGCCGGTGGCACAGGCGGGCAAACTCACCGTTGTTGAGGTTGAAAAAGTGGTTGAGCTCGGTGAACTCGATCCTGATCAAATTCATTTATCAGGCATTTACGTGCATCGCATTGTGGTCAATGCGACCCCTGAAAAACGCATCGAACAACGCACCGTCCGCGCGGCGAACTAAGGAGCAATCAACATGGCATGGACTCGTGACGAAATGGCCGCACGTGCGGCACGTGAATTACAAGATGGTTTTTATGTCAATCTGGGTATTGGTTTGCCTACCTTGGTGGCAAACCATGTCCCTAAGGGGATTGAGGTGTGGTTGCAGTCAGAAAATGGCTTGCTCGGCATTGGGCCGTTTCCGCTTGAAAGCGAAGTTGACGCTGACATGATTAATGCCGGTAAGCAAACGGTCACGACCATTCCTGGCTCGTCGATTTTTTCGTCGGCAGATTCGTTTGCCATGATTCGCGGCGGCAAAATTAATTTGGCCATTTTGGGTGCCATGCAGGTGTCCGAGACCGGTGATCTTGCAAACTGGATGATCCCGGGCAAGATGGTGAAAGGGATGGGCGGGGCAATGGACTTAGTCGCGGGTGTTGGCCGCGTCATTGTCTTAATGGAACATGTAGCCCGCAAAAAAGATGGCACGGTCGACATGAAACTGTTGCCCAAGTGCACCTTGCCCTTAACGGGTGTTGGTGTGATCGATATGGTCATCACCGACATGGGCGTATTTGAAATCACACCAAACGGCCTCAAGTTGCTTGAACTGGCGCCTGGCGTGACTGTCGCTGAAGTTCAAGAGCATACCGCTGCTAAACTCGATGTTTCGTTGGTAGCGTAGGGCGGCTGGGTGGCTCAAATCTGCCAAGGTTGACTGACAAAACCTGGCAGGTTTACGCTGCCCGAGTTGCTGCAAAACGAAACGTCTGCCTCGAAGTCTTGCGACCGCGCTTGCGCGGTCTGTTTTTGTAAGCGTACACACAATCGCGTCGCTCACTTTTGTCATCACAAGGATGTTGGGATGGAATTCTTCACATGGCTGTTAGATTTATTGCTGCATATTGATAAAACAATGTTGCAGTTTATTGAGGCGCACGGCGTATGGATTTATGTCTTGCTTGTCGCAATTATTTTTGCTGAAACGGGCTTAGTGTTTATGCCCTTTTTGCCAGGTGATTCGCTGTTATTTGTCGCGGGTGCTATTTGTGCGATGGGTAAGATGGATCTCTATCTGTTGATGGCCCTGTTGACCACGGCGGCGATCGTGGGCGATGCGGTGAACTATTCGGTCGGCCGTTGGTTTGGTGCAGCGCTGATCGCCCGCACCAGCTTGGTCAACGCTAAGCACATGGCGTACACACAAGGCTTTTACGATCGTTATGGTGGTCAAACTATCATCATCGCGCGCTTTATCCCGCTCGCACGCACCATGGCGCCTTTCGTAGCGGGCTTTGCGCGCTTTGATCCCAAGCGTTTCCTGTTTTATAACGTCATCGGCGGGGTGGTATGGGTGGTATCGCTGACAGTTGCAGGCTACTGGTTTGGTAATCTGCCATTCGTGCGCGACAACCTGACACTGGTGATTCTGTTCATTATTTTCTTGTCAATTTTGCCTGGCATCATTGCGGTGCTCAAGGCGAAGTTCTCTCGCCCTTCCAAATGACAACACCCGTTTCAACTTCCAGGCCATCTGGTGCGTTAACGGCGTTGCGTGCGGCCATGCAGGCGGCCAACGTGCAGGCTTGCCTGGTGCCTTCAGCAGACCCGCATTTGTCTGAGTATTTGCCAGATTACTGGCAACTGCGCCCTTGGCTGACTGGGTTTAGCGGCTCGGTTGGCACGGTTGTGGTGACGCAGGATTTTGCTGGCCTTTGGGTGGATAGCCGGTATTGGGTGCAAGCCGAGGCCGAGCTCGCAGGTACCGACGTCACCCTCATGAAAATCGGTGTAGCCACCGACCCTGCCCACACCAACTGGCTGGCCGAACAACTCGCTGAGGGTGCGACGGTGGCGGTTGATGGACGCGCGTTGGGTTTGGCTGCACGCGAGGCATTACTCGCGTTGCTCAAGCCTCGTGGCATCGCGCTAAAACTAGATCTTGATTTGCCTGGGCAATGTTGGCCTGAACGCCCTCCATTGCCCACCGCAGCGGTGCGCGACTTGCCGCTAGAGATTGCAGGTGCTGCGCGACAAGACAAGCTAGCGCGCGTGCGCGAGGCCATGCTTGAACAAGGTGCTCAGTGGCATTTGATATCCACGCTGGATGATGTGGCTTGGCTGTTGAATTTACGCGGCAGTGATGTCTCGTTTAATCCGGTATTTCTGTCACATGTCTTAATCGGCTTGACCGACGCGCAGTTATTTGTGTTGCCCGGCAAGGTAGACGCTGCCCTCATCAGTAAACTCGCCGAAGCTCAGGTTTACGTGCGGCCTTACGACACGGTGGCGCAGGTGTTGGCCGAGCTGCCCGAGCAAGACACGCTGCTGTTCGACCCAGCGCGCACCACCTGCGCGCTGATCGATCGTTTGCGCACGCGCACTGTGCGTAACATCAACCCCAGCACCTTTTTTAAATCTCAAAAAACAGCTTTCGAACTGAATCACGTACGTCGCGTCATGGAGCAAGATGGCGCAGCCTTGTGTGCGTTTTTTGCGTGGCTCGAACAGGCCATCGCGTCCAGCGAGCACACACCGCTCAACGAGTTGATGATCGACGAGCGCCTGCTGGCTTTGCGCGCTGAGCAACCTGGCTTTGTCTCACGCAGCTTTGGCACGATCTCAGCGTTTAATGCCAACGGTGCGATGCCCCATTACCGTCCTACACAAGCCTCGCATGCACAAATCAAAGGTGATGGTTTGTTACTGATCGACTCGGGCGCGCAATATTTGGGCGGCACCACCGACATCACCCGCGTTGTGCCAGTTGGCACGCCGACTGAGCCACAAAAAGACGATTACACAGCCGTACTCAAGGCGATGATTGCCTTGTCGCGGTTGAAGTTTCCGCGCGGTGTCGCTTCGCCAATGCTCGACGCTGTCGCACGCGCGCCCTTGTGGGATCGTTTGGCCGAATACGGCCACGGTACGGGTCATGGGGTGGGGTATTACCTGAATGTGCACGAAGGCCCTCAGGTAATCTCGTATCGTGCCGCTCCCGCTCCGCATACTGCCATGCAACCGGGCATGATTACCTCTAACGAGCCTGGGTTGTATCGGCCGGGTCGCTGGGGGATCCGGATCGAAAATCTGGTTTGTAATCAAAGCGCAGGCGAATCTGAATTTGGCGAGTTTCTTGAGTTCGAGACCCTGACCCTTTGCCCGATTGACATGACTTGTATCCAAGTCAGCCAACTACGAGACGACGAAATCGCTTGGTTAAACGCCTACCACCAAGAGGTCTGCAGACGTTTGGCACCCCGTTTGAGTGGTGAAGGTTTGGCTTGGTTGTTGCAGCGCACACGGCCGCTTACCCGTTAAGTTGGTCATCCGGTTGGCGGCGATTTACGTCGATGTCCAGACGTAGTTCCCGCAAAGGTCACGCCTGCGGCTATAATTCAAATTTCCTGCATACGCCGCACGTTTGGGCGTTCATGACATGACCAAATTTGTCTTTGTTACCGGTGGTGTGGTGTCCTCGTTAGGTAAGGGCATCGCCGCCGCGTCTTTGGCTGCCTTGCTTGAATCGCGCGGCCTGAAAGTCACCATGCTCAAGCTCGACCCCTACATCAACGTTGATCCTGGCACCATGAGCCCGTTTCAGCATGGTGAGGTTTTTGTCACCGAAGATGGCGCCGAAACCGACCTTGATCTTGGCCACTACGAGCGCTTTATCTCGTCAAAAATGCGCAAGGCAAATAATTTCACGACAGGTCAAATTTATGAATCTGTCTTGCGCAAAGAGCGCAAGGGTGAGTATTTAGGCAAAACCGTGCAGGTGATTCCGCATATCACCAACGAAATCCAAGATTTCATCGCCCGTGGGGCTGAGCAATCCTGGGCCGGTCAAACTGATGTCGCCATCGTCGAAATCGGTGGCACGGTAGGCGATATTGAGTCGTTACCATTTCTTGAAGCCGTGCGGCAAATGAGTCTGCGCATGGGGCGTAATAGCGCCGCGTTTATTCATCTGACGCTGGTGCCGTTTATCGCTTCAGCCGGCGAACTCAAAACCAAACCTACACAGCACTCAGTACAAAAGCTACGCGAAATCGGCATTATTCCCCATGCCTTGCTCTGCCGCGCTGACCGTCCTATTCCTGACGAAGAGCGTGCAAAAATTTCGCTCTTCTCCAATGTGCCGCTCGATGCTGTGATCTCGGTGTGGGATTCTGACTCAATCTATAAAATCCCAAGCATGCTGCACAAGCAAGGGCTCGACAACCTCATTTGCGAAGTGTTGGCAATTAACCCGCCACAGGCAGATCTATCGGTCTGGGATAAGCTGGTGTACGGCCTTGAGCATCCCAAGCATCAGGTACGCGTCGCGATGGTGGGTAAGTATGTTGATCTCACTGAGTCGTACAAGTCGCTCAGCGAAGCGCTGATTCACGCCGGGATCCACACTGAGTCTCGGGTAATGGTCGACTACATTGATTCTGAAGCGCTTGAGCAGAACGGTACCGATGTGCTTAAGCCTTTTGATGCGATTTTGGTGCCTGGTGGTTTTGGTAAGCGGGGCACCGAGGGCAAAATTCTGGCTATTCAATACGCTCGCGAGCACAACGTGCCGTATCTGGGTATCTGTCTGGGTATGCAACTTGCCGTCATTGAGTTTGCTCGCCACAAGGCCGGTCTCACGCATGCCAATAGCACTGAATTTGACCCCCAAACCGAGCACCCTGTGGTGGCTCTGATTACCGAGTGGATAGATCGCGAAGGTCGCGCTGAAGTGCGCGATGAACAATCCGACCTGGGTGGCACCATGCGCAAAGGTGCGCAGCGTTGCCCTGTCAAGGCCGATACTCTGGCAAGTAGCATTTATGGGTTAGAGGTTAACGAGCGTCATCGTCATCGCTACGAAGTCAATAATCTGTACGTGCCTAAGCTTGAGCAGGCTGGCATGCTGATCAGCGCGCGAACGCCCACCGAAGATCTCCCTGAAATCATGGAGATCCCTGGCCACCCTTGGTTTATCGGGGTGCAGTTTCATCCCGAATTCACCTCGACACCGCGCGATGGGCATCCACTGTTTACAAGCTACATCCGTGCAGCGTTAGCCAGTCAAAATAAGCGCAAGGGTGCTTGATGAAGCTCTGCGGTTTTGACATTGGTTTAACCCAGCCTTTTTTTCTAATCGCTGGCCCGTGCGTAATCGAGTCGCGTCAAATGGCCTTTGATACCGCAGGTCGCCTGTGCGAAATCACGACCGCATTGGGGATCCCTTTTATCTACAAAAGTTCGTTTGATAAAGCCAACCGAAGCTCTGGTGCCTCGTATCGTGGGCCCGGCATGGATGAAGGCTTGCAAATACTGTCAGACGTGCGCGCGCACTTTAAGGTGCCAGTGTTAACCGATGTGCATGATAAAGACCAGGTGACCCAAGTGGCGGCGGTGGTTGATGTGCAGCAGACGCCTGCGTTTTTATGACGACAAACCGACTCCATCGAGGCTTGCGCAGCGAGCGGCAAGCCAGTCAATATTAAAAAAGGCCAGTTTTTAGCGCCCCACGATATGTTGCAGGTGGTCACCAAAGCTCGCCTGGCCGCGCAAAAGGCTGGCGTCCCCGAAGATATTATGGTTTGCGAACGGGGCGTCTCGTTCGGCTATAACAATTTAGTGTCAGATATGCGTTCGCTCGCCATCATGCGCGAAACTCAATGTCCAGTCGTATTCGATGCCACCCACTCGGTGCAGTTGCCCGGTGGGCAGGGCACCTCGTCAGGCGGGCAACGCGAATTCGTGCCTGTGTTGGCGCGTGCTGCAGTAGCCGCGGGCGTCTCTGGTCTGTTTATGGAAACTCATCCTAATCCAACGCAAGCCCTCTCTGATGGGCCCAACGCTGTGCCGCTAGACCAAATGAAAGACCTACTTTCTACCCTGATTGACTTAGATCGGGTCGTGAAGCGACACGGCTTTCTTGAATCGCGTTTTGCTTAACGTCATCAAAATTTTAATTATCCAGGAAACCTTGAAATGAGTGCAATCGTAGATATTATCGGACGCGAAATTCTCGACTCGCGTGGCAACCCTACTGTCGAATGCGATGTCTTGCTTGAGTCGGGTGCGATGGGTCGTGCCTCGGTGCCATCGGGCGCTTCGACCGGAAGCCGCGAGGCCATCGAACTGCGCGATGGTGATCAGTCACGCTATTTGGGTAAAGGGGTGTTGCGGGCGGTTGAAAACCTGAATACCGAAATTTCTGAGGCGCTGATGGGCTTAGATGC
>JAIPCU010000177.1 GCA_021738045.1 Candidatus Methylopumilus sp. | reverse complement strand
GTTCGCGTCTGTCAGCGTATCTGGCCTTTGGTTGCTTGAGTCTGCGTGAGGTCGTGCAAGCTACGACCCTGCGCTTGCAAGCGCTAAGCCCTGCGCAAGCATGGCATAAAAAAGGTTTAACGGCGTTTGTGAGCCGACTGTACTGGCACTGTCACTTTATCCAGAAGCTTGAAAGTGAACCCGAGATTGAGTTTCAAAATATGCACCGGGGCTACGATGGTTTGCGTGAAAACGACTGGAATCCCGCGCACTTTGAGGCGCTTAAAGCGGGCAAAACGGGTTGGCCGATGGTCGACGCCTGCGTTGAGATGTTGCGCGAGACCGGTTGGTTGAATTTTAGAATGCGCGCCATGCTCGTGTCGACGGCAGCCTATCCACTTTGGTTAGACTGGCGTCCGGTTGGGCATTGGTTGGCGCGTCAATTTTTAGATTACGAGCCAGGCATTCACTGGAGCCAGTTGCAGATGCAATCGGGCACCACGGGGATCAACATCCCGCGCATTTACAACCCGATTAAACAGGCACAAGATCACGACCCAAACGGCGTGTTTGTCAGACGCTGGCTACCCGCGATGCGTCGGGTCCCGGATACTTGGCTGCTTGAACCCTGGAAAATGCCGCACTCGCTGCAAGTGCAACACAACGTGTATGTTGGTACGGATCTGGGCTTGCCCGTGGTCGAACTTGAAGCGAGTACGCGCGCGGCTAAGCACAAGCTCTATGCCCTCAGGGGGCAGCCGCAGGTACGTGCCGCCAAACGCGAGGTCGTGCAAAAGCATGGCTCGCGCAAACGTGTGACAACCAGCAAACAAAAACCTGTTTCGGCACCCGCAAATCAACAGCAAACTCTAGACCTCTGATGTCAAACGACTCTTCGATGCGCGGCGTCAGCAAGCAAAATCTGCCCAGCAAAAACTGCCTGAGTTGTTTACGCCCCTTTACGTGGCGCAAAAAGTGGGAACGCGACTGGGACAACGTCAAATATTGCTCTGAACGGTGCAGAAGAACGGCGACCGGGAAAAAATAATGATTGCCATCTATTGGTTTCGCAACGATTTGCGTCTGTGTGATCAGCCATCATTTAAGAACGCCTGCGCGCAGGCTACGCGGCTCGCGCCGATCTTCATTCATGACAGCGCTTACGACGCCGAGACCCGTTGGGGCTTTGAGCGCATGGGGACACACAGAAAGCACGCCCTACACTCAGCGCTGCAAGCACTCAAAGCGCAACTACGTGAGCGACAAAGCGACTTGCTTGAGTATCAAGGTGACCCTGTCGATACGCTGATTGCACTAGCTAAAAATTTTAGTGTTGAAGCCATTTTTTGCGAAGAGATCGCGGCTCCCGAAGAGCAACAGCAGTTAGCCAGACTCAGGAAAGCGGGCTTAACTGTCAAAACACTATGGCACTCGAGTCTATTAGATCCACATGACTTGCCGTTTGCCATTGAGCAACTGCCTTGGGTCTTTACAGAGTTTAGGGTAGCCGTTGAAAAAGCTAAAGCGTTAGTGCGGCCACCTGAAGCCGCACCAGACAACGTGCCGCCGCTTCCCGACAGACTTTTACACGGCAGAACGACAGACAATAACCAGACATCGCTTTTGCCATCTGAACCGTTTGATTCGCTTGATTCGCTTAAGTCATTCGATTCGCTGGTTTCGCTTGATTCGCTTGGTTCCCGCGATTCGCTTGATTCGCTGGGTTCTCTTGCGTCAACTGAGTCTTTCGCTAAACTCGACGCCCGCAGTTCACTGACCGTCTCGACTGCAAAAGATTTTGCTGGCACTCAGGGTGGCCTCAGGCACACCCAACAATATTTTGAACGTAAACTCGCACACAGCTATAAAGCCACCCGCAACCAGTTATCCGGTTTAGATTACTCAACAAAGTTTTCAGTGTGGCTGGCTTCGGGAGCACTCTCAGCCCGGATGCTCTACCAACAGTTACAAGCCTTCGAAGCCAAGCATGGCGCCAACGACGGCAGTTACTGGATTTGGTTTGAATTGCTTTGGCGCGATTATTTTAGATTTTTACATCTAAGGTTTGGTGCTCAACTCTATCGGCGTTCCGGCTTACGCCAGCGCGCAGCTGTTGAGCAAAGGGGTCAGCGCGACGGTAAAACGCATTTCAATGCCAGCAAATCGCACTTCAATGCTGGCAAATCACATGTCAATGCCGGCAAACCGCAAGACACTGCCGGCATTGCACAAGCCGGTGGCGCGGTCATCACCACGCCAGCGCAAGCTGAACAATTTAAGCGCTGGTGTATGGGTGAATGTGGCGAACCGTTTATCGACGCGGGCATGCGTGAATTGAGACATACTGGTTATCTATCGAACCGGTTGCGACAAGTCGTAGCTAGTTATTTGATTCATCACCTGAAGCTTGACTGGCGTGCCGGCGCGGCATGGTTTGAGTCGCAGTTAATCGATTACGACGTGTATAGCAATCAAGGTAATTGGCTCTATATCGCAGGACTTGGCACTGATCCGCGCGGTGGCCGCGCCATGCGAACAGACAAACAGGCGCTCGAGCACGACCGAGATGAAACTTACCGAAAACAATGGGGCACGCTTTGACGACTTTAAGACTGATCCTGGGTGATCAACTCAACCCTGAGCATTCGTGGTTTTTAAAGCCTCGCGCTGATGTGGTGTTTGCTTTGATGGAAATGCGCCAAGAGACGGATTACGTTTTGCATCATGCGCAAAAGGTGATTGCAATTTTTGCGGGGATGCGCGACTTAGCGCGTTTGCTGCAAGCGCGCGGACATCGGGTGCACTACCTGACCATTGATGACAAAACCAATCAACAAAGCCTAACCGCGAATCTTGATGCACTACTGACCCAATACGCCTGTACGCACTTCGAATATCAAGAGCCCGATGAATGGCGGCTTGACCAGCAACTTCAACAATATGCCGGCGCAAGCGCGATTGACTGCTCCATGGTGTCGAGCGAGCATTTTTATACGACACGCTCAGAGGTTGCGACGCTTTTTGCCGGGCAAAAAGCCTGGCTCATGGAACGCTTCTACCGTCAGATGCGCACGAAACACAACATTCTGATGCTCGACGCCAAGCGCCCTGTCGAAGGCAAATGGAACTTTGACCACGAAAACAGAAAAGCCTGGTCAGGCACCCCAGCCGAACCGGTAGACAAGCGCCCACGACGCAACCAGACAGCCTTATGGGCAGCCATTGAGGCGGCAGGTGTCAGCACCTTTGGTGCGCCCGCCGCCGCAGATTTTGCATGGCCGCTGAACCGCGCCGAGGCCTTGGTTTGTTTGAAGGATTTTATTGAAGACGCCCTCCCTCACTTTGGCGATTTTCAAGATGCCTTAAGCACGAAGGGCTGGCGACTGTTTCATTCGCTCTTATCCTTTGCCTTGAATACAAAAATGCTGAACCCGCGCGAGGTAGTCGAACGCGCGCAACAAGCCTGGCTAGACAAAAAAATTTCGATTGCGACCGCTGAAGGCTTCATTCGCCAAATTTTGGGTTGGCGCGAATACATACGAGGCGTGTATTGGGGCAAGATGCCTGATTACGGTACACACAATTATTTTAAACACACCACCGCTTTGCCAAAATGGTTCTGGACTGGGAATACCAAGATGCGCTGCCTCGAGCAGTCGCTTGGGCAGTCTTTAGAGCACGCCTACGCCCATCATATTCAGCGCTTGATGGTGATTGGTAATTTTTCTTTGCTGGCGGGCCTTCATCCCGAAGAGGTGCACCAGTGGTACTTGGGTGTCTATATCGACGCCTTTGAATGGGTCGAGTTACCCAACACAATGGGGATGAGTCAATTTGCGGATGGCGGCGTACTAGCCACCAAGCCGTATGTGTCAAGCGCTGCGTATATTGACCGCCAGGGCGATTACTGCAAGGGCTGTTATTACTACAAAAAGAAACGCGAAGGCGAGCGGGCCTGCCCCTTCAACGCCTTGTATTGGGATTTCTTTGATCGGCACCGCGCCAAGCTTGGTGACAATTTTCGCCTGGCCATGGTGTATCGCAACTTAGACAAGATGGATGAACAAGCACTTGAGGCTTTGCGTGCGCAGGCAAACAAGACGCGTTCTCAACTAGAGTCATTATGAGTCCCTGTGCAAGGCTTTGGCAGCCAGTTCACTACGGTTTGATTACACTAGGCTGAGCGACAAGTCGTTTGAGCGCTGTATCTAACGCCGACAATCAAGACTTCAGTGGGATAACGAACAGACGTCAGCAGGAGCACATCGCTACTATTTGTGGCAGAGAACAGTGACCCACTGCCGAAACAAACGACTATTTTTTAATCAAATACTACATGGCGTTAGAATCTGTTTATGCTTGAGCACTCACCCGTCACCGTATCTTTGTCTCAACTTTCATCTCAACTTGAGACCGAAGGTTATGCGGTGCTTGACGCCGCGACTGTTGCACAATGGGCGCAGCATCCACTCGCTGAACTCACAGCCCTTGTACCCGACTGGGAGGGCATGCCTGAGGATGCCTATCTAAAAGATGGCGGACACTATCGCCTGCGTCGCCACTCTTGCTTTGTATTTGAAAATAATCAACTCACGCTTGCACCTGCGCGTGCGCATTGGCAATCGTTATCCTTTAACGCCTTGCATGGCGGTATGCAACGCTGGTTTGAGCCCATGCACACGCACACGATTCAACAAGCTGTCTGGGTCGATTTGTTGAGTGCCTTTGCGCGCGCTGCCGACTCTCTGCATCGTGCAAAGCAACCCACTGATGCGGTCTCGCGTTGGTGTATTGAGGCGCATCAATTCAGAATCGACACTAAAGCGGGCATTGGTCGCCCGACCCCTGAGGGCGCGCACCGTGATGGCGTTGACTTGGTAGGTGTCTTTATGATCAACCGTAAAAACGTCAAAGGTGGTGAGACGCGTGTATTTGACGCGACCGGTACCTCGGGGCAACGGTTTACGTTGAGTGAGTCTTGGTCGTTACTTTTGCTAGACGACGCACGGGTGATTCATGAAACGACCCCAATCCAACCCGCTCAACCTGGCGGCTATCGCGACACGTTGGTCTTAACGTGCCGCGCCGGCAGCTTTCAGGGTGAATAAGTGATCAAGCCTTAACCGCCTTAGCTTTTTTAGTCACTTTTTTAGCCGCCTTTTTAGCGGTGATCTTGCGCACTTTAACGCCACCCCAATCTTCAACCACTTTACAAATTGACGTGAAGTCAGAATCAGGGCCATAGGTGGCGTTCGTCACGGCAAGCATCTGACGCACCGCCGCACCAACCACCATTGGAACGCCCATTGCCTCAGCCTCGTCTACACACAAACGTACGTCTTTGTAAGACAGCGCCGTAGCAAAACCAAAGTCAAACGTCCCTGTCAAAATTGCACGAGGAAACTTATCTTGCGTGGCACTATTACGACCTGAGCCGCTGTTGATCACGTCGAGCATCACTTGTGGGTCGAGCCCCGCCTTGACTCCCATCACCATGGCTTCTGAAGACACGGCCAACGCTGCGCCCGCTAACAGGTTATTGGCGAGTTTCATGGTTTGGGCTTGGCCTGCGCCCTCACCCAAGTGAAACGTTTTACCAAAGGTTGCCAGAATGGGGGTCAGCTTCGCGTACAAGGCTTTGGGGCACGAGACCATCACGGCCAATGTGCCCGCTGCGGCACCCGTGACACCACCGCTGACCGGTGCATCAACGTAGCTCACCTTGTTGGCACTCAAGCCTTTGAAAACGGCAACGGCAGTTTTTGGCCCAATCGTCGAAAAATCGATGACACATTTGACCTTTTTACCTTCGATCAAGCCGTCTTTACCTAGCGCGACTGCATTCACGATCTCGGGGTTGGGCAAGCTTAAGAAAATGGTTTCTGCGCGATTCGCGACATCGGCCGCCGACTTGGCTGCGACAGCACCCTTTTTCACCAGGGCCTGCACCGCTTTTTGATCACGATCATAGATGCAGACGGCATACCCTGCTGCTAGCAAGCGCAATGTCATCGGCCCGCCCATGTGACCGGTGCCCACAAAGCCTACAAGTTCTTTTGCCATGAGATGTCTCCGAATGTATTTGTATGTGTTCGGCTTAGCGACTCAGCGGTCGCACAAGCTTAGTCACAGCTTACCCGAAGATGCACCGATAGATCAAAGATTATCGATGCGTTGTGCCAGGTCAAGATCACGGGATGACAAACCGTCTGCGTCGTGCGTCGTGAGCGTAATCGATACGCGGTTATACACGTTTGACCACTCAGGGTGGTGATTGTGCTGCTCAGCGAGTAATGCCACCCGTGCCATAAACCCAAAGGCTTCGTTAAAGTCGATGAACTTAAAGTCCCGCGTAATACTGCCACCGCGCTCTGGCTGGTAGCGCCATTGCGGCAACCCAGTCAGCAGACTGGCAATCTGTTCAGGG
>JAIPCU010000176.1 GCA_021738045.1 Candidatus Methylopumilus sp. | reverse complement strand
GCGTTGGCGATCACGCATTTTTCTAAAAAAGACGCGTGATCCTAATGTTTAAGGCCCAACACGGCTAGGCTTTCGGCGTACACCACAGCGTTTTCGCATAAAAATACGACGATGTCGTCGGGATCCATATTCTCGAGCACTTGTACAACTTGTTCTGTGCTGTCGCCTAGCGCTTCAACACCTGCGACGTGAACTTGTGCACCGCTTTCAAAGACTGAAAGCGGTACAAGCTCTTCGACCACAGTCATGTCAACAGCAGAGATGACGAGATAAGCCTGCACCTTCAAGTCGTCGGCTTGCACCTCAAGCAAGACCCCCCCCTTGATGGTCTCGAGGACTTTGCTGGTAATCATAAGATCCATTGAGGGGTCCTTTTTATGTTGAGCGAAGCGGCTGCCTGGTGAAGGCGCTGTCTCGTTTTCAGCTCGCGTTTAGTGGGCGAGGCAAGTCACGCAGCTTTAGCTGTTAAGACTTTTTCTTCAAGTGCCTCGAGCAGGGCAGACAGCATCTGATTTAACTCTGCGCACATCAAGGTAAAGTCGCCATCAAATTGTTCGTTGGCATCAACAGGCATGTTTTGTTCTGATTGATCGAGAATATCTTGCGCAGCCACTCGCTTGATATCTAGATTTTCAGTTAAGACAAACGAGACACGATCATTGAAGGTGAGGGCGAGTCGCATGCATTGCTTGCCGCCTTTGATGTGCTTTTGGATATCGTCACTGTCTAAGGCATGTTTGACATAGCGCACCGCTGCGGCTTTGTCGCCTCCTGCGCGCAGTTCGGCATCTTGGTCAACCGAAAAATTTGCCGGGCCGTGTCCGCCGAGTACCCAGTCTGTCATAGCCGCGGCTGGGCTAATAGTGACTTGCACGGGTTCAACTGGGAAAGGGTAAATCGCTTTACCCAGTGCGGTCAGGATTTCTTCGGATTTTGAAGCTGAAGCTGTATCAATCACCAGCCAGTGATTGACCGGATCAATCCAGACCCGAGTATCACGCGCAAGACTAAAGGCACGTGGCAATAAGGTTTGAGTGACTTCTTCTTTGAGATCGCGCAGCTGCTTGCGGCCTGGCTTGAAGCCTTGTTGATCTTCGAGCTCTTGGGCGCGTACTTTGGCAAACTGATTAATCACTGAGGTGGGGAGCAGTTTTTTTTCGGTGCGATAGCTGCATAACACTTGACGACCGACGCCATAGGCAAAGCGCACGTCTTCTTCGCGTGGGGGCACCCAACCAATTGAAAGGGGGGCCGCAGCACCTGCAGAAACAAACTGTTCTTTTGCTAAAAGTGCGTCGAGTTGGGGCGCTGTCAAGGTAAAAGAGGGTGACAGGCGAAATAACTTAAGATTTTTAAACCACATGACGCACTCGCAAAAAAGAAATCGATTCTAGCCGATGCGTAGTGCGAAACTGACTGCATGACTGGTCAAGTTTGTCCAGTCATGCCTTCAAAGGTCGTGTGAATCACCAGGTCGACGATATCCTGGTTTGAGAAGGCTCCCCCCATTTGCAAGAAATCTGCAACTGGGTCGCAGGAGCGAGCATATATTGTGTACAAAATCACTTCGCCAGGCAGCGAGGCTGACAAGCTGCGGTCGGCCTGAGCCTGTTCGATCCATTCGCCGAGTTGCTCGGTCAGCGAGCTTAAACGATCGATATAAGGTTGGTAGGCCAAGAGCGCTTGTTGAGTGCTTGAGCGAGTTGAGGGCAACAAGGGCATGGTGCCACCCAAGTGCTCGGTAACGGCCCAACGCACCACTGCCTTGAGCTTGTCGAGCGGCGCGTGATGCGCGGGCAAGCTATGTGCAAGCGTCAGTGCGCTCTCGAGCAAGCGAGTCATCGAGGCAGCTGCCAACTGCTCTTTGGATTGAAAATGCTTGTACAGACTCGCTTT
Source organism: Candidatus Methylopumilus sp. (assembly GCA_021738045.1). Lineage (GTDB taxonomy): Bacteria > Pseudomonadota > Gammaproteobacteria > Burkholderiales > Burkholderiaceae_B > Zwartia. The sequence continues at coordinate 4,524 of JAIPCU010000176.1, read as the reverse complement.
GGCAATCCCGACATCCGCTGCCACCTCATCCATCGTCATGAGGTCAAACCCTTTTTGCGCCAATAAGCGATTGACGGCGTCAAGAATCGCGTTTTCACGAAATTGCAGCTGCTGCTGCTTGAACGATAGTTTGACGGGAGCAGTTTCAATCATTCAGATTCGCCAAAGGAGAAGGTCAGTACAGGTTGAATTATTTCTATTCAGTATATTTTATTACCGAATAGTATTTTTATGTACTTTATGGTGTAAATTAAGAAGATCAATTCTTTTTTACAGCTAAAGTTCAATTATGCCTGCAAGCGCGACCTTTGACGATGTTTCTTCGCTGGACAAATCGCAAGACTTGCCGCTGCAGGTACTCGCGCACACCGGGGATGATTGGAAGCTGTGTGGGCAGGGTGTGTTTAGCTGGAGCGTCTTTAAGTTCTATCGCATTCGTTTGTTCAGCCGCACCGGGCACTTTGAAGCCACGCAGCCCCACCTTTTAGACTTATCGTATTTACGCAAGTTATCTGCGCAGCAAATTATTACGATTTCCCTGCAAGAAATGCAGAGATTGGCGGCACCGACACCAGCACAGCTGGAAAGTTGGCGCTCCGCCCTCGAGGCAATCGTGCCTGATGTCGGACTTGGTGATCGGCTGTTGGGTTGGTTTGTGCCGGGCGAAGGGGTACATTTTTTTTCGGCGCACGCTGAGCTGGGTGCAATTCTTGAAACTGCTTTTGCGAGCGCGTTTGGTGCAATTTGGCTTGATCCCAAGACGCAACGGCCGGCACTGCGTCAAGAGCTTCTGGGCTTGCAGGGCGAAACGGCATGACGAACCCTGGTCGTCGTATTGCTGTCGTTGGGTCGGGTATCGCCGGGCTGTCTGCTGCGTGGCTGTTGGCAGAGCAATATCGCGTCACACTCTTTGAAGCGGGTGATTACTTTGGCGGGCACTCTAATACGGTGGACGTGACGCTTGAGGGTGTCACCCATCCTGTCGATACAGGCTTTTTGGTTCATAACGATCTGACTTACCCTAATCTCGTGCCGCTCTTGGCGCATCTGGGTGTGCCTGTGCACGCCAGCGATATGTCGTTTGGTGTCTCGATTCACGAGCCGGATATCGAATGGGCGGGTACCAACCTTGCGTCTGTGTTTGCGCAACCGAGTAATCTGTTTCGCCCAAAGTTTATCGGTATGCTGCGAGATATTTTGCGTTTTAACCGCGAGGCTGAACGCTATTTGCTTGAGGTGCGTAGCACCCCCGTGACCCTGGGTGAGTTACTGGCGCGTGAGAAGTTTGGTCAAGCCATGCAAGAGTGGTATCTATTGCCGATGGCTGCTGCGATTTGGTCGGCCCCTGTCAGCGCAGTGCTTGATTTTTCGGCCTCGACCTTTTTGTCGTTTTGTTTAAATCATCGGTTGTTGCAAATCGACCAGCGCCCGCAATGGAAAACCATTCTTGGGGGCTCACGCTTGTATGTACAGGCGATGCTTAAACGACTGACTGATGCGCGCTTGGCCTGTCCGGTAACTTGCGTACAACGCAACGCAGACTGTGTGGTGATCAGTTCGCCGAGAGGTGACGAGAATTTTGATGCTGTCGTGATGGCTTGTCACGCACCGACCACGCTGTCATTGCTTGAGCCTACGCCCAACGAGCACCGAGTGCTCTCGGCGATTCGCTATCAGCCAAACGAAGCTATCTTACATACGGATGTGGCGTTGTTACCCAGACGACAAAAGGTGTGGTCTGCCTGGAACTACATGGCCGCAGGTCGGCAAGGGGCAGAGCGTCCCGTTGCCGTGAGCTATTTGATTAATCAATTGCAACCCTTGCCCTTTAAGACGCCGGTCATCGTGACTCTTAATCCACATCAGCCACCCAACCCAGCCACGGTATTGGCTCGATTCTCTTACGAACATCCGGTGCTGGATCAGGCGGCAAGTCTGGCGCAGTCAGAACTGCCTGGTCTTCAAGGTCAGCAGAGAACTTGGTTTTGCGGTGCTTGGACTGGTTTTGGGTTTCATGAGGATGGTTTGAAATCCGCATTGCGAGTGGCGCGTGCGTTCGGCGTGACACCTCCTTGGCTAGCGACGTATGAATAACACCTCTGTCAAGCCTGAGTCACTTTTGTTGTGTCGTGGGCGTGTCATGCACGCACGCCTGCGCCCATTTGTGCACCGGTTTGTCTACCGTGTGTTTTGTTTGCGCCTGCGGTTGGATCAACCGGATGAGTTAGCGCGCAGTACGAGTTGGTTGTTCGGAGTTGAGCATGCACGGCCTGTCAGTTTTTGGGCGCGTGACCACGGTGCCCGTGACGGTTCAGATTTGTTGCAATGGCTTGCGGGTGTGCTAGACGCGAGTGGGGTGCATTTTGAACGTGGTGCCGTGTGGTTGCAGTGTTTTCCTCGAGTGTTTGGGTATGTGTTTAACCCAGTGAGTTTTTGGCTCGTTCATGATAAAGAGGGGACGCTCAGGGCGATGCTTGCCGAAGTAAACAACACCTTCGGACAACGTCATCAATATCTTTTGACCGCAGCAAACCTAGAGCCGATTCAGGCGAGCACCAAGTTGAGTTGTCAGAAGGTATTTCATGTGTCTCCGTTTTGCGCTGTGCAGGGGCGTTATCAGTTTGAACTCGACGAGCGTGCCGGGCAACCGCGGCTAGCGATTGATTATTTTGATTCAGAGCAAGAGCAGATGCCCTTGTTGCGCACCGCGATTGTTGTGCAGCCCCAGCCTTTGAGCACGCGTGCACTGTTGGTTGCCTTACTCGGTATGCCGATGATGACCTTCGGGGTGATGTTGCGCATACACCTTCAGGCTTTCAAGCTTTGGCGTCGGGGTGCAAAGTACCGTGCAAAACCACCGCTGCCGGCAGACGAAGTGACACATAATTTCAAGGTGTAAACGTGAATGAGCAAGAGCAACAGACGTGTCTGGGTTTCGCACAGTAACGGGTGTGTCTAGAATTGGCAGAGCAACAGACGTGTCTAGGTTTCGCAAATAGAGTACAAAAGAACAACAGTTTTTTAAGGTTGACAAATGAGTCTGCAAGAACAACAACTCTCGCTTGCTTCAACGCGTTTGCGTTGGTCGGGTCGCTTGTTGCTTAAACTTTTGAAAAAAATTACGCAAGGTTCACTTGTGTTGACCGATCCGCAAGGTTCGAGTATTGAACTCGGTCAGCCGGGGGCCACGCTGCACGCCTCGTTGCATATCTATGACTGGCGCGCCGCCGGTTTGATTCTTCGTCAAGGTGATGTTGGCTTTGCCGAAAGTTTGCGTCGTGGGTGGGTTGATTCGCCCAATTTATTGGCCTTGTTTACGTTGGCGTTGCGTAACGAGCAAGTCTCTGAGGCGGTTGATGGGCACTGGTGGGCCTTGCTACTCAAAAAGATATCACACTGGGTACTCAAAGATAATAGTCGCAAGGGCAGTCGCCGCAATATCGTGAGCCACTACGATGTGGGTAATGCTTTTTATCGACTTTGGTTAGATCCTTCAATGACGTATTCGGCCGGTTGGTTTGAGGGCGATTTGACGCGGTCTTTGCAAATGGCACAAGACGCAAAGTACGATCGAATCCTGAACCAATTGCAGGCAACACCTGGGCAGACTGTGCTTGAGGTGGGTTGTGGTTGGGGTGGTTTTGCAGAGCGCGCGGCCCAGCGCGGTTTAAACGTGGTTGGCATCACCTTGTCAGACGCACAACTTGAATGGGCCACGCAACGCCTGCGCGAGGCAGGGTTGAGCCAGCAGGTGTCGTTACGCCTACAAGACTACCGCGACGTACCAGAGCAATACGATCATATCGTTTCAATCGAGATGTTTGAAGCCGTTGGTTTACTGCATTGGCCAAGCTACTTTCAAATGCTGGCGCGTTGCCTCAAGCCCGGTGGACGGGCGGTGGTGCAGACCATCGATATTCAAGATCAACGCTTCGAGGCTTACCGACGCGGTACCGATTTTATTCAGCAGTATATTTTTCCGGGTGGCATGTTACCCAGCCCGTCACGGTTTGAAAAAGAGTGTGAAGCCGCGCGCTTGCGTGTGCATGAGACCTTATCCTTTGGCCTTGACTACGCAGAGACCCTCAGACGTTGGGCGCAGCAATTTGAAGCTTCACTGTCTAGCATTCGCGAGCAGGGCTATGACGATGCGTTTATCCGTATCTGGCGGATGTACTTGGCTTATTGCGAAGCAGGGTTTAGAGAACAACGAACGGATGTTAAACAATGGACACTATGCGCAACGTAATTTGTAGTTTATTCATGCTCGCTGCGCTCTGCACGCAAGCAGTGGCAAGCGGCTCGGTTCCGTCTTTGCCAAGCGCCCAGTTAGTGGGACAGGGTCAGTTCACGCGTTTCGGGTTTTCAGTTTACGAGGCTCGCCTGTGGGCACCACTTGGGCGTTATAGCCTCAGTGAGCCCTTTCCACTGCCTTTGACCTACTCACGTGAAATCGCGGGTGAGCGTTTGGTACAGGCCTCGTTTGACGAGATGCCAAAGCTTCAGGCGCCGATTACCCAAAAT
>JAIPCU010000175.1 GCA_021738045.1 Candidatus Methylopumilus sp. | reverse complement strand
AACTTTGCTGCAGCGAGCGCAAAGTAGGTCAGAATCCCATCGGCACCGGCACGTTTAAAGCCTAAGAGGGTTTCCATCATGACCTTGTCGTGGTCAAGCCAACCATTCGCCGCCGCCGCTTTCAGCATCGCGTATTCACCACTGACCTGATACGCAAAGGTCGGGACCCGAAACGCGTCTTTGACGCGGCGTAGCACGTCTAGATAGGGCATCCCGGGCTTCACCATGACCATATCCGCGCCTTCACGCAAGTCTGCAGCCACTTCGCGCAGAGCTTCATCAATATTGCCTGGATCCATCTGATAGGTCAGTTTATTGGATTTGCCCAAATTATTTGCGGAACCGACCGCGTCTCTAAAGGGCCCGTAAAAGGCGCTCGCAAACTTAGCTGAATACGCCATGATGCGCGTATGGATATAGCCATTGTCTTCAAGCGCTTCGCGGATTGAAGCGATGCGACCATCCATCATGTCACTTGGGGCAACGATATCGACCCCAGATTGAGCTTGAATTAAGGCTTGCTGAGTCAAGATTTGGACGGTGATATCGTTCATGACATAACCGTCTGCGTCAATCACGCCATCTTGGCCGTGACTGGTGTAGGGGTCGAGCGCGACGTCTGTCAAAATGCCTAATTCAGGAAAGCGCTTTTTAAGGGCCATCACAACACGGGGGATTAAACCGTCGATATTGATGGCCTCACCGCCCTCTGGAGTTTTCAGTGCGGGATCAATCACCGGAAACAACGCCATGATCGGCACGCCAAGCTTGACGCACTCTTCGGCGACTGGCAACAAGGTGTCGAGCGAATAGCGAACAACTCCTGGCATAGAGTTGATTGCTTGCTTGACCTTCTTGCCTTCAGTCACAAAGACCGGATAAATCAGGTCATCTACTGAGAGTGAGTGCTCGCGAACTAAGCGGCGAGAGAACTCATCATGGCGTAAACGACGAGGACGGTTGGCCGGGTAGTCGGCGAGAATGAGGTGTGGAGTTGTCATGGTACGACCTGTGGTGAGATCCAGTTTTCAATTTGCAGAGTGGCTTCTTCGAGCCCGATCCGCGCCGTGGCAGAGAAGGGGACGGCATTTAACGCCCCAATATCCTCTAATTCCTTTTTCACTGCAAAGACAGCTTTGATGCGCTGTCCGTACGGAAACTTGTCGGCTTTTGTCAGCAGCGCCAAGACCGGGCGCCTAGTGGGCGCAATCCAGTTGGCCAAGCGGCGATCTAACTCGGTCACACCGCGACGAATGTCAATCAGCAAAACAATACCCGCTAAAGATTCACGACTTTGCAGGTAGCCGCCCAAAATATCTGCCCATTCTTCGCGGGCACGATGCGCCACCGCCGAATAACCATAACCCGGCAGGTCAACCAGATAGCCCAGCCGCTCGTCTGGGTCGAGCGGGTCAGGTAAGCCAAACATATTAATCAGTCGAGTGCGCCCTGGCGTTTTACTTGAAAACGCTAGTCGCTTCTGGTTGGTCAACACATTGATGGCGGTCGACTTGCCAGAATTTGAGCGCCCGACAAAACAGACTTCAGGGGCGCCGGGCTCGGGCAATTGGTCGAGTCGGGCGGCCGAAGTAAAAAACGAAGCGTGTTGCAATAGGGACACTGTAGGGCCTAGAAGAATCAGTTCAGACGCTATTGTATAATCGTGTGTCTAAAACAGTGGTTTTTTGTGGATTAGGTGTATTTGTGCCCCACTCGGCGTCGAGGTCTTCAATGAAGTATTTGTTGTCAAAGGTAGTGTTTGCGGGCTGTTTGTTGCTCGGCGTCTCTGCCATGTCCCCAAGTATTGCGGCCGGTGCCGCCGCAGGTCCAGCTAAGCCCGATGCGGCAAAGGGTGCCACGCTCTATGAACAGGGTGATGCTGCGCGCGGTGTGGTTGCGTGCGCCTCCTGTCACGGTGCGGCTGGTAACAGCACCATCCCCGCCAATCCTAATTTGGCCGCTCAATCACATGAATATATTTATAAGCAACTGACCGAGTTTCGCCTGAAAGCGGGCGCGAAAGACGTGCTGCGTAAAGGCGTTGATGGCGCACCGTCAGTCATGACGGCGATGGCCGGGCCCTTGACCGAAGCCGACATGCAAAACCTTTCGGTTTATTTGACACAGCAAAAACTGACTGAGCCCGCTACGGCAACCAATCCAAAGCTACTCGAGCGCGGCCAGCATATTTGGCGCGCGGGGATCCCAGATCGCAATGTGCCCGCCTGCGCAGGCTGCCATTCGCCTAACGGTGCAGGCATTCCTGGCCAGTACCCACGGTTAAGTGGTCAATTCCCAAGTTACATCGAAGAGCAGTTAAAGTTGTTTCGTGCTGGTCATCGGGCAAATAACCCAATGATGAACCAAATTGCCGATCGCATGTCTGACTCAGACATCAAGGCCGTCTCTGACTACGCAGCAGGTTTGCGCTAGGCAGCTGCGTTAACAGAACGCAAGCAAGGGGGGGTCGCAAGACACCCCCTTTTTTTTAGATAAATACCGTGATAACACCTAGTACGCCGACTCAGTCAATCGCAAACGATGCCACGCCTAGTGCGGGGTCGGGCGGGCCGCGCTCGGCGTCTGCCGTGGCCAATACGCTCGAGTTGCTGAGTTCGATGCGCTTTTCGATTAGCTTGCTCGTGTTCATTTGTATGGCGAGCTTGATCGGCACGGTCGTTGCACAAGGGCGTTCAGCAAACGCGTATATCGATCAGTTCGGCCCCTTCTGGTTTGAGGTGTTGGATAAGTTTTCAATTTGGCATATCTACAACAGTTGGTGGTTCTTGGTCACGATGGCCTTCTTGGTGCTCTCGACTAGCTTATGCCTGATCCGAAACGCACCAAAAATGCTCAAAGATGCTCGGTCGTTTCGTGAGCATATTCGAGCCTCAAGTCTGCGTTCGTTTCATCACAAAATTGAAGTGGATACCGCCCGCGAGCCAGCACAGGCGGCGGGCTCGATTCAGGCGTGGCTGCAACAGCAAGGGTATGCCGTGCGTCAGCGTGCTGACGGTGATTCATTGCTGTTGGCGGCGAAGCGAGGCAGTGGTAATCGTTTTGGCTATATCTTTGCTCATGCTGCAATCGTGATTATCTGTGTCGGTGGTTTGCTTGATAGCGAATTACCCATACGCCTGCAAGTTTGGTTGCTTGGTAAAACGCCAATCGTCGAAAACATGATGATCGCCGATGTCCCTGAACGCGGACGTTTGTCGGTCGATAACCCAAGCTTTCGTGCCAATGTGTTGGTGCCAGAGGGTAGCAAGCGCAGCTCAGCGATTATTACGGTAGATGATGGCGCCCTAGTGCAGCCCTTACCTTTTACCCTTGAGTTGAAAAAGTTTGTTGTGGATTACTACTCGACCGGAATGCCAAGCCGCTTCATGAGTCAGGTTGAAGTGACAGACCCCGCGACAGGTAAAACGTTTGAGGCCAACATTGAGGTCAACGAGCCCTTGCATTTCAAGGGTGTCACGGTTTACCAATCAAGCTTTGATGATGGCGGTAGCGAAGTCGAGCTGCTCGGCTATCCGCTCACTGGCTCTGGTACAGAGACGTTTGCCTTAAAAGCTCTTGTGGGGCAAACCAGCGACATCACACTGGGCACTTCGGGACAAGTCATCAAAGCTGAAATTACCAAACTGCGCACGATCAATGTCGAAGATCTGACTTCCGGTGAGCCGTCAGCTCCAAAAGAATTTGGTGAACACGTGGCTGCAGTGACGGGTAGTGCGGCAAGCAAGAAACATAAAAATCTGCGTAACATTGGGCCAAGCGTCGAGTATCGTTTGATCGACGCGAGTGGGCAAGCCACGACGTTTCATCAATACATGTTGCCCGCCGAACTTGACGGTTCACGAGTGTTGTTAGCTGGTGTGCAAGAGCCGGGCCGCGCTGGCTTTAGGTACCTACGTATGCCGGCCGATGACTACGACACCGCTGAAGAGTTTATGCGCGTGCGTGCAGCACTGGCCAACCCTGCAGACAGAGTCGAGGCAGTACGGCGCTTTGCACGAGCCTATCAGGGTAGCGCCACCGATCAGCAGGCTTTGCAGACGTCAGCGCAGCGCGCGCTCGAAACTTTCGCCGACGGTGGCTTGCAAGCGATCTCTCGCTTTCTTGAAACAAATGTGCCACCAGCTGAACAGCAGCGTGCCGCCGATATTGTGATCCGCTTACTCGGTTCGGCCATTCATGAGTTGCGAGGCCTTGCACGAGAGCGTGCGGGTCGCCCGGCCTTAGACACTTCGGCTCAGCAATTAGAGCTTGATGCAAATTGGTCTAGATTGGCGGTGGCCGCGCTATCGGATTTAACGCTTTACCCAGCACCATTGCTCTTGACACTGAAATCTTTTAACCATGTGCAGGCGAGCGTCTTTCAAGTGAGTCGTACGCCCGGAAAATTCATTGTCTATCTTGGGTGCTTGTTTTTGGTATTAGGCGTTTTCACAATGTTTTACGTACGTGATCGACGCATCTGGGTTTGGTTACGGCCAGCAGAACACGCAAAGGGAACCTGTGTATTAGCCGCGATGACATCGCAAAAGCGTACACTCGATTTCAATCGTGAGTTTGACCGTTTCAAAGCTGCGCTGAACAAGCTCAGCCAAGTGAGTTAAAGCCAGCTGCCCACAGTAAGCAAGGTGTGCCCAGGCTGACTCGACTGCGCTAAGCGAAGTGAGTCAACACGCAAGACGGCTCGAGCAGCCGATGATTCACGTTTTACCGACGTTGGTATCTTTTTTCAATTCATCGAGAACTTTGTCATGACGAATTCAATCGCCGAGTCACGAAACGACTGGGATGACCTCTCTGAGTCAGGCGATGGGCGCGAGCAGCGTGGCCGTCCAAACTGGACTGACATTTTATTTTTTGTGCTCCTGGCAGTTGGCGCTGGTTACGCGCTCAATACGTTTAGCAACTCAATGGATTATTACGAGAAAACCATTTTGGTGTTAACCGTGCCAAGTTTTGCCTGGCTGGGTTGGCTCTGGCGCCCCTTGCGTACCTTGATGTTGACGACGGCACTCTCGACTGGCTTTGCAATCTGGCTTTATCAAGGTGATATTGCGCGTGCTGAGCAGGTCTTCTTTTTAAAGTATCTGTTTTCGTCCCAATCAGCAATTTTATGGATGTGCGCCTTGTTTGTGTTGGCGACCATTTGCTATTGGCTGGGTTTCGTTAGCCCCACATCGGCTTGGCTAGGTACAGTCCTGACATGGTCTGCTGTGTTCTTGGGCACAACAGGGATGTTGGTGCGTTGGCGTGAGAGCCATTTGCTTGGGCCCGATATTGGTCATATTCCTGTGAGTAATCTCTACGAAGTGTTTGTGTTATTTGCCCTGGTTACCGCGTTGTTTTACTTGTATTACGAACGCCGTTACGCGACGCGTGCGCTAGGTGGTTTTGTCTTGCTCATCATTACCTCGGCGGTGGTATTTTTGCTGTGGTACTCATTTACGCGTGATGCAGCGCAAATTCAGCCGTTGGTGCCTGCACTCAAGAGCTGGTGGATGAAAATACACGTACCGGCAAACTTTATCGGTTACGGCACGTTTTCGCTCGCCGCCATGGTGGCGTCTGCCTACTTGGTCAAACAACACAGCCAAACGAAGTCATGGCTGAAGCTCACGCCGCTCTTTGTAATAGGGGTGTTGCTGGCCGGTGAGCCCATGATTTTTGGCAGCAAAGAGGTGTCAGCCACCTGGATGCTGTACTTCGGAATTGGCGCCTTAATTGTTGGTACGATTTTGTTGTTTCGCCGCCCAATTGGTGAGCGCCTGCCCTCGTTTGAGGTGCTGGATGACATCATGTATCGCGCGATTGCGATTGGGTTTGCTTTTTTTACGGTGGCGACTATTTTGGGTGCCTTGTGGGCGGCAGACGCCTGGGGTGCGTATTGGCAATGGGATCCAAAAGAAACCTGGGCGTTAATTGTGTGGCTGAACTATGCCGCGTGGTTGCATTTGCGCCTGATGAAGGGCTTGCGTGGCACGATGGCCGCCTATTGGGCGCTGGTCGGTTTACTGGTGACAGGCTTCGCCTTTTTGGGGGTTAATATGTTCTTATCAGGGCTCCACTCTTACGGTGCGCTGTAAACAAACCGCCTCAGGCGATACAACCGCGGCACCCTCATCGTGACACCAGCCAGACCTTGGGTCGTATTAGTTGCAACCTTAACCGTTCAGTCGCTTGTCGCAATGGCGTTGATCAATCTGCCGGTCGTCACACCCGTGGTGGCGAAAGCGATTGATGTATCGACTAATTATTTGGGCGCGTACGTTGCCCTTGTGTATTTTGCAGCAATGGTTGCGACCTTGCTCGGAGGCGCAGCCGTTAAGCGCTGGGGTGCGATCCGCTTGAGTCAGGCGGGTTTGTTATCGGCGGCGATAGGCCTGTTTTTGTGTGCGATTCCACACCCGCTTGCAATTGCGATTGGCGCGTTGTTTATTGGTGCTGGCTACGGGCCAATTACCCCAGCCAGCTCGCATCTTTTAATCAAAACGACTCCT
>JAIPCU010000174.1 GCA_021738045.1 Candidatus Methylopumilus sp. | reverse complement strand
CGCGATTAAAGCGGCCATCTTTTGCGGCGAAGGTTTGCATTTGTCCGTCGACCGTATTGGCAAAAGCTCGTGCCAAGGCACCGGTGACATCGCGGGCAAACAGACCATCCCAATCGCTACCCCAAACGAGTTTGATGACATTCCAGCCTGCGCCGGTAAAGAGTTTTTCGAGCTCGTCGATGATGCGGCCGTTGCCGCGTACAGGGCCGTCAAGGCGTTGCAAATTGCAGTTGACGACCCAGACCAGATTATCCAGACCTTCGCGAGCGGCCAGCGTTAAGGCGCTCATGGATTCGGGTTCATCCATTTCGCCGTCACCAAATACGCCCCAGACTTTGCGAGCCGAGCAGTCAAGCAGGTTGCGATGGCTGAGGTAGCGCATGAAGCGCGCATGATAGATCGAACTGATTGGCCCAATCCCCATCGAGCCTGTGGGAAACTGCCAGAAATCAGGCATGAGCCACGGATGCGGGTAGCTCGATAACCCCACGGCACCCTGTTCGGCCGCGCGAATTTCTTGGCGATAGTTCAGTAAGTCTTGTTCGCTTAAGCGCCCTTCAAGAAACGCGCGTGCATAAACGCCAGGTGCACTATGGGGTTGAAAAAATACCAAGTCGCCACGATGCTGATCTGGGCCCGTGCCTTGCCGTGCCGCAAAAAAGTGATTAAAGCCAGTTTCAAATAAGTCAGCTGCGCTGGCATAGCTGGCGATGTGGCCACCTAGTTCGCCGTAGGCTTGATTGGCGCGTACGACCATGGCCAGGGCGTTCCAACGCATGATCGAGGCCAAGCGCTCTTCAATCGCCAGGTCGCCCGGAAACACCGGCTGCTGATCGACTGAAATCGTATTGACATAGGGCGTGCTCAGTTCGGGACGCCAGCCGATCTTTGCAGAGTTTGCGGTGCGTACGAGCTCATCCAACAAAAAGCGGGCTCGCTCTGGCCCCTGAGCAGCCAACACGGCTAAAAGTGCTTCACGCCATTCGCTAGTTTCTTGTGTGTCGGTGTCAGTCGTCGTGAGCAGGGCGTTCACACGGGGGTCGATCGAGGCGTTCATAGGCGCTTGAGGTTTTATAAGAGTCGTTATGCGGCAATTCGGTCATTTTAGAGATAACTGCGCAGCATGAGGTGCTTTAAATATAGAATAAAAGAGGAATTTAAAGCATAAAATTCTGTAAAATTACGTTTTCTAAAAATAAAAAACTAACAATATTCATTTATGAAGCTAGACACAATTGATCTAAAAATTCTACAAGAGTTACAACTCGATGGGGCGCTCTCAAATATTGAGTTGGCCAAGCGCGTTCATTTAAGTCCATCGCCCTGTTTGGCTCGCGTGCGCGCACTTGAAAGTGCTGGTGTCATTGATCGTTATGTTGCACTGGCTAGCGCGGCAGCGCTTGGCCTGGGGCTCAATGTGTTTATTAACATCAGCCTAACCAGTCAAAGCAAAGAATCATTAGCCCACTTCGAACAACGCATTTGCGAACACGATGAAGTGATGGAGTGTTACCTGATGACCGGCGATAGCGACTACTTGATCCGAGTCGCAGTGGCCGACATCGGGGCCCTTGAAAAATTTATCCTTGAGCAGCTCACTCCGATCCCAGGGATTGAAAAAATTCGTTCAAGCTTTGCTTTAAAACAAGTGCGTTATAAAACCGCTTTGCCGCTGCCCGGCACGCAACGTTAATTCTCGGCGTTGAGGTATGCTGTGAAACAAAATAATGACATGAATTGACATAAACAACGGAGCCTCAAATATGAGTAGTCAAACAGCCCCAAATGATAGTCAGACACACGCCTGGCAAGACGATATTTTTGATGTCTTGAAAAAGGGCGGTATCAAACAAGTATCTTATGTGCCGGATGCTGGTCATGCCCATGTGATTCGGCGTGTGCACGCTGATCCAGAGATGCGAGGCATTGTCTTGACTACCGAAGAAGAGGGTGTTGCGATTGCGGCTGGTGCTTGGCTAGGTGGTGATCGTCATGCTTTGCTGATGCAAAGTAGTGGCGTGGGTAACTGTATCAACATGATGTCGTTGCTCGATAGTTGCCGGATTCCGTTTTTGACACTCGTGACCATGCGTGGTGAGTACGCTGAGTTCAATCCGTGGCAAGTTCCGATGAGTCGTGCGACGCAAGGCGTGATGGAGGCCATGGGCATCACGGTGCTTCGCGTGAGTAAGCCAGACGAAGTCGAAGATGTTGTGAGTGCAGCGCTAGATTCAGTGTTTGTAGCGGGTGAGCGTGTTGCGATTTTGTTATCGCAAAGCTTGATTGGTCGAAAAAAATGGGTGCGCAATTAAGCACTCGCTGATTACATCAAGTTCAACACGCTAACTCTTTTAGATAGGAAACATCATGAGCAATATTCCAGCTTTTTCTGGCACGATCGAGCGTCGTGCTTTTGTCAAAGAACTTATCGATCTGTGCCCCGGGGTCTTGGTTGTTCCTGGTTTAGGTTCGTCGAACTATGACATCTTCGCGGCAGGTGATCGCGCTGAAAACTTCTACATGTGGGGTGCCATGGGTGGCGCGGCTTTGATTGGTCTTGGCTTAGCCTTGGCGCAACCGAGCAAATCGGTGCTGGTCATTACGGGCGACGGCGAGCAATTGATGGGGATGGGAGGGTTGGCAACGATTAACGCGCAGCAGCCTAAAAATCTCACTATCGTCGTGCTCGATAACGGTCACTTTGGTGAAACGGGTATGCAGCATAGCCACAGCAGCTTGGGCACTGACCTGACTGCAGTCGCGAAGGGCTGTGGCATTGCTAATTCGTTCAAAGTCAGAGAGGCAAGCGACGTTAAAACGATTCAACAGAACGTGTTGGCCCGTGCTGGTGTGGCGTTTGCGCAGGTCTATGTCAAGGCCGATGATTTGCCACGTGCTCTGCCCTCGCGCGATGGCGTTCATATCAAAAACCGTTTTCGCCAAGCTCTTGGCTTTGAGCCGTTGTAATGCGTTGGGCAGCGATGCCAGGGATGGTGTCGCTGTCAGATGGGCGTGTTGATTCGTACGTGAGTGCTTTTGCGCAATACGACCAGCAGTCCGGTTTGCTGTTAACGAATGTTTGTGGCGTCTGATGCGCTGCAGCCGTATGGAGCCCTGAACAATGAATTGCACCTCTGTCTTAAAAGTGAGCTATGCCTTGTGCGTCATGGCGCTCTGTGGCACTTCAAATGTGTGGGCGCAATATCCCGAAAAGGCGATACGGTTTGTGGTGCCTTTTGCCCCAGGTGGCACCTCTGAGATTGTCGCGCGCTCGGTCGCAAGCAGCCTGACCACACAGCTCGGTCAATCGGTATATGTTGAAAACAAACCGGGTGCTGCCGGCAATATCGCGATGGCCGAAGTCAAGCGTGCTGCGCCTGATGGCTATACGTTGATCCTCGGACATGTGGGTACGCTTGCGGTGAATCCGGCACTCTTTGGCGCAAAGATGACCTACGATCCAGTCAAGGATTTTGTCGCGATTTCTTTGATCGCCAAGGTGCCAAACGTGATTGCCGTGAGCCAACGTGCGGGTTTTAAAACGCTGGCTGACATGGTTGCTGCGGCGAAAGCCAAGCCCGGATCCATCAATTATGGGTCGGCGGGTAATGGCAGTGCAGGCCATCTCGCCATGGAATATTTCGCTTCTGAAGCGGGTATCGAATTGACTCACGTGCCATATAAGGGATCGGGGCCGATGCTGACAGATTTGATCGGCGGGCAAACGCAGGCGACGTTTAACGGTTTGCCTTCGTTGGTGGCGCAGATTAAAGGTGGAGCTTTGGTGCCCTTGGCCGTTGGCTCAGGTGCCCGTGCCGCTTCACTGCCCGACGTGCCCACCATCGCAGAGAGTGGTTATCCAGGATTTGAAACTTCGCAATGGTACGGCCTGATGGCGCCTGCGGGTACGCCCGACGCGATTGTCAAACGCCTGCAAAGCGAGCTTGTCATTGCGCTAAAGTCGCCCGAAGGCACCAAGCGCATGCGTGAGGATGGTGCGTTGCTGGTTGGTGATACGCCGCAAGAATTTACCGCCTTCATTGCCCAAGAGCGGGCACGTTGGGGCGAGGTTGTAAAAAAAGCGAAAATTAACGTCGATTAGGGCGAACCCGCTAGCGTAAATACCCTGTTGCGGTGCAAAATAGGGGTGTGGGTGATTACTCTTCGATCACCTCAGAGGTGCTGTTTTTGATTTTTGCCTACATCGGGCTTAAACGCAGTGCTATTCAGAAATCTACCGGAGTCTAAATATGTTTCGTCAAACCCTTAAGCACGGGCTGGTTGCGCTTGCGACAGTCGTGATTGGTAGCACAGCAGTTGCGCAAGAATTAACAGGCACGCTCAAAAAAATTAAAGAGACCAACACGATTACTGTTGGTCATCGTGATGCATCGTTACCCTTTTCGTACTTTGACGATCAGCAAAAAGTGATTGGTTATGCGGTCGATATTTGTATGTATATCGTCAATGAAATTAAAAAAGAACTAAAGTTACCTAACTTGCAAGTCAAGTTGGCTCCTGTCACTTCGGCAACCCGCATCCCTTTGATTGCCAATGGCACGATTGATCTCGAGTGCGGTTCAACTACCAACAACGCCGAGCGCCAAAAGCAAGTTGCCTTTGGCCCCACCTACTACCTGACTGCTACGCGTTTTGTTTACAAAAAGAGTTCAGGTATTACTAACCTGGCAAGCTTGAAGGGCAAAACTGTTGTGTCGACTGCTGGCTCAACCAATCTCAAGCAAATCTCAGAAGCCAATACAGCACAAAACCTTGGCCTGACAATCTTGGCGGCTAAAGATCATCCAGAAGCGTTTTTGATGGTTGAAACCGGTCGTGCTGCTGCGTTTGTGATGGATGATATTTTGTTGGCAGGCTTGGTCGCAGGCTCTAAAAAGCCAAGCGATTTTGCGATTTCGAGCGACACACTCTCAAATCCAGAGCCTTATGCCTTCATGATGCCGCGTGATGATGCGCCTTTCAACAAGATGGCAACTGCTGCAGCCGCCAAGCTTTACAAGTCGGCTGAGATGCCTGCCTTGTACTCAAAGTGGTTTGATAAGGCCGTACCACCCAAAGGTTTGATCCTGAATCAGCCAATGAGCGACAAAATGAAGAAAGCGCTGGCAAACCCAACCAATAATCCTGATCCCGCTAGCTATTGATTGTTGACAGTACAGCACAATATCGACGAGCTCTTGATCGTTGAGCTCTTCGATATTTTACTCACGGCAGTTTGGCGACTCGACAGCCTGCCTGTTGTTGCTGCGTGATATTCAATAAGGTGGCATTGCATTGCGCCGTTTGATTTTTTTATGAGCTGTGTCTGACAGCGCAATAACAGGATTGCTGCATGAATTACAAATGGAACTGGGGCATTTTGTTTGAGGTGTCTCCTGAAGGTAAGGGCACTTATCTCGAGATGCTGCTTTCCGGTCTGATGTGGACGCTGACCACAGCATTTTTTGCTTGGATGATTGCGTTGTTGCTTGGTGTCACGATTGGGGTGCTGCGCACCTTGCCAAGTCGCACTGGTCGTCTTGTCGGCAACGCGTATGTTGAGATCTTTCGCAACATACCCTTGTTGGTGCAATTGTTCTTATGGTATTTCGTTGTTCCCGAGCTAGTCCCCGAGCGTTTCGGTGACTGGCTCAAGCAATTGCCTAACGCCGCGTTTTATAACGGGGTGTTAGGGGTTGGCTTGTTTATGTCGGCACGTGTCGCCGAGCAGGTTCGTACCGGTATTGAGTCACTGCCAGTGGGCCAGCGCATGGCTAGCACAGCGCTAGGTATGACCACTGCACAGACGTATCGCTACGTGTTAATGCCCATGGTGGTTCGGATTATCTTCCCGCCGCTGACCTCTGAGCTCTTGAATACGATCAAAAATACGTCGGTTGCTTTAACGATCGGCTTAATGGAGCTCACCGCGCGTGCGCGTTCGATGCAAGAATTTTCGTTTCAAGTGTTTGAGGCCTTTACTGTCGCGACCTTGCTATATCTGTTCACAAACATGATTGTGACGATACTGATGCGGCGTCTTGAAAAATCGATCGCGGTACCAGGCTATCTGGGTACGTCGGCCAACGTCGTTGTTCATTAAAGGCGCGCCATGTTTAGTAACTTTGATTTTGATGTGATCGCGCGCAGTTGGCCTTACCTGTTTAAAGAGGGTATGTCGTTCACCCTAATGTTGACTGCCTTAGCGACTGGGGCTGGCATTGTGTTAGGCACCATCCTGGCGCTGATGCGCTTATCAAAATTTGTGGTGCTGCAAAAGTTTGCCGCCACGTATGTCAACATTATTCGCTCGCTGCCATTAGTGTTAGTCATCTTTTGGTTTTATTTTTTGCTGCCCTATATCGGGCAATGGGTCTTAGGCTCTGAACGGCCGATGGCCGTTGGTGCGTTCATGTCGGCTCTGGTGACATTTTCATTATTTGAAGCGGCTTACTTTTCAGAAATTATGCGTGCGGGTATTCAAGCGGTGCCGCGCGGGCAGTTCGCTGCAGCTCAGGCGTTAGGGATGCGTTATCACCA
>JAIPCU010000173.1 GCA_021738045.1 Candidatus Methylopumilus sp. | reverse complement strand
GACACGCGTTTAAATGAAATAAATTTTGGCGTCTGGGAAGGCGTTGCGTGGGATGAAATTCCGAAAGCAGCCTTTGATCAGTGGACACAAGATTTTGACCGACATCGCTTTGGAGGGGCAGAATGCTTGCGTGAGCTCTTGATACGCGTTCACCAAGCCCTGCTAGAGTTAACGACGACAGAGGATGCCATTTGGGTGACGCACGCTGGGGTCATTCGCGCGGTGAATTACCTTCAGCAATATGGTCTACAGCCGATCGCGACTGCGGCAACTTGGCCTGCTGAAGCACCTGCTTTTGGTAAGTGGCAATGTTTAGAGCTTGGCCATCAAAAAGTCTGACAGAAATCCCGTCAAGAAATTGATGGCGGTCTGTGAAAGGCTGACTTATGATGACCACAGAACAATAATGATTCAATAGACATCGACTACGGAGACAAACCATGACAACCATCATCGGACAAGGTAATTTTAAATATCAAGTAGCTGAAGGCTGGGGCAAACTCCCAGCGGGCTGGAAGTTTGGCGACGTCGCGGCCGTGGGGATTGACAGCAAGGATCGTGTCTATGCCTTTAACCGCGGCGAGCACCCGATGGTGGTGTTTGATCGCGAGGGTAACTTTTTAAATTCTTGGGGTGAAGGCGTATTCAAACGCGCCCATGGGGTTCAGATGGGGCCCGATGACACGATTTATTTAACCGATGATGGCGATCACACCGTACGCAAATGCACGCTTGACGGAAAAATCCTGTTAGAGATTGGTTTGCCTGGCCAAGCCTCCCCTTACATGAGCGGCCAACCTTTCAACCGTTGTACCCATACCGCGCTTTCGCCCGAGGGTGATATCTACGTGTCGGACGGCTACGGCAACTCGCGCGTACACAAGTACAGTCCGGACGGAAAGTTATTATTTTCGTGGGGCTCGCCTGGTACAGACCCTGGTCAGTTCAACATCGCCCACAATATTTTGTGCGACACCAACGGTTTGGTCTATGTTGCCGATCGCGAAAATCACCGCATCCAGATTTTTAACGGCAAAGGGAAGTACGAAGGACAATGGGGCAACATGCATCGGCCCTGCGGGCTCTTTTTAACCGGCGGCAAGTGCCCACTTTGCTATGTCGGTGAGCTTGGCCCACATCTGCCCGTCAACAGAAACATGCCCAACACCGGACCGCGCGTCAGCATTTACGACTTGTCGGGCAATCTACAGGCACGCGTCGCCGCCGAAGAGCCCCACGGCACCGGCGTAGGTCAATTTATTGCACCACACGGCATGGCCGTCGATCGTCATGGCGACATGTATGTGGGCGAAGTTGCCTACACCTCTTGGGCAGCCTCGTACCCCACCATCCCAAGGCCTGATTACGTTCGATGTTTACAAAAATTTATTAAGATTCCGTGACCGGCAAGTGAGCGACTGCGGCGTGTCAAGGCGGTTGCGCTCAGACACGCACACGGCTCACCCAACTCGCGGCCCAAAACGCCAAGGCAAACAAGATCGCAGTGCCGCACACTGCGATTAACACCACGTGATACGACTCACCTAACATCCACAAGCTCGCCGCGGCGACTGGGCCAACTGCCCGAGCTACCATCGTGGGGATCGTCAACAGACCATTCAAAGCTCCGTAGGCATGGCGGCTTAGCATTTCAGGTACCACCAAACTGCGCACGATGGTAAAAATGCCATTCGCCAAACCATAGCAGCCAATCAATAGCGCGACAAGCCAAAACGCTGGCATTTCAATGCTCGCCAAAATCCCAAACACAAACGGAAATACGCAAGCCATGATCGAACCCAAGATTCGCATCGGTGCGCGTGGCGCGAAATAGGCAATCAAAATTCGCCCCAACACTTGGGTTGGGCCCAGCACAATTAATGCGTTCACCACATCAGCTGTGCTCAGCCCTTTCTCTTGCAAGATTGGATAAGCATGAAAAATAAATACCGTGAACATGATTGAGTACAGGGTCAGCGCCAATAACAACAACCAAAAGACTGAGGTTTTTAGCGCCGCTTTAACCACCGCATGATCACGTGCTTTATTGTCTTCGCGCGTTTGCGCAACGTTTGTGTGCTCAAGATCATATTTGGGCTGGATACATAAAAAATAAATCGCGGCCCAAACTAAATTAATCAACGCTAGCACCAGCAATGATTGTCGCCAGCCAACAGTGTCAAGTAAAAACTGCTCGAGGGGGATAAAGGCGGTGCTGGCAAAGCCGCCCCATAAGGTGATCGTGGTGATGCGCGCACGCGCATTGGCAGCGCCAACCCGGCGGGCCATGACGGCAAAGGCAGACTCGTACAAGCAACCAGCCTGCAAAGCACCGATGACGGCACTCAGCAAATAAAAACTCAACAAGTAACTAACGCTCGACCACCACCACAACATCAGGGCCGCGATCAGGGAAGCGCCCGACATCATCCAACGACCATAGCCTCGGTCGATTGCTAAGCCGACGGGATACGTAAACACCGCCGTGACCAGCATGCTGATCGTGGCGCCAAAAAAGATTTCGGATTTAGACCAGAGGAGCTCTGCTCCCATGGCTTGTGCCAGCAACGGGAAGCTGTAATACAGCGACCCCCAAGAGCAAACTTGCCCAGCACCAAGAATATTCGCCATCCAAAGCGAGGACGGCACGTTTGTCTTCATTTGTTAAACCAGTCAAGCAACTCTTGCGTCACGGCCTGTGGCTGTTCGCGATGCAAAAAGTGCCCCGCATTTGCAATCAGCTTGAAGTCGTATTCATTGTCAAAATATTGCGCTTGCGCTTGCATCAACTCGGCGCGCAAGTCATCCCCGCCGCACAAAGCAAGTGTAGGCACTTTAATCTGACGCGCCATCAACGCACGCAAATCAGCCAGCGCAGGATCGGCCTTGGCAGCATCAAACATCGCCCGGTAATAGCCCAAGGTCGCGGCCAAGACACCAGGCTGCTTGAGCGTCTCTTTGACCGATCGCATATGCGCATCGTCTTGGTAACCTTCGGTTGTCCAGTAATTCCAAAGATAGTCAATAAAGGCAAGGTTGTTTGCAGCCAACGCTTTTTCTGGCAAATCTGGCATCTGAAAAAACCACCAGTGAAACGACCGCTGAATATGTTTCGCATCCACCAAACTTTGTGTCACCTGCCCAGGGTGAGGGACTGCCATGAGCACGGCGCGCGCGATTAATTCTGGATACGCGGCTAAGACTCCGTAACCGATGATCGCACCCCAGTCTTGTCCAACTAAATGACAGGGTTTGCCCGCGCCAAAGGCTTGAATCAACGCGGCAATATCTGCTACTAAGGTAGCTTTGTCATAAAAACCACCTTCGCCTACGTCGGTAGGTGGGTAGCCACGCAAAAAAGGGGCAATGACACGGTAGCCTTGCGCAGCTAGCGCTGGCATTTGATGACTCCAAGTCTGCGCGTTATCAGGAAAACCATGCAGCAACAGGATGAGCGGGCCCTCGCCCTGCTCGAGGTAGGCAAAGTTCAATCCCCGCACTCGTATGTGTTTCATGTCAGCCTCTTTTCAAAAGAAACGATTTAAAGCCACAACACCGGCAACATCGACGCCAACAGTAACAGCGCCATCACCCAATTAAATATTTTTCGACGTACCGGATCGCGCAATACTCGCTCGAGCCTGGTGCCCATCCACAACCACACACCAATACTGGGAAGGTTGACGACGGACACCAACAAACAACAAAAAAATACGAACAGCGGGCTGGCCTGCTGCGGCAGATAATTGCTAGAGAAGCTCACGGCAATCAGCCACGCCTTGGGGTTGACCCACTGAAACGCCAGCGCGCCCCAAAAACTCAACGGGCTTGAGTGCACACCTTGCTGCCCTGGCGCCGGCAAAGGCTTGCTGGTTGCAACACCCCAAGCCAAGTACAGCAAATAAGCAAAGCCTAGTACTTTCATCACTTGGTAGATGGCCGGCACGGCCTGAAACAAGCTATTTAAGCCAAAGCCGATTGCCACCAGCATGACAAAAAAACCGATTGAGACACCCAGGACGTGAGGCAGAGACCGCCTGAAGCCAAAGTTCACGCCAGAGGCCAACAACATCAGGTTGTTTGGTCCAGGCGTCAAAGACGTCGCCAGCGAAAAGGTAGCGATCGAATAAATCAGGGCCTCCTGCTCAGACATCAGTTGCGCTTGGGTCTCGCTGTTTTACAGTACCTTGCGAATGCGCTCGATTGCCCGCTCGATGTTCTCGGCGCTATTTGCATACGAAAACCGTACGTAGCCCTCGCCCCAGGCGCCAAAGCTGGTACCTGAGATTGTTGCCACGCCCGCTTCGTTCAAGAACAAATCTTGTGCTTGACGCGAGGTCAAACCGGTACCGCCAACATGCGGAAACGCATAAAACGCGCCCGCCGCATCAGAACACCGTACGCCTGGCAGGCTGTTTAAGGCCTCAACGATCAAACTGCGCCGCTGGTTAAAGGCGACCATCATTTCAGCGACGGCATCTTGCGGGCCGGTTAAGGCAGCTAGGCCGGCAAACTGCGCTGAGGCGTTCACACACGAATGATCGTTGATGCACAAGCGCGTAACATCGGCCACTAAACTTTCGGGCCACACCGCGTAGCCTAAGCGCCAACCGGTCATAGCGTAGGTCTTACTCCAGCCGTCGAGCACAATCAGACGATCACGGATCTCAGGATAATTGAGCAACGACACGTGCTCGCGCCCGCCATACAACATCTGGCTATAAATTTCATCAGAGAGTATTGCCACGTCAGGGTGTTTAGCCAAACCAGCCACCAGCTTGTCAATCTCGGCTTTAGGCGTGACCCCGCCCGTTGGGTTGGCAGGGCTGTTGATGATAATCAAACGCGTGGCGGGTGTGATCTGCGACAGCACCGTGTCGGCATCAAACGCAAAATCTTTGTCTTCGCTTAAAGCGATTGGCACCGGCGTTGCGCCACTGTATTTAATCAATGACTCATAAATCGGAAAGCCTGGATTGGGGTACATAATCTCAGCACCCGGCTCGCCAAACATCAAAATGGCAAAAAACATCGTTGGTTTGCCGCCAGGCACAATCACCACACAGTCTGGATCAACCTTGGCACCATGTCGTCGTTGCAAATCAGCAGCGACTGCCTCGCGCACCTGAGGCAAACCGTTGGCCGGCGTATAGCCATGATGGCCGTCACGCAAGGCCTGAATACCCGCTTCAACAATATGCTTTGGGGTCTTAAAATCTGGCTGACCAATGCCCAGGTTAATAATGTCTTTACCCTGCGCAGCAAGCGCTTGCGCGCGCGCCAAAATTTCAAAGGCAGATTCGGTACCAAGTCGCGACAAAGAAGCGGCAAGTTTTAACATTTGGGTTCCTATCGATCAGACTGCAAATTAAAAAATGCAGTGTACATCCCAATGCAGAGCACAAACAGTGACTCCCTCGATACCGATGGGGCAACGCCTATCGCAAAAAAGGGGCCTCTGACACCACTTTGCTGCCTGGGACGAACCGTTTGGCTTTGGGTAGGCCAGTGCCCGCAAGCAGCCAGCCAATTTAATCCGTTCACGATCGTAGATACAAGGCCATTTCGCGGGTTTGCAGGAATTGCGGATTTCGTAATTTGCCGCAGGGTAAAATTGAGCGATTTTTCAGCAATACTGCTGCGAACACTTACGTAGTTTGGCGCCAACATACTATGCAAAAAACAATCGAGCGCTTGCCACTTCCAGACGGGACTGCTCTTCGAAAAATCGACTGGGTCGCCGTGCTAACAATTGGTAGCTTCCACTTGGTGGCGCTGCTTGCATGCTTGCCGTGGTTTTTTAGTTGGGCCAGCGTGTGGGTGATGCTTGTTGGTGTATTTGTCTTTGGCTACTTAGGCATTAACCTTTGCTATCACCGCCTGTTGACACATAAAGGTTTGGTTTGCCCTAAGTGGCTCGAACATACTTTTGCCGTGCTGGCAGTCTGTTGCGC
This sequence comes from Candidatus Methylopumilus sp., assembly GCA_021738045.1. Taxonomy (GTDB): domain Bacteria; phylum Pseudomonadota; class Gammaproteobacteria; order Burkholderiales; family Burkholderiaceae_B; genus Zwartia. The sequence continues at coordinate 608 of JAIPCU010000173.1, read as the reverse complement.
GCAAGACACGCCCGCAAGGTGGGTCGGCATACACCGTTGGCATCACGTCAAATCTGATGAGTCGGAGGATCCGCATACGCCTTTGGCCGGACCGTTCTGGGGGCATATGGGCTGGATATTTATTCAAAACGAACAAGTCGATCGCTACGCGATTTACACCCGTTTTGCGAAAGATATTTTGCGCGATCCGTTTTACAAAAAACTCGAGACTACGGCGCGCTATCCGATGATTATTGTTGGCTCTTGGCTGTTATTCTTTTTAGCCGGCGTGGTGATCGAACTGCTGTTGGGCGGGTCGCTCGGGCAGGCCATTCAGTTTGGTGCCAGCCTGCTCATTTGGGGCGTATTTGTGCGCACGGTTGTGGTCTGGCATGTCACGTGGTCGGTGAATTCTCTGGCGCATCTTTATGGCTACCGTAACTACGACACCTCAGATGACAGTCGCAATAATTGGTTTGTTGCGTTGGTGACGTTGGGCGAAGGTTGGCATAACAATCACCACGCAGACGCTCGATCAGCTCGACACGGACACCGTTGGTTTGAGATCGACCTCACGTTTTCAGTGATTCAGTTGCTAGAGCGCGTTGGCTTGGCTTCAGAGGTGGTAC
>JAIPCU010000172.1 GCA_021738045.1 Candidatus Methylopumilus sp. | reverse complement strand
AAGGTTCGTCGCTGGCCAAGGCGATTGCGAACCAAGGGATATTTTCTCCTATCCTCGTGCACCTGATTCGCTCGGGTGAGGCCAGTGGCCAGTTAGCAGAAATGCTGCGTTACGCGGCAGAAAATGCTGAGGCCGAAGCCGAACATAAAACCAAGCTCTTTACCAATTTACTTGAACCCCTATTGATCTTGGTGATGGGGGGCTTGGTACTTGGGATTGTGATGGCCGTGATGCAGCCAATCTTAGAGATGAATAACGGGATTCGTTGATGCAAAGGACGTGCACCCGTGTTGATCTTGCCGATGGGGTGCAGGTGCTTGGCATGCACAAATCTCATTTCACCTGAACGATTTTTTGTTTGCTCCATAAAACGGCCGTGTAGTTATTATCAGACTGCCGCGCGGTAAATCTTTGAATCAGAGTTTGGGTAGATATGTTTCGCTGATCAATGACCATGTTGGTCTGTGCCAACCAGTAATTTGATTTGACCCCCACAGAACTCAGCGCTTGTATTGTTTTGTTTGGCTGGATTTTGCTCAATAACTGGGTGATGTCATTTTGACTTTTCAATGGCATATTCAGTCTAAGTTGTATAAATCGTACAGCGTCACCTTGGGATAAGGTTGGCCACAGGGCCAATAACACTTCAATAGAAGTGGTGTTCAAGTTGACCGCAGTGGGCTCAGGTAACACGATCGTAAACGGACTGAGTCTTTTAATCGTGTCACTGTTATATCCCGGAACATTCATCAACTCATCTAGGTACTGAAGCCGGCGGCTGTTACGCAGCACAAATTGTGCCGCTTGATCGGCCAGGTTTTTGTTCAGCCCAAGTTGTTCAAGCAAGTTTGCATAGGTTTGAACGCCTGTCACATTGACGGTGCTAAGGTTCGCATCCCATAAATTGGCAATGTTAAAACGTGCCTGGGCATCTTGAATCGAGCCGCTAAATTTGATGTTTTTTAATTCTTCCGGTAAATCTTGATTCTTTAGGTAATCTTCAATTCGGCTATTCTCAATCGGTAATGCCCAGATTTCGCCTAAGTGATCGACGTCTTGATTGTTGACTAAATCAATTCTCAATACCAATCTCACCACGTCAATCAGCGATCGCTGCAACCAAGACACCTGCGTATTTTCTTTAAAAATTTGGGTCTTTCTGAGTTCAAAATCTTGTTGCCACACCAGGCTTGAGACACAGATCGCAACCAGGCTGACCACAATTAACGCGATAATCGTGGCCGAGCCTTTTTGGGATTGTGATTGCGGGTGTGAGTGCGAGGCACGCATTTACAATTTTCCTTCGGCGATACAAGAGCTCGTCAGAGGGTTTCGATTGCCGACTAGTGATAATGAAATTTGCAGGCCAATTGCAGAGCGCTTGGTGTACGAACTCCAGTACGGCTCAATTTTTTGCCGGATAACCTGTGGCAATTGATACGACAGTTGAGCAGAGGACAGGCCTAAATCGGGGTCTGTAGACAGCGCGGCGAGAATGCCGGCGGCCTCTTGTTTATTGCTAAAGGCCGGGGTGATGTATCTTTTTAGAGAGTTGTCTTCGATGACGTAGCCGACAAATTGCCAACCGTTTGCTTGCACCGAAGAATAGTGTCGCATCAGCCAAGTGTAGGTATTGCCTTGAATAAAGGTCGGCGGTAATTTTTCATCTGCATTTTTGACCATGGCCTCGCAGTCATTTTGAAGGTGCTTCAGCATCACCACAACGGCTTCTTGGTCTTTGATTTTCCCTTCAACACTGTCTTTGACCCGAAACGCACCGCCGAGCCCCTGGCTGGCCATGAGCCCGAGTATGCCCAAGATTAGTAGCGCAACCATGGTCTCAATCAATGTAAAGCCTTGATTGTTCTTCATAGGTTTGAAGTCAAATAGTTGAAGACAATCGTGGTGAGTTTGGCGAGTCGCTGTTCTTGTGGCGCGGTTGGGTCAGTTGGGCTTGCGAGATAGACTTCAATGACCACCCGTCTGAATAATGGATTGGGTGTGGCGAAAGTCGAGCGGATACAAACCAACGGTACGTTGAGTTGCGAGCAGTTCGCTTTATAAACTTCAAATTCAGGCCATACTTTTTGTAAGTAGATTTTGTTCAACGCATCATTTGCCGATAGCATCGCCAGATACTGTTGCTGAAGCGTTGTTTGAGTTTGCACGCTTTGCGTTAAGGCTTTTACGCCCGCCGTGAGTGCGATCGCTAAGATAGAAAGACCAATTAGAACTTCTATTAAAGAGAAGCCCTGTTGTTTCACTTTATTTCTATTTTTGAACAACATCATCTTTAGTGAATTTCAAAATAGCCATCCTTGCGGCGATGAATCGTGGCCGTCAGCGTGCCTTGAGTCATCTTAAATACCACGGGTTGCGTTGAGCCAGCCTCGTCTAACTGAAAACGGGTGGTACCTTCGACCTTTGTTTGCGTTTTCCAGGGGTAGGGCGCTAGCGCATCGCCTAGAACATAAAGTTCGTCTTTTAAGTTCAGCGTTAAAAACCGCCAGCCTTTTTCATCGATTTGAAAGACAATCGGAGCGCCCGACAAGGTGGTTTCATCTTTTGCATGATTCAGACTAACCATTAGTCTGCGATTCATGTCCTTCCATTGGGTTTGCTCGGTGTTGAAAAACGATACAGACATCATCCCAAAGGTAATACTGAGAATCAGTAAAACAACCAGCACCTCAATCAGTGAAAACCCAGCTTGGCGGCTTTTATTACCAATTACCGAGATCGGCGTCAAAACCGGTACCTCCGGGTTTATTGTCTGCACCAAGACTAAAGACCTCAATTTCTGCTCGGGTGCCTGGGTTGACATATTGATAGGCAAAGCCCCACGGATCTTTTGGTAAGCGGTCGACATAGCCGTTCGGCTTCCAGTTTTGAGGAATTGGCTCACTGGTTGGTTTTGCAACCAGTGCAGACAGCCCTTGGCTTGTGGTGGGGTATCGACCGTTATCCAGACGATAAAGTTTGAGTGCTTGAACGATCGAACTGATATCTTGTTTGGCCGCAATCACGCGCGCTTCGTCGGGTTTGCTCATGATCTGTGGCACGATCAAGGTTGCCATGATGCCGATGATCGCGATCACCACCATGACCTCGATTAACGTAAAGCCAAGCTGCGAACGATTTTCGGCCATACGGCGCTTAAGTTTTTGGTCGAAAAGATTAAAGGTTCTCATTTGGGCTGAAGTCCAGATTAAACAAAAGCAGGGTAGATCGGGCTAAACTTGTCGTCGTCAAGGCATCGAACTAATCATAGTTGAGAATTGACTTTAGTGAACAATTTGTCATTTGACCCCCTCTGCAACGACTGATGCAAACATTTTCTGATCACAAAAACTCGGTTGGACAATGGCTCAGAAAGACTAAAGAGTTTCTGACCGCTGAACGCTCGATCGACTGGGCAAGCTTTTTGCATAGAGCGAGTGGTCATCTGGCCTCGAAGGCAACCAAACAAGACTTGCACCGCTCGCGTCGCTTGGGTAACTTTTTTAATCAAATTAAACCATTGTGGTTTGCTCGAGCCATCAGAAACGTATTGGTGTTGTGTATTCTCTTAACCTTGACCTATACCTACTTAGCGATTGAACGCTTGCCTAGGGTTTCAGACGCCCATCAGTCTTTGCAAATTGACCAGCTTCAGGATGTTCAAAAAGCCGCCAAACTATTTGGTCACAAAGAATTTGACCTGTCTAAAGTTCAACTCACGGGTGTGATGCGTACAGACGGGTCATCAAGCGGGTACGCTGTTTTCGAGGTAGATGGAAAAAATACTGGAGCCATTGCTGTTGGCGAGACCTTCGATAAGGGGTATTTTTTAAAGAGTATTGGCACTGATAGCGTCGAGGTGATGTTTCAGGGCAAGGCCCATCAAATTTTAATGACGACCAAGCGGTTTTGAAATAATAAAAAATGTCGCTATTGCTCGGTTATGTCACCGTCTGGATCGCATTATTCGCCTGGGCATCATTCATCGATCTCAAGAGTTTCATCCTTCCGGATTGGCTCACCTTGCCGCTGATTTTGAGTGGCGTGGTGTTTAACGCCTTGAGCGTAGATAATTTTTGCTCAACCACTGATTCGTTACTCGGCGTGTTGATTGGGTATGGCTTGATTCGTTTAGTCGATGAGTGTTATTTCAAACTCAAAAAACAACGAGGGATCGGGCAGGGTGATGCAAAATTATTAGCCGCGATCGGAGCCATTTTAGGTTGGCAGTCAATCTTTCCGATCTTGTGCTGTGCGGCAATACTTGGGGTGGTCGTTGGGTTAATCTTGATTAGATTTAAGCGCTTGACCCTTCAACATCAGATACCGTTCGGCCCATTTTTGAGCTTATTTGCTTGCGCGTTCATGCTCGAAACAGCTCTATCGCCTGTACGTTGAGTGTTAACGCCTGTGCCTGAAACGCTATCGTTTAGGCCTTAAAATTTTTGCTGAGCAACCCGTCTGCTTTCAGCTGCTATGCCATCCGAAATCTCTTTACGCTTACGGTTATAAACAGCCCAGGTAATACTTCCTTGATAAAGCTCTAAGCGATTTTTTTGTGCCGCCGGAAACGCAACAATTTTGTTGTACTCAGCCATCTGTTTGTTTGCGGCAGATGTTAACGGCAGGGCTTCGTTAAATTCCTCAGCCAGTTTGTCGTAAGCTTGAGCCCAAGCGTTCAGAGCGTCTTTTTGTGCCTGATTAATTTTTGTTCTATCCGACATCATGGCAAGGCTTAATTCGCTTGGTGTACAAAAGGTCTTGGCAAAGTACGCAGCGTAAATAGGTTCAAGACAGAGCGCTTTGATCCTGTTGCTCAGCTCAATGACGGTGTCTTGCGGTGTTGGCTTGTTTGACGGCGCAGGGGTCAGTAGGCTTTCCCCAGGAGGGAGTGCACAGCCGCTCAGCAGCAGGATTAAAAAAAAGGTCAGTACGCGCATGAGAGCTGTCAACTGTAAACATTGTGGTATTGATACTCGAAACGACCTGAACGACTAGCATGTCCGAGTCGTCTCACTCAAGAATATATCATAGTGAAATTTTATACATTTTAAATTTTTGCATGGACATAACTGTTTTTCTCAAGCGAGTATGAATTTAGCGTAGATATAGTTGTTTCTTAATTTCGCTCAAGATTGATTGCATCAGCAGTTTTGCGCCAAGTTTCAAGTTGATCCCTATTAAATCGGTCCATCTCAGCAGGGGTAGAGCTCTGAAGCTCAAAGGCAATCGTCCCAAGCTGCTCTCGTACGTCTTTCCGTGCCGCGACATTTTTCATGGCGAGCGCAACACGGTTCACCACCTCTGTCGATATTCCAACGGGCCCGTACAGGCCACCCCACGGGCTAATCGACATGTTGTTGATACCAACTTCTTGTGCGGTTGGGGCATTGGGTGCCAGAGGACTGCGACTTGGCAATAACGTCATCAAGACTCGTACGCGACCCTCTTGAACCTGTTGCAAGGCGCCGCCTGGGGTGCCAATTAGCATTTGAACGCGCCCAGCAATCAAATCCGTCGTTGCTGGTGCATCCCCTTTATAAGGAATATGAACCATATCTAGCTTGGTTTCTAGTGCAAATTGTGCCGTCGTAATGATGCTGGTGCCGTTGCCGCTGGCGTAGTTCACTTTGCCTGGGTTCGCGCGAACGTAAGCAAGAAACTCTGTCATGTTTTTTGCGGGAACCTCGGCGTTGATCATTAGAAAGAAGCCAAACTTTCCGACCAATGAAATAGGGGTGAGGGCAGTCAAAGGATCATAGGGGGGCACCTTGCGCATCGTGGGCGCAGCATTCATCCCAGTCGGCGTGGCAAACAGCAAGGTGTAGCCGTCAGGTAGCGAATTGATCGCGGCTACACCTGCAATCGCACCATCCGCACCGCCTCGATTATCGATAATGATCGGCTGCCCAAGGTCTTCAGATAAGGCTTTGGCCACAATGCGGGCGGTCACGTCAGCAGCACCAGCCGGAGGGAAGGGCACAATCATCTTGATTGATCGGTTGGGATACGCCTGCGACCAACTCGTATCGGGTACTGCGCCAAGCACGAAGACTGCCATCACGAGTATGAGGATTTTTTTCATTATTTTTCCTTTCAGAATATTCTTTGTCTAAAGTAGTCGCTACTGCTTGCCGCGTAAACAAGGGTTATCCATTGCCAGTAGGCCTTGCGGCTTACCCTCCGAGCGCGCCTTGAGTATTCACATACAGCGAGTAAATCGAATGTGAAGAAGCCATAAACAAGCGGTTGCGCTTAAGCCCTCCAAAGCACAGGTTGGCGCAGCGTTCTGGCAAAGCGATCCGACCAATCATTTTGCCTGCAGGCGATATGACCATCACGCCATCAAGCTCAGGCGTACCCATTCCCCAACCGCACCAAAGATTGCCATCGATATCTGCACGTAAACCGTCGATGCTGCCAGCACCTGCATCCAAAAACACGCGACCATTTTTGATTTTTGTTCCGTTGTCGACTACGTCGTACACCTGGATCAAGCGATTAGGTGTGGCGCGCGATTCAATGATGTAAAGCAGGCTTTCGTCTGGTGAAAAACATAAACCATTTGGCCCTT
>JAIPCU010000171.1 GCA_021738045.1 Candidatus Methylopumilus sp. | reverse complement strand
GCCAAGCTGTTTTATGCAAATGGCGCTCAATTGGTCTTGACGGATCTTGATCACGATGCGCTAAAGCGCTTTGCGACCGAGTTAGATCCAACAGGTACACGTGTCGCGACAATTCGTATGGATGCCAGCGATCCTAATGACTCAGAGGCAGCGGTTGAATTGGCTGTGAAGCGTTTTGGTGGGATCGATTTCTTAGTGCCAGCTGCAGCGATTTATCTAGCTCGGCCCGCGAAAGAGATGTCAGATGCTGAATGGCATAAAGTCATTTCGATTAATCTTGATGGTGTGTTTTATATTTGCCAAAGGTCGATTCGAGCTTTACGCGACAATAGCGCGATCTGCAATATTGCCTCAGTCGCGGGTCATCGCGGCTCATTTGCCAATTCGCATTATTCAGCAACGAAAGGCGCCATCTTGTCGTTGACACGTAGTTTGGCTCGCGAGCTTGGCCCGCGCACACGTGTGAACGCAGTATCACCCGGTATCATCGAAACGCCGATGACCACCGAGTTGATTAAGTTACGAGGCGCAGACTCAATTGAACAGTCGTCGCTCAAGCGTTTAGGGCAACCCGCCGAAGTGGCCACTGCGATTGCTTTTTTGTGCAGCAGTGGCGCAAGCTTCATTACTGGTGAGTCGCTGCAAGTGAACGGCGGCCTACATATTAGCTAGCTGGTGATCAGCCTACATGTTAGCTAACAGCTTGTTAAGCAAGTACGTTAGCTAACAGTTTAGTAAGCAGTACGTTAGCTAACAGTTTAGTAAGCAGTACGTTAGCTAACAGCTTATTAAGTCTGATTGTTTGCAGACGTAAATTGGGCTGAGCCACTACCCGTGGTGAAGCTCTTACTTGCTGCCCAGCCGCCGTCTATGGGCAACACGATACCGTTCACGAACTTTGCCTCGGATGAGCACAAAAAGGCGATGGCATCAGCGATGTCTCCGGGTGTGCCACCTTGGGCACCCATTGGCACCACTTCGTTGAGCCCTTTAATAAATTCAGGATCTTTGTAATAGCCATCTGTCAGTGGTGTGCGAATCAGGCCAGGAGCAACGGCATTGACGCGAATGCCATCCGCGGCGCAGTCTAAAGACAGGTTACGAGTGAGGCCGATGATACCGTGTTTGCTGGAGTTGTAAGCAGGGCGGTGTGTCAGCCCCATCATGCCTGCAACCGAGGCGATATTGACAATCGAACCACCACCTGTTTTACGCATACGCAGCACGGCTTCGCGCGCGCAATAAAACGGCCCATTTAAGTTAATGTCGATCACGCGACGCCATTCTTCGGGGTCAAGGTCATACACCTTTTGAACTTCGCGCACACCCGCGCAGTTCACTAAAATATCAATTTGCTTGAACTCTTGATCGATCGCGGTAAAAGCCTTTGCGACAGAACGATGATCAGCCACATCAAACTGTATCGCCAAGACCTTTTGCTTGGTAAGTGCACGAACTTTTTCGGCTGCTGCATCTGCCATTTTTTGCGAATAGTCTAAGGCCACAATCGCAGCGCCACCGCGGGCGAACTTCTCGATAATTGCCAAACCTAAGCCACCACCTGCGCCCGTCACCACTGCAACTTTATTTTCAAAGTTCATGTCTGTCTCCTGTTTGATTGAAGCGTCGTTGTTTATTTGTATGTTTGATTAAGCATAACTGACTATCTGGCAGTTGCGCGGCCTAAGGCATCTGCTCTGTTGATGCACTGCGCAATGCGATTCGCATCGGCCGCAGGGGTCAGATTGCCAATATAGGGCGCCGCTGCGGTGAGAGCCGCCATTTGTAAGATTTCAGCCTCAGTTGCGTTCTTTGCCCCCAGTTGAGCAAGCGTAATGGGTAAGCCTAACGAATGACAAAAGTCGATATGAGCCTGCACTTCGGCCTCAGCGCGCTCTTCCGCCACCAACTGAACGATCGAGCCAAAAGCGACAGTCTCGCCGTGTAAAAAAGTACTCATCACTGGGTGAGCAGAAAACCCTCTAGTTAAGGCATGCGAGAGCGATAAGCCTCCGCTTTCAAATCCCAGTCCACTTAATAAAACGGATGCCTCGACCGCACGTTCAACGCTTTCGTTCGGGGTGCCGTGGTCTTGAATCTGCTTCAATGCTTGCAGGCCAAACTCGATGATTGTGTCGTAGCAACGTTCGGCGAGAAGGCGTGCCGTGGCGAGCGACTCGGTACCAAAGAAATTCTTCCCCCGTGCCAAATGACATTGGGTGGCCTCGAATTTTTTGCTTAAGGCATCACCCAAGCCCGCAGCAAAGAACCTGGCAGGGGCACGCGCAATGATCGCTGTGTCTACCAGTACAACATCAGGATTGCGCGTCAGTCGGTCAACCCGTGTCACACGGTGCTGATCGTCATACAAGACAATCAGACGACTTGTGGGCGAGTCGTTCGAAGCAATCGTCGGCACAATAAAGAGCCGAAGGTTATGCGCTTTGGCGATGCCCTTTGCCGCATCAATTGTTTTTCCGCCACCATAGCCAATGACCACGTCGGCTTGTGTGCGCTCAGCTTCAAGCGCGAGCTGTTCGATCGCTTCGCTGGTGCATTCACCGGCAAAGCGAAGCAGTGTTGTCTGAATACCCGCAGCCGACAGTGGCTTGAGCAATAAATCACCGACACTCGCGCGCACAAGATCATCCATCAAGACGATGGGTGTCACTAATGAAAATTCATTCAATAGCTCAGGCAAATGCTGCACTGCATCAGGGCCTTGAAGGTAACGGCCAGGAAAGCCGATTGTTTTAATCATGGTATCCCTTTAGGTCAAAAAAATTTGCGCACTACAGCAGGTTGCATCGCGATTTTCAGTATCGATTGATTGGTGTCGATCAGTCGTCATTCATAGTACTATTTCAAGCAAGATGCTTGTGAAAAAATCGACTTGGCCTTGCTGCGATTCAGAAAAAATAATAGCTTGAGCGTCTCGTCGTTTTGTACGATTGGGTTGCACGGAGAAAAATATGAACTTTGACTACATCGTGGTTGGCGCGGGCTCGGCCGGTTGCCTAGCGACAAATCGTTTAATTCAGGCAGGGCATTCTGTGCTGCTGCTTGAGTCCGGCGGACCAGACAAAAACTTTTGGATTCATTTGCCGATTGGTTACTTTAAAACCATGACGAATCCAAAGTTCACAAGATACTTTGACACTGAGCCCAGCGAAGGGACCGGTGGTCGCAACGTTGTCTGGCCGCGTGGTCGAGTCTTAGGAGGCTCGTCTTCTATTAACGGTCTAATCTACATTCGCGGGCAACACGACGATTACAACGATTGGGCCAAGCAGGGTGCGACGGGCTGGAATTACGATAACGTATTACCGTATTTCAAACGTTCAGAAAATTACATTGGTGGTGAAACACCGTTTCATGGTGCGGCGGGCGAGTTGGGCGTTTCTGAGTTACGTAACGATCATCCGTATTGTGATGCCTGGATTGAGGCTGCCCAGCAATATGGTTTGCCGGCAAATAAAGATTTCAACGGGGAAACCGATTACGGCGTTGGTGCCTATCAGTTATCCATCAAAGATGGTTGGCGCTCTTCAGGTGCGCGTGCGTTTTTACGCCCAGTGATGAGCAATCCAAAGCTGACCATCGTGACGCACGCTCAAGTGTCGCGTGTATTGTTCGAAGGCAAGGTTGCCTGCGGCATAGAATGGATTGAAAACGGCCAGACTAAGCAAGCACAAGCTGATCGTGAAGTGCTGTTGTGCGCGGGTGCACTGCAATCGCCTCAATTGTTGCAGTTATCAGGTATCGGCCCGACCGCACTCTTGCAACAACATGGTATCGCGGTGGTCGCAGATTCACCTGAAGTCGGCGAAAACCTTCAAGATCATTATCAAGCGCGCATGATCGTCAAACTCAAGAAAAAGATGTCGATCAATGATCAAGTCCGTAATCCGCTCGAACTGGCCAAAATGGGCTTGGAGTGGCTATTGAATAATAGTGGGCCCTTGACGGTGGGTGCAGCTCAGGTGGGTGGCTTAGCGCGCACTAAACACGCGCGAGATCATCGAGCGGATGTTCAAATGTTTGTCATGCCTTTATCGCTTGAGAAGTCGGGCGAGCCGCTGCATGATTACTCTGGGTTTAGTGCAGCCGTATGCCAGTGTCGCCCAGATAGTCGAGGCCGTGTGTCGATTCGCTCAACCGACCCCTACGATCAACCAAAAATCGAACCCCGCTATTTTTCAGCTGAACATGATCGCAAAGTGATTGTCGCAGGCCTTGAAATGCTGCGGGACATTTACGCTCAGCCCGCGTTTAAAGATCTGTGGGATGTTGAAACCATGCCCGGTGACACGGATCTGTGGACCTTTGCGCAAACACGTGGCGGTACGGTATACCACCCAAGTGGTACGTGCAGGATGAGCGATGACGGCCATTCGCCAGTGGATTCACAATTGCGCGTACGCGGAGTAGAGCGACTACGCGTGATGGATGCTTCAGTGATGCCGACCGTCGTGTCGACCAACACCAACGCGGCGACCTATATGATCGCCGAGCGTGGAGTTGAAATGATTTTGAACACAGCGGTGCAGCGCTAAGCCCTATATCGGATCTCCAAGCTTGGTGGAGCAAGGGTGTCTTGCCACCACTCACCAGCCCAACGTTCTATGTTAGTCGGGCTAGTCTATTAGCAAGTTCAGCTTGGTTTCCAGCCCTTCGGCACGCGTGGTTTTTTGATTTTAGAAACTTCGCAAATTACATCAGCGATCCCTGAAAAATCAATCGCGCCGAATTCGGCTGCACGGGCCTGACTAAAGGATTCGTGCACTGCCGCAGCGACGGGCATTGGTACCTTAGCGGCATGCGCGGCGTTGACCACCAGTGACAGGTCTTTGTGGGCCAGATCAATGGTAAAGCCGGGTGTTGTATCACCCGCCAAAACTTTATTCGGAAAATTCATTCGCAGCTGACCGTTGTTAGCCGAAGTGCCTAGCAAGACTGCGAGTGTCTTGGTGATATCCAAACCAAAGCGCTGTGATAGGGCCAAGGCCTCGCCATTCACTTGGGTAAGGGTGATCGCAACGTAGTTATTGACTAATTTGGTTCTGCCACCTGTTCCCACTGGCCCACAGTGAAACGTTGAGTTACCCATCGCGTTCAGAAGCGGGGTGACTGTTTTAAAGTCAGCGTCTGAGGCTCCGGCCATAAATAGGCATTCAGCGCGGTCAGCATGTTCGGCCAAACGACCCACCGGGGCATCAACCATTGTCAACCCATGTTTGCTTGCTTCGGCACTGAGGCGATCAGTTGCCAAGGGGTCAATGGTGCTCATATCCATCAAAATGGTCCCTTTTGCTGCATTCGCAAAAATTCCGTCTGCTCCGTAAGACAGCTTTTCAACTTCGACTGAACTTGGCAGCATGGTGATCACAATGCTGCAGCTGCGGGCGATGTCGGCGACGCTTTTGCCGGCTGTTGAGCCCAGAGATACCAGCTCGGCTACGGCCTGCTGATTCAGATCAAGTACGATAAGGTCAAAGCCTTTCTTTTGTAGATGAGAGGCCATGGGCTTGCCCATGCGGCCTAAGCCAATAAAGCCGATTTTGCTGTTCATGTTGAGACTCCGAGTTAAGGTATGGCACTTTACTAGTATAGACAGGTATAGTCGGTTGTATCGAACCAATTATTTAGAGGTAAGTAATGGTTATTAGACGATTTTTTGGACTCTTCGCTTTATTGATGTGTATGTCGCTGACCGTTCAGGCGCAGGACTATCCATCTAAAGCGATCCAACTGATCGTTCCAAACGGCCCAGGGGGAGGGACGGATACGTTCGGTCGTGTGATTGCGCAGCGATTGAGCGAGCGACTCAACCAAAAGGTGATCGTCGATAACAAGCCAGGTGCACAGGCTGGGATTGGCACTGCGTTGGGTGCCCGGGCGGCTCCAGATGGTTACACCTTGACTGTCGCCTTGACAAGTTCCGTTGCGATCACTCCGTTTTTGATTCCGAATATTGAGTACGACCCCATCAACGATTTTGTCGCAGTTGCGATCGGAGTCGACCAGCCCTTTGTGGTGGTAACAAGTATGTCTTCTCCGTTTGATGACCTACAAGGACTCGTCGCGTTCGCGTCTAAAAAGAATGAACCTGTTAGCTTTGCCTCAACCTCGTCGCAAACCGAGCTAGTTGGAAGTTTGTTCGGGCAAATCGCTCAGATCAAAACCTTGAGTGTCCCCTATAAAAACGCGAGTACAGCTGTGATTGAGCTTGCGCGCGGCGATGTCGACGTGATGGTTGCTAGCCTGCCTTCGGCGATGCCGTTAGTGAACGCAGGTAAGCTCAAGGCGATCGCGGTGACAGGTACAGAGCGTGTGCCTGCGCTACCTCAGGTCAAAACTTCGTCTGAATCAGGCTTCCCGAAATTTCTTGCCAGCAGCTGGTACGGTTTTCTTGCACCCAAAGGCACCCCAGACAACGTGGTAAAAATATTAAATAGCCAAATTAATTTTGTCTTAGAGATGCCTGAGGTTCAGGCCACTCTGTTAAAGGCAGGTATGAACGTGACGACAAGTTCACCTGAAGCGTTCGCAGCACGTATTAAGGCGGATTATGAAGTGTGGGGCGAGGTTTTTCGTAGGCAAAAAAAGT
>JAIPCU010000170.1 GCA_021738045.1 Candidatus Methylopumilus sp. | reverse complement strand
CAACGATTTCTTGCAAATAGCTTAGAAGATGAGGCGCGCGTTGTATTTCATCGAAGATGGTGCGGTCAGAATATTGTCTGAGAAACGCTTTAGGGTCGTCGGTCGCAAATTGGCGGGTTTCAGGGTTTTCTAGGTTCACATACTGATAATCGGGCAGCACCGCTTTGACCAAGGTGGTTTTGCCGGACTGGCGTGGACCAAGAATGGTGACGATAGGGTATTCGCTGAGCTGTGTCTGCAGCTCGGGTTGGAGGTGTCGCGGTATCATTTGATGAGTTTAATCCATACTAATACAGAGTTCAACTCTGAATTAGTATGAAATTAACAGTCAAAATGCATCTAAATATCGCTTAACTATCACGTTTTATTTCAGGCGCAAGGTCTGTCAAAGCGCGTTTCGTCTGAACGTTGCCCGAGTCTGGCGCACGACTCAACGCAAGTCACCTGGCAGCGTCAGCGTAATACGCAATCCTTTAGAGCTACCCGCTTGAAACAAAAGCTCGCCGCCATAAAGACCGACCAAGTCACGCACGATACTAAGTCCTAGTCCGCTTCCTGGGATAGACTCGTCAGCGCGCTGACCACGGTGTGGAGGTTGGGCTGATTCTGTCAGGTCTTCGCAGCCTGGCCCATCATCTTGAATTGTGAGGCGTAACTTGCCGTCAGCGTAAGCACTGTTAACCAAGATCGTGTGCGTTGCCCATTTGTAGGCGTTATCCAAAAGATTACCTAAAATTTCTTGCAAGTCTTGTAGCTCGCCCGCAAAGCAAAGGTCAGCGGGTATGTCAGAGACTGTGACCTGAATTAACTTTTCAGCATGTACTTTTTTCATCACACGCGTCAATTGTTCGACGGTGGTTTTGACTGGCGTGCGCGCATGAGGCACTCCGGCACTCGCTGCAATGCGTGCGCGTTTGAGCCGCCACTGCACCTGTTGCTGCAGTTGTTGCAACTGCTCTTGAAGTGAAGCCACCAGTGCTGGGTCGTGGTGGTTGCGAGACTGTTCGAGCCGCAAGGCGTTACTCATCACAGAGATGGGTGTCTTAATCGAGTGCGCAAGGTCACCTGCTTGATTGCGAGCACGCTCAATGATTTTTTCATTGGTATCAATGACCGCATTGAAGTCTTCGATGAGCGGCTTGAGTTCAGTCGGAAACGCACCGACGATGCGTGTGCCATCCCCGTCGCGCAACGCTTTGAGTGAGCGTTGTAGTTGCCGAAGCGGTAGTAGTCCAAACGCCACCTGCGCGCTCGCTGCAACAAGCAGACTCAGAAAGAGGATGCCAACAAATAGCCAGAGCGAGCGCTGCCACGTTTGAATCGCGCGCGTCAGTGCTTGGGTGTCAGAACCGACTATCACCCGAAATTGTTTGCTACCTAGTCCCTCAAGCAAGACGTTTTGTTCGGCAACAATCAGCGCTTGTGCAGCGGGCCCGGTGAGATTGTGAAAATGGATCTCGCCGCTTTTAAGCGCATCATTTGCAACGTTCAGTTTGGTGTCCCAAAGTGAGCGTGATTTCAACAAGACAGCACCGCTTTGGTCGTTGATCTGCCAATACAGTCCAGACTCGGGTCGGTTAAAGCGGGGATCTGCGCCAGCGGTCTGCATAAGCGGGTTGCCTTTCGCATCAACGTCAAACGCCACCACGATCTGATACAGATAGGATTGCAGTTGTTGCTCGAACTGCCGTGTGGCCTGATCTTTAAAGAGTCCGTCGAGCGCGATGGTGGTCAAGCCCAGCGCGAGCGCAATCCAAAGGGCAGTACCGCCAAACAGACGTAGCCTGAGTGATCCACGCCAGCTACGAACGCTGTTGTTCGGCATGGCTAACAGTCAGCCTTGGCAAGTCGGTAACCCATGCCTCGCACGGTTTGAATCATGCCGTCGGGTATTTTTTTTCGTAAGCGGCCAATCATGACTTCAATCGTATTCGAATCTCGGTCAAAGTCTTGTGCATAAATGTGTTCAGTTAAAGCGCTGCGCGAGACCACTTCGTCAAGATGATGCATGAGATACGACAAAATCTTGAACTCATGGCTCGTGAGTGTGATGAGTTCGTTTTCGCACGAGGCGCGACTCGTGCGGGTATCGAGTTCAAGCTTGCCGCAACGCAGGATGGAGTCGGCGCCGCCGCTAGCGCGTCGGATGAGGGCGCGTACGCGGGCTAGTATTTCTTGCATATGAAAAGGCTTAGTGACGTAGTCGTCGGCGCCGGCATCAATGCCAGCAACCTTGTCATGCCAGTCATCGCGTGCTGTGAGAATCAGCACCGGCATGGTGCGTTGTTCGGCACGCCATTTTCGTAAGACCGAGATACCATCCATGAGCGGTAAGCCCACGTCCAAAATCACGGCGTCGTAGGGCTGCTCTTGACCTAGGTATAGCGCCTCGCGACCATCTGAGGCCACATCCACGGCGTAGCCACTGGCCGTCAACGCTTCTGAAAGTTGGCGTTGTAGGGTGGCATCATCCTCGACGACCAATAGCCGCATTGCTTAGCGCTCCGTAAATAGTCGCATTGATTAACGTTCCGTAAAGCGGCGCATCGTTTAACGCTCAGTGGTTCGTCGTGTCGTTTGCCGCTCAGTGCATCGCCACATTGTTTAGCGCTCTTTGTTTGAGATGATTTCGCCCGTCTTTGCATCGACCTTTAGTTTTTGCAAACGGCCACCCGCTTTGAGGATTTTAAGCTCATAGATCCAAACCCCCTGTTTCTGCTCAAATTCAACGTCTAGCACCTGACCGGGCTGAGTTTGCTCAAGGCGTTCGAGAATGACCCTCAAACTTAGAATGTCACCGGCTTGAACGGCTTGGGTGGCTCGCTCTTGATCGGTTGAGCTCGCCAACACACTTGTCGCCAGAAGCGAACAGGTCAGTAAGACCATCAACATCGCGGTGGCGGTAGGGATAGTTTTCTGCGATTTTAGTTTCATCTTGTTCTTTCGGTGTCAGCAATACTTATATTGTGCACCCCAATACATGAACCGAATCTGAACGACTGATTCAGATAACGTACAAGGTCGCTGCTGCATCATGACTACATTCACTACGTCATGAGAGGTCAATATATGTTTAAGCAGAACTTGCGGCAGCTGTTTCTAGCCTTGGTGCTTGGTGTCGCAGCCACTGCTCACGCAGGCGACACCACTCCAGCGGCACAATTGCAACGGTTCGAAGCCGCCGCTGGTCGGCCAGCGAGCGCAGATAATGGCCGCATCTTCTTTACCTCGACGCACGGCTCGAAGTGGACTTGTGCCTCCTGTCATGGTGAGGCGCCCACGAAGGTGTCTAAACATGCGAGCACAGGCAAAGCGATTGATCCGCTGGCACCGGCTGCGAACCCAGACGCGCTCACTGATGCCGCTCGAATTGATAAGTGGTTTCGACGCAACTGTAAAGATGTGTTGTCGCGCGAGTGCACTGCAGCTGAAAAGTCTGATGTCATAGCATTTTTGTTGGCGCTCAAACCATGAAGCGCAGATTAAGCACGCAACGCACCCCGAGCATTCGAAGCACACTCGGCACGTTTAGCATGGGTTTGCTTTTGGCCTCGGGTATTGGCGCAAGCACAGCCGTGGCGGGTGGGTCGAAAGACTTTCAACCACTCGTGATGTCTGAAAAATATCGCAGCGAATGTGCCTCGTGTCATTTGGCGTACCCGCCAGCCTTGCTGCCTTTCGCCTCTTGGCGACGGTTGCTTGGAAGTTTAGACAAGCATTACGGCGTAGATGCCTCGCTCGAGCCTGCTGAGGTCTTAGAGATTTCTAAATGGCTAGAGCCGTTGGCTGGCACCTATAAAAAAGTGCGCGAAGAGCCGCAAGAGGATCGCATTACCAAGGCGGCCTGGTTTGTGCGCGAACACCGCAAGATCGAGGCTGAGGTTTGGCTACGCCAAAGCATTAAGAGTGCGGCAAATTGTGCGGCCTGCCACACCTCGGCAGAGCAGGGCAACTACAACGATGATTTTGTGAGGATACCGAAATGAACACGATGCTTAATCCGACAACCCTAAAGACGACTGCAACCATTGCGACAAGGCGCGTCAATGATTTGGCGACTCGTAGCTTTCACTGGCTCTTTGCCTTCTCTTTTTTAGGCGCCTATCTGACTGCAGACTTTGAACGGTTGCGTGGTGTGCACGTGAGCCTTGGCTACACGATGCTTGGGCTGTTAGCGTTTCGCATCGTCTGGGGGCTGGTCGGGCCAAAGCATGCGCGTTTCAAATTACTGTTTGGCAAGCTATCGGGCTTACGCGCCTGGGTGGTTGCGACGCGCAATGCGCCCAGCATTCAAGCAATTGGCTGGAAGCAAGGACAGAATTTGCTGATGGCGCTTGCCGTGCTGAGCTTGTTGGTACTCGTGGTGCCCTTGGTGGGATCGGGTTATTTGTTGAACAACGATCTGGGCGGCAAATTCATGGAGAGTACTCATGAGTTTTTTGGTGAACTGTATCTCTGGAGCGTGTTGATTCACTTAGGTCTGATCGCATTCATTAGCATTGTTCGACGGCGCAATATGGCCTCGCCCATGATCACTGGCCAGATTCCAGGCCCTGGGCCAGACCTTGTGCGTGCCGAGCAGCGTGTGTGGGCAGTTTTGCTTGCACTTGGTTGCGCAAGTTGGTGGGTGTGGTCGCTTATGTGATGCGATGATGCGCTACTATTGGCAGTCAATTTGATGGTGGTCGCTAGGCTTAAGCGAGGCTGTGGTGACTGGCTTAGGTCGATCAGATAGATAGCTCCAATTGCCCGCGTGGATCATGTCAAAGGATGGATTAGCATGAATTTTTGTGCGAATTGCGGTACCAAAAAAAATATTGACGCCAAGTTTTGTCCAAACTGTGGCCAGTCAGTGATGTCTGAGCAGGCGCAGCCTCCGGCGCCAGCTCTTGCAAAGTCTGTTGAGTCGCAGCCGACTCCCAAGACGATGACACAGGCATCAACACCAACAAAGCCCGCTGCCAGTGGTACCGCCCAAAAAGAATTGCTACAACTTAGCAATGCTTACTTCAGTATGTACGCCGTGAGCTTACTTTTAATGAAGCTTCAAGCTGAAGGTGGCTTTAAAACCACCCTGAGCGATTTGGGCGATGATGTCGGAATCGCGCTTGCGGTTATGTTTGTTGTGATTGGTGCAGCGGTTGCCTTGCTTTATTTTACGGTGCGGGTGCAGGGTATCAATCGCGGTAAGCCAGGTTGGGTTCTTGGCACACTAATCGTGATCGGCGCAGGGACGCTATTTTCTTGGACCGACGCAAACTTTTCAAATTTTAATTGGGCAGACTGGCTGGCCGAAGCCATTGGGCTTGGACAACTGTATGTCTTATTTGCAATCTATCAATTGCTCAAGGCCGCTAAATCTGTACAAGATTGAATAGCGGTCAAAAGTACAAATATCCGCGTTGGTAAGATGAAAAGATGCCTCTCAACACCCCCGTTTTACTTCAAGCCGAAGGTCTGTCTAAAAGGGTTTCGCCTGAACGCTGGCTGTTTCGAAACCTGAATATTTCTGTTGCGCCAGGCGAACAACTTGCGCTTCGAGGCGCCTCAGGGGTAGGCAAGTCGACACTGCTCAACCTGATGGCGGGGCTTGATCTGCCAGATGAGGGGCGTGTGCTGTTAAAAGGTCATAATCTGGCTGAGATGACCAAGAGTGAACAGCTAGCGTTGCGTCGCGTGACCTTTGGTTTTGTATTTCAGGCATTTCATTTAATGCCGCACCTCAATGCTTTACAAAATGTGATGGTGCCCTGTTTGTTGGCGGGCTTAGCCTACGCGCAGGCAACAGAACGTGCTGAGCGTTTACTCGAAGCACTTGAACTCACGAGTGTCGCGCAATCTTTTCCCTCGGTGTTATCCGGCGGCGAACAGCAACGTGTGGCTTTGGCACGAGCGTTGGTGCATCGCCCTGAAGTTGTCTTGGCCGATGAACCCACCGGCAATCTTGATCCTGAAACGGCGCACAAGGCGCTAAGCCTTCTGTGTCATACCTGTCGCGAGCAAGGTGCGGCGTTACTGATGGTGACGCATTCAGCTGAGTCAGCAGCCAGGCTTGATCGCACTTTTGTTTTAACCGGCTGATGCTGTTCTTTTGGCTCTTGACCTCTGCCTTTCGGGCGCAACCGGGCCGTTGGCTGATCGCTGGGCTCACTGTCGGGCTGGGTATTGGCTTAGCCGTCGCTATTCATACCGTTAATCGGTCTGCCTTGAGTGAATTTGGTCGCGCACTGGATACGGTGAATGGTCAGGCCTCGGCGCAGCTCGTCGCGACTTCGGGAGACTTCTCAGATGAGTTGCTAGACGCAGTGGTGTCTCGTCAAAAAGAATTAGGCATACGCGCAGTGAGCCCCGTACTTGAGCGCGCAACGCAACACGTGCGGGTGCTTGGCCTCGATATTTTTCAAGCAGGCCGCGTGACCTCTGCTTTGCTTCCGTCCGTTTCTGACGATCGGCGGATGCAGGTGTTTGATGAGAATGCGATCTTTCTGTCAGCAACGGCGCTAAAGGAGTTGGCTGTCGCTGTGAGCGACGACCTTATCCTTTCGTTCGGCGGTAAAACGCACACGTTTAAGGTCGCGGGTCTCGTACCAGGTGTCGCCGGGCAGAGTTTGGCGGTCATGGATTTGGGTGTCGCGCAGTGGCG
>JAIPCU010000169.1 GCA_021738045.1 Candidatus Methylopumilus sp. | reverse complement strand
ACACCAACAAACTCGGCGATTGTTTCATTTGCAAATTGATCAGGCCCAACAAGTTCAAGCTCAAGCTCGGCGCCGCTTGCCCGTGCAAGATCTTTTCGCAAGAGATCAAACACGTGATGCACCGTTTCAAAGCGTGTTTGATTAAAACTATTCAAATAAAGTTTTAAGGATTTTGACTCAATAATATTGGGGCTGGTGCACGGCACCTTTAGACGCAGCAGCGCGACCTTAGGTAGGCCTTTTGCATTCAGCCAAGAGAGTTCGTAGGCGTTCCAGAGATCGAACCCTTGAAACGGCAAAGCGCTCGCTGTCGTCGCCTCGCCGAGCAAACTCGCAAGACCAAGCGTGCGTCTTGCGTCTATTCGAGGCATCGGAAAAAGTAGTGACGCGTCGTAACCCTTGGGATAAGAAACGTCTTTTCCTAGAGGCACCTCAAGCGGGATATTAGGCGAGCCATGACTCACTAATGCTTACTCCACTGTTACACCGAACATTTTAACCACGTCGGCAAATCGTCTGTTTTGTTGACTGACAGATTGTACATACTGCTTGGATGTGGCCTCCAACACCCGAGCAGTCTCTCGCCGGCAAACGAGGCCTCAATTCGTTTTGATATTCAACTCTTTGATCACCGGGCTCCAGCGATTCACTTCGCTTTGAATGAACTGTTCAAGAAACGCTGGGGTTGAGCTAACCAGTTCGATTGAGGCGAGGCGATCGCCGAGTTCTGGGTTTGCCATAATCTGCTTAACCTCGGCGTTGAGCTTAGCGATGATATCTGGCGGTGTGGCAGCAGGCGCAAGCAAGCCAAACCACTCAACGGTCACCACATCAAGGCCTTGCTCTTTGAAGGTCGGAATATCGGACACTGAGGCGTAACGCGTATCGGACGAAATTCCGAGCGCTTTAAGCTTGCCCGATTTAATCTGCGGCTGCACTTGACCAAGCGTGGCGAAGGTCAATGCAAGATGGCCAGACATCACGTCCATCATCGCGGGCGTACCGCCCTTGTAAAGGATATGCGTCAAATCCAAACCAGTTTGTTTTTTGATGAGTTCAGCTGTTAAGTGCGTCATCGTGCCCACACCCGCCGACCCATAATCAAGTTTGATTTTCCCGGCCTTGCCAAGCTCAATCAGTTCTTTGATGTTACTTGCTGGAAAATTCGGGTTAGCCACCATCAAGACTGGTGCCCTTGCCAACATGCTAATCGCCTTAAAGTCTTTCAGCGTGTCGAACGGCATACTCGAGTGCATGGCGGGGTTCGTGGTGTGACTGCTCACAGAGACGATCAAGGTGTAGCCGTCAGGCGCAGCTTTTGCCACAGCGGTTGAGCCGATCAACGTGCTCGCACCAGGGCGATTCTCAACAACGACCGGTTGCCCCCATTTTTCTTGCAACTTTTGAGCGATCGCTCGCCCAAGAGTATCGGTCGAGCCTCCGGGCGGAAATGGCACAACAATCTTGATCGCTTTTTCGGGGTATTTGTCGGCGGGACTTTGCGCCGACACTTGACCGCCAGCAAAAATTGTACCCAGCGTCATCGCAACCACGATGCCATGGCGTAACTGGCTAATAAGTTTGCTATTCATTTAAGGTCTCACAGGAGTTTTTTATTCGTTTTAACACAGCGCCTGAGCATCCTCTAGCATCTTGACTAAGGCGTACACGCTTTGGTTGGCTGGGGTCGCGATACCGTACTCTTTACCTTTACGGACAACCAAACCGTTTAAAAATTCAATTTCGCTCGGTTTTTTACGGGCAAGGTCTTGCGCTGTTGAAGACAATTGCCCCGGCATCGTCTGAGGGATCATGTCGTTGGCCTTTTGGGCCTCTTGATGCGTAAGCGCAATCCCTTGACGCTGCGCCACACTCACAACCTCGTCGGCTAACTGATTTATTAGTACCCGCACCGCTTCGGTCTGCACCATTTTGCCGTAGGTCAACTGACCGATCGCTGAAAT
Source organism: Candidatus Methylopumilus sp. (assembly GCA_021738045.1). GTDB lineage: Bacteria > Pseudomonadota > Gammaproteobacteria > Burkholderiales > Burkholderiaceae_B > Zwartia. The sequence goes on along the minus strand of JAIPCU010000169.1, from coordinate 4,684 downwards.
GGCGTTGTAACTGCAATTCACTAGAAACTTGCTCCATTGATCTTTTCGGATGTCTGGCGATACCACGCAAGGTACGCCCCCCTCGGTCAACAGCTTGGCCAGTGCCGTCAGTTGATCAGCAGCGCCAACTTCATTGTGGTTGCTTGGTGACTGCCCAATGGCTAACTCGCCTCGCCCCAGATGCTTGAGGCGGCCAGGCCCCGCCATAATCGTCGCCACATACACAACAGCCGGAAACACTGGGTTGCTAACAACGGCGCAAATGCGCTCACCGTTATCGACCCCGTTTTGCAAGCTCACGATTGCGGTGTGCTTTTGTAAATAAGGTTTAATCGCTTCGATCGTCTTGGTGGTATCGGGCGATTTGACACACAATAAAATTAAATCTGCCTGAGCAACAACCGCAAGATCTGTACTTGCTGAGACGGCAACGTACTCTTGAAAGCTTTGGCAATCCATATGCAGGCCATGCTCAGAGATGGCGGCAACGTGTTCGGCACGAGCCACCAACGTTACGTTGTGCCCTGCGCGTGCCAACATGCCACCAAAATAACAACCAACGGCTCCGGCGCCGAGCACGACAATGTTTGGTTTTTCAGACTGATGTTTCATGATTTAGGCTCACTCTTTGTTTAGCCAGTTGGGCAAGGACACGCCATGCACAACCCCGTTGTTCAGTTCTAAATTGAGGGGCATGGCCTTTATATTGTATCGACCTTAAGATTGCCACACGATCAAGGCCACTAGGAGCTGCGTTAGCCAACGGACGGATGTGCGGAACGCAGTCTTGGGCACCGCTTTTAACGCACGATTATGGTGAGACCCTGGCCAGATAATGGGATAGTGCCTGCAAATCGGCATCAGCAACACCATAAACCGAAGCAACCATATTCGAATCTCGCCCCACCGCTTGATTGTTTTTGAACTGCAACAAGCTGTGTAATAAATAGTCTTCACGTTGGCCCGCTAACCTGGGCATCTGCTCACGCCCAACGTAATTGGGCAAATGGCAAATTCCACAGCGCATACCACTGGCAAGCTGCTCACCTTTATTGAACAATTCTGCTTGCTTATCTGCGGGGGGGGGAGCTAACTTTAGGGCTGAATAAAATTTTGCTAACTCGATCACTTCAGCATCGGTCACGCCATCGAGCATGCCTTTCATCGCAGGCACTTCGCGCATGCCTTCGCGCATCAAGATCAAACTGTTTTCGATAAACAGTTTAGGCTGCGCAGCCAAGGATGGGATCCCTTTGATTTGAGAGTTACCGTCTGCTCCGTGGCAAGCAGCACACAGCACCAGTCGTTGAGGCGAGACCTGCCCCCAAGACTGCGAGGTGGTCAGAAAGACCACCCCGAACCAAACAACAACCTTTGCAACAAGCGACACGCGTGCCTGACTTATTTGCTGTAGGACACGCGATAAATCACACCCAGTTGCTCGTCAGACACAAGCACTGAGCCGTCTTTCATCTGATGAAGATACGCAGGACGACCCCACCATGACTGATCCGCTTCGTTCATGAAGCCGGTCATAAAGGGCACAACCTTTGCGTTCTTCCCATCTGCATCAGCCTGAACCATCACAACATCGTGACCAATTTTCTTGGTACGGTTCCACGAGCCTTTACGTGCATTGAACAGAACGTTTTTGTACTCGGCAGGAAACATCGAGCCGGAATAAAACATCACGCCCATCGTTGCTGCATGAGGGCCCATCAAGGCAACAGGTTGCTCGACGGCACCGCAAGCGTTAGCCTTTTTGATCTCAGGGTCTGCGATCGTGCCAGCGTGGCAATACGGGAAACCGTAATTGGCGCCGACCTTTAGGCGATTCATTGTGTCGTTCGGGCTATCGTCACCCATCCAATCGCGACCATGGTTACTAAACCAAAGTTCTTTAGTGACGGGATGCCAGTCAAAACCCACCGAATTACGAACGCCCGTCGCTAAGACCTCCATGCCAGAGCCGTCAGCGTTATAGCGACGAATCTGTGCGTATTCCTTTGTTGGCGGTTCGCAAATATTGCAAGGTGCACCAAATGGCAAATACAACTTTCCATCTGGGCCAAAGGCAACGTATTTCCAGTTGTGGTGCTGCAAGGGTGGGAGATTGAACTTGGCAGTCAAATCAACCGGAGCAACCGTTGGATTTTTAGCGATGCCATCAAAACGCAACACTTTGTCCACAGCCACCACAAATAACGAACCATCTTTAAAAGCCGCGGTTGGCTGATTGAGCTTATCGATCAAAATACGCGAGGTGCGCTGTTTGCCGTCATCTGTCAGTTCATAAATGCGACCTAAGCCGCGAGTCCCCACGTAGTACTTGCCATCGTCACCCGCTGTAATCGCACGGCTACCGGGGATACTATCGGCCCAGACTTCGACTTTGAAACCGGCTGGAACTTTAATCTTGTCTAACGGGACATCGGCGGCCTTAGTCATTGTCAGCTTTGCTGGCAGGGGCGCTAGGGTTGATGTCGCCATCGACTCAGGCATGCCTTGCTTCCAGGCAGGCGGCGGGGCAACCGGTGCTGCTGCAGGGGCTTGAGCCTGAGCGCTCAAAGCACCCAAACCAAGTGTGAATGCCAATCCTAACCCGCCCATCACGCGCGTATACGTTTTCAATATGCTCTCCAATACCGTTTGTTTTTATGATCAGTAATATTTTTGCAGCAATTGAGTGTAGCGGAATAGCCTTAGGTCAAGGTGCTAATTCTGCCTCCACCGCGATTTTTTTCCAGCGCGGGATGTCGATACTTAAGAATTTTGCAAACTCAGCGGGCGACTCACCGCCAATTTCGCCACCCTCTTTGGTAAGGTCTTGCATCACTTCGGGTAACAGCAAGATTTGCTTAACGGTTTGTTGCAGCGTGTCAATCACTGCCGCTGGCGTGCCGGCAGGTGCCAGCAAGCCATACCAGTTCTCAACTGCATAACCAGGTAAGCCGGCGTCGCCAATGGCCGGCACACCCGGAAACGCTGTAGAGGGCTTTGCGGAGGTCACGCCAAACGCACGCATCTTGCCGCTTTCGACATAGGGCTTAACCACCGCGATCGTACTAAAGTACATGGCGATACGACCGCCCAGCATATCGGTGATTAACAACGACTGGCCTTTATAAGGCACATGCACCGCCTTAAGCTTGGCCTCGTTCATGAACATGGCACCCGCAAGATGGCCCACAGTACCCGAACCCGGCGAACCATAACTCAAGGCGTTCGGTTTTGCGGCAGTTAACGCGATCAGTTCTTTTAAATTTTTTGCAGGAAGATCAGCAGGCCCCACCAATACCAACGGCGCAGAGACCAAACGCGTAATCGGGGCAAAGTCTTTTAGGGGGTCGTACGTCAGCGTACTCATGATCGCAGGTGCAACGCCTACGTTAGCAGCTTGGCCAAAGAGAATGGTGTAGCCGTCTGGTGCCGCACGCGAGACGAAGGTTGCCGCAATGGTTGAGCCCGCGCCCGGTTTGTTATCCACAATCACAGGTTGTTTGAAGATCACTGACATTTTTTCGGCCACAATGCGGGCCATTAAATCTGAGCCACCGCCGGGCGGAAACCCAACCACGATCTTGAGCGGCTTGTTTGGAAAGGTCTGTGCAGCGGCAGGTGCGATCACTGACACAACTGCAAGCAAGAACGCAGTCATTAGAGCCGTACGCGTCGAGCGCACCAGCTTTCGAGCAGGCGTGCCTGTTAGGTAAACATTCATTGAACCGTTCATTTTTTTTCCTTCTCTTCAAAAACCTCGTAGGCAATCTGAGCAGCAGACATTGATGACGCCCAACCCGAATAAAACGCTAAGTGAGTGATAAGCTCGCCAATCTCTTCTTGAGTCAAACCATTTTCTAAACCACGTGTAATGTGAACACGTAATTGATCTGGCCTGAACGAGGTGAGCAAGGCGGCGATAGTGATCATGCTGCGGTCGCGCTTAGAGAGCTCTTTGCGCTCCCAAATATCGCCGTATAAAACTTTTTCTGCGCATTCGACCATTTTTGGAACCGTCTTGCGCAAACGCTCACGACGTTCTGAGGTGGGGGCCGTGGCCATAGAAGTCTCCTGATATAGTTTTACGAACAGTGCTAAATGTGTTCAATAATACTAAAGCAGCAAGGCTTTGTATCGACTTCACCAAAAACTGGACGACAAAAAATGAAAATCGGTTTTATCGGACTAGGTACGATGGGTTCAAGGATGGCAACGAATCTCATCAAACACGGGCATACCCTGATCATCCACGATATGATCAAGGCGAATGCACAGCCACTGATCGCGCAAGGTGCGCAATGGGCTGAGACACCCGCCGCCTTGGGCGCTCAAGTTGATCTCGTCTTCTTATCTCTGCCGGGCCCAGCCCAAGTACAAGAGGTGTTGACCGGTCTGAATGGATTAACGACTGGCCTGCGCGCAGGTAGTGCGATATTTGATTTTTCAACCAACGCCCCTCGCGTGATTCGAGAACTGCATGCCGAACTTTCTAAAAAAGAACTCATGTTTTTAGATGCCCCAGTCAGTGGAGGCCCGACAGGCGCCGCTTCGGGCAAACTTGTGATCTGGACGAGCGGTGACGAACCAACCTTCAACAAATATGCACCTGTGCTGTCGTGCATGTCTGACGACGTGCAGTTTTTAGGCGCCGTTGGTGCCGCTTCGGTCGCCAAGCTTGTACACA
>JAIPCU010000168.1 GCA_021738045.1 Candidatus Methylopumilus sp. | reverse complement strand
GCATGGTTCAGCGCCTGACATCTACGGTAAAAAAATCGCCAACCCTGTTGCGATGATCTGGTCGGGCGCCTTGATGCTTGAGTATCTTGGCCTTGGTTTGCCACAAGCTGATCAAAAGCCTTACCTCGACGCGCACAATGCAATCGTGAAAGCGATTGAAGAAATCTTGGTGACTGGTCCTCATACACCAGACTTAGGTGGCAAAGCGCACACGCATGACATGGGTGAAGCGATTAGCAAGATTTTGGCGAAGTAATTATTTAGTCCGGTAAGCCTCGCACACATAAGCGAGGCTGCTATTTTTACATCGAGACAACAATGACACAAGCATCGCGCCTGAACACCCGCCGTCAATTGGTATTAGGTAGCCTAGGTGCTGCGGTGAGTGCCGCGCTACCCAATGCCTTTGCACAAGGCACTGCATTCCCTAATCGCGCGATTACGTTTATTTGCCCCTGGCCTGCAGGTGGCACGGGCGACACAACAATGCGCGCGTTGGCGCAAGTTGCCTCGCGCGAATTAGGGCAAGCTGTTGTGGTTGAAAATAGAGTAGGCGCGGCAGGCATGATTGGTGCAAAAGCCTTGGCCTCTGCTAAGCCAGATGGCTACACGATCGGGCAACTCGCGATTTCTGTGACGCGGTTTGCGCAGTTAGGAATGGTTCAAGTCGATCCGCTCAAAGACTACAGTTTTTTAGCGATGGCCTCGGCGCAAACTTTCGGAATTGTGGTTCAACCCAATTCTCCGTTTAAAAACCTGCTTGAGATGGTGGCTTTCGCGAAAGCGAATCCTGACAAACTGACTTACTCGACCTCAGGCATTGGCGGACAAACCCATATAGGGATGGAGGAGTTTGCCTTGGCGGCAGGGATCAAGCTGACGCATGTGCCCTACAAAGGTGGCGCGCCCGCGCTGCAAGGTTTGTTAGGCGGTCAGGTTGATATGTTGGCGGATTCAAGTTCTTGGTCTGCACTCGTCGAGGCGAAAAAACTCGTGCTGTTAGCGACTTGGGGGGCAGAGCGCTTGCCTCGTTTTAAAGAGGTACCAACGCTCAAAGAGTTAGGCTTTGGCGTGGTCAACGATGCGCCCAACGGCGTTGTTGCACCCGCAGGCCTTGAACCCGCCATTGAGAAAAAGCTTGCGGCGGCTGTCGCTGTTGCTGTCAATAGCCCAGAGTTCAAAGCAGTCTGCGAAAAAATCGATGCGCCGGTGATCTTTTTAGACCCTGCGCAGTATCGGCAATACGTGATCGAAAACTATAAAAAAGAAACTATCTTGATTGAAAAACTGCAGCTTAAAAAGCTGCTTGCGAGTTAAGACTGTGGGCGCAGCGCTGATTCGTCTTCATCCTAAAGATAACGTTCTGATTGCGCGCGAGCCGTTAACGCTTGGTGCAACGGTGAACGCCGATGGCACAACGATTAAGGTACGCGCGCAAGTTCCGGCTGGCCATAAGATCGCAGCCCGCAAGATCGCGTCTAATGAAATCGTGTTGAAATACGACACGCCGATTGGCGTTGCCACGCGCGATATTGAGCCGGGCGAGCACGTGCATAGCCACAACATTGCGTTGGCTGATTTTCAACATCAACACGATTTTGGTCGTGATGCGGTGCCAGTGCAGTATGTGCCAGTTGAGCAGCGCGCAAGCTTCATGGGCATTGTGCGCGCCGATGGTCGTGTAGCCACGCGTAACTTTATTGGGATTATGTCGTCGGTTAATTGTTCATCGACTGCAATTCGACGCATCGCGGATTGGTTTACGCCCGAGCGCTTAGCTGCGTATCCGAATGTGGATGGTGTGGTCGCGTTTGCCCAAACGACCGGTTGCGGGATGTCAACACCGAGCTTGCACTTTGATGTGTTGCGACGCACCTTGGCTGGCTATGCCACTCATCCAAATTTAGCGGGTGTTTTGATTGTGGGATTAGGGTGCGAGCGTAATCAGGTTGCTGATTTGGTGGCCTCGCAAGGCTTAGAAAAATCAGATACGCTGCATACCTTAGTGATGCAAGAAGAGGGCGGTACACGTGCCACGATCGAGGCGGGCGTAGCAGCGATTCAGTCGATGTTGCCGCGGGCAAACGCCATTAAGCGCGAGTCTGTGAGTGCAAGCCATATCAAGATTGGTCTTGAGTGCGGTGGCTCGGATGGTTTCTCGGGCATCACCGCAAACCCGGCACTTGGGGCGGCAATGGATATTTTGGTGCGCCATGGGGGCACTGCGATTTTGTCAGAGACGCCCGAGATTCATGGCGTTGAACATATGCTGACACGCCGTGCTGTCAGCGCCGAAGTTGGCCAAAAATTATTAAACCGTATTGCCTGGTGGGAAGAATACACGCGTGGGCAAAACGGTCAGTTCAATGGCGTGGTGGCACCGGGCAATCAAGCGGGTGGTTTGGCGAATATTTTTGAAAAGTCATTAGGCTCGGCGATGAAGGGCGGCAGCACTCCCTTGCAACAAGTGTATGAGTACGCCGAGCGTATTACCGAGCCAGGTTTTGTGTTTATGGATTCGCCAGGCTACGACCCTTGCGCGGTCACCGGTCAGATTGCGAGTGGTGCAAATATTATTTGCTTTACGACGGGCAGGGGGTCGATGTTTGGCTCGAAGCCTTCGCCTACCATCAAGCTGGCAACGAATACGCCCATGTTTACCCGCCTTGAAGAAGACATGGATATTAATTGTGGCAAGATTTTGGATGGCTTGGTTGACGTTCAACAGATGGGCCAAGAAATTTTTGACCACATCTTGCGTACAGCTTCGGGCGAAAAGTCTAAGAGCGAATTACTGAATTTAGGTGACAACGAATTTGTGCCATGGCACTTAGGGATTGTGAGCTGACGCTTTACCTGTGACGCAAAATAAGTTCGTGCACAGAACGCCAGCGTGCAACCCTTGAGTGTTTAACTTAGCCGTCTTTTAAGCCACATGGTTTAATAAATAGTTCTGTCATACTTCCGTGTTCTAATCGCTATAATGATTACAGTCGTTATAGCTTCTTATAGATATGGACACCTTGCAGCACACTGCATCGAGTCGCTACTCTCTCAAACCCAGCCCCCCGCAAAAATTTTATTTGTGGATGACGGCGGGTTAGATTGCAAGCATTTACCAAGCTTGTACCCAAACATTGAATACATACTCAGGCCTGATAACTTGGGCGTCGTCATCAACTTTCAAGATATGCTGTCAAGGGTAGACACCGAATATGTGCTCTTCATTGGCGCAGATAACTGGTTGCGTTCAGACACAATCGAGTTGTTATCCACTGCAAGCGCCGATATTGTCACCTACGACATTGTTGTAACCGGCGAACTCAAAGACGAAATCTTGACGCGCGTGCCAGGCCAAACCTTACCTTATCAAGGCGACTTGTATTGGGATCGCCAAGACCAGCATCACGGCTCAATGATGTATCGCACTGCTTTTGGTCAAAAAATTGGCTATCAAAAGAAAGATGAAGATGGCGTGCATCCCCAAGAAGACTGGAATCTGTGGGATAAGATGCTGGAACAAGGTGCGACGGTCGCGAGCCTCAAAGAGGGTCTTTTATTCTATAGAAGACACCGCGAAAATTTTCTGAAATATTCCCCTGAAGTCTCAAGCGGCGCCGTTTAAGCGCTAAGGACCCCATGAATATCAATGCTGATTACAGTCAGAGGGTCACCCTAAATCATCATGATTTGCCATGGATTTCGAGCCCAGAAGCAGGGGTAGAGAGAAAGATGCTTGAGCGTCTGGGTGGCGAGGTTGCAAAAGCCACGTCAATCGTTCGCTACCAACCAGGCTCTAAGTTTCACGCGCATCGCCATGATTTCGGTGAAGAGATCTTGGTGCTGGAGGGGGTGTTTAGCGACGAGACAGGTGATTATCCTGCCGGTACCTACCTCATGAGCCCGCCGGGTTCTTCTCACGCACCCTTCAGTGAGTTGGGTTGTACGCTCTTTGTCAAGTTACGTCATCTTGGCCCCGAGCAAGTCGAGCGCGAAGTCATCGATACTAAAACGTCGCCTTGGTTTCAAGGGATGGTGCCTGGTTTGAAGGTCATGCCGTTAATGCGACAAGGTAGTGGATCGACCTTAGTACGCTGGGCGCCGCAAACGTATTTCAATCCACACCGGCATTTTGGCGGCGAAGAGATTTTTGTCGTTGAGGGTGTCTTTGAGGATGAGCATGGTCGCTATCCAGCAGGCTCGTGGCTCAGAAGCCCACATCTGAGTGCGCACCAACCGTTCAGCAAAGAAGGTTGTACGATCTTTGTGAAGACTGGGCATCTGTTGGTTTAGCGCTGCCCCGGCAAACGGTATGCTCGGCGACTTAGGATCACAATGCGATTCCTCCATCAATATTACTAAGATCGCTATCGTGGCAGATACCGAGATCGCCACCATCACGGGTACCGCGATAAAGGTGATCTAATAACTAAGCAAACAAAACAACCAATAAATAATTAGACAATTTCTAGGAGCATCGCAATGCCCGATTACACCAATCGTTTTAAACAGTCATTAAAAGCCGGCAAGCCAAATATTGGTCTGTGGATTTCGATCCCGGACGCCTTTACCACTGAGATTTGTGCGACAGCAGAATTTGACTGGATGTTACTCGATGGCGAACATACACCGACAGATCCTTTGACGATCATGTCGCAGTTGCAAGCCTGTGCTGCGTACAACACGCAGGCGGTTGCACGCCCACCGATTGGTGAGACGCATTTGATTAAGCAGTTGCTAGATTTAGGCGTGCAAAGCTTGTTGATCCCGATGGTTGATACAGCAGAGCAGGCCGCTGAGTTGGTGAAAGCGGTGCGCTATCCACCCCATGGTGTACGTGGCGTGGGCTACGGCTCGGCGCGCGTGTCACGCTGGGATTCGCGTAAAGATTATGTGAAGGGCGCGAATGACGAGATCTGTTTGTTAGTGCAAGTTGAAACACAAACAGGCTTGAATAATCTTGAGGCGATCTGTGCCGTTGAAGGTGTAGATGGTGTCTTTTTAGGCCCTTCAGATTTGTCGGCTGCGCTTGGTCATTTGGGTAATCCGGGTCATCCTGATGTGGTCAGTACAATTGAAAAATCAATCGCTGTGATTTTGAAGCACAAAAAAGCCGCGGGGATTTTGACACCTGATCGTGCGTTGGCGAAGCGTTATCTTGAGCTTGGCTGCACGTTTGTGGCTGTCGGTGCCGATGCGCGCGTGTTGGCACTTGGCGTGCGTGAACTGCGGTCGGCGTTTAAATAAACTACCCCCAGATGTTTCGATTGGATCTGACATCCATGGGCCGCAAAATATAGGGCTGTCAGATCCAATCGGTATCGGTCAAGGGCAGGTTGCGATATTCTGAGAAAACAGAAACGTTCTGAAACAACAGAAACGTTGCCGGATCGTCAGAGCACGCTGCATGAGGCCGGTTATGGCCGCGCGGCGGCTTCATCCATCAGTTGTTGATTCAAGCCGCGCAGCAAGACCAGCATCAACTCGCAACGCGGCACGCTGATGTTGTGTTGACGTGCAAACTCAACAACTTGCCCCAAGATGGCGTCGTGCTCGAGCGAGCGCCCGGCCATCACGTCTTGCAGCATCGAGGCCATGTTTGAGCCGGGGCGTTTTTTAGGCGCGACCAACTCTTCAAGGTCGACCTTGCCGCGCAAATCAGTGCCGCAGGCTAGGGCGACTTCTAATACTTCAAGCATGACCTTGCAGCGTTCTGCGCGCACTTCAGGGCTTGCTGTCATTTTTGCGGTTGGCAAACGGGTTAACGCCGCCACCGGATTCAAACCACAATTGATCAGTAGTTTGTGCCAAATATCGTATCTAAGGTCAGTCGCTGCAACGCCGTTGATGTTGGCGGCTTGAAACGCCTGAACCAAACGATCTACGCGTGAAGAGGGTGCGTTATCGGGTTCACCAAAGACCCAGCGGTCGCCCATGGCGGTTTTAATGACACCCGGCTCAATCACTTCGTTGGGCGAATAAATGACGCAACCCAGCGACCGATCTTTCAGGCGCGACCAAAGTTCACCACCTGGGTCAACGCATTCAAGGTGTTCTTGGACGTTATTGGTACCTTTATTCCACCACCAAGGGATGCCGTTCACGGCAAAGACTGCGCCGCCATCTTTGCCGAGTAGACGTTCAATGGCGGCAGCCGCACCTGGTAAGGCCTGTGCTTTCAAAGTCACTAGCACCACATCTTGAGGTGGCAACGAGGCTGGGTCATCGGTGGCAGCAAGCGGGCGCCCAGTGTAAATTTCTTCACCCCGAAACACTTTTAAGCCATTCTGCTGGATCGCCCGCAAGTGCGCGCCGCGCGCCACGAGTGACACTTCGTCATGGCCAGCCGTAATCAATCGCGCCGCCAAATGACCTCCCACAGCACCCGCACCGTAAATACATATCTTCATGACTGAGCTCAAGTAACAAAAGTAACCAAGCCTCGCATTATCCGGTTGGCGGTGATTGACGCAAGTCGTTCAGCAACGAATATCGCAGTGAGAGAACAAGAGGCCGGCTGACCCAAGTTATTGATGAATACTCAGAAACATTACTTTACATAATATACATTATGCGTATTATGCTAATAGATAAAAAGGGCATTTGCTCTTGCTTTCGCTCTGCAAATGCCCCTAGAACCTTCAACCAAAACCATCAGCAAATGTAGTCCTCGCGAATGACTCCCATGGTTATTTGTGTATTTAGTTACCG
>JAIPCU010000167.1 GCA_021738045.1 Candidatus Methylopumilus sp. | reverse complement strand
TGCCTAATCAATGGAGTAACGTCTGATAGTGAACCTTTCAGCCAAGTCTCGTAGCTGTCAGGGTTCAAGATCACTACCATGCGCTTTTCGTCTTGTGGTTTGTGTAATAGCTTGAATACAGCGTGGTCATCTGCATTGACTGTGAGCATGGTGTAGCTGTCTATCCAACCAGCCGGTGAGCGCCAAGTCGACCATATCCCCGCAATGCCCATTGGTTCACTATCGGCCCGTGATATCTCAGCCGCCACGGCTTTACCCGTGCGCCAATCAGGCTCAAACACAGACAGCGCCGGAATAATGCATCGTTGACCCTTTTTCCAGGCATCGCGAAACGTGGGCTTTTCAGCAATCGTTTCACTGCGCGCATTAAACGTGCCCTTGACCTTGCCATCTTTAGACCAATGAGGAATCAAACCCCAGTGACCGGTCAGTGCCTCGCGCGCGGGGACAGCCTCGTCGCCGGCCTCAGCGTACGGGTGAGAGCGGATGAAGAGCCCTTCGTATCCCGGCCACATATCAGGCTTGCCGATATGCTCGAGCGGTCCTAGCTCAAACGCTCGGCGTAAGTGGTTGACTTGGGCCACGGGCTTGTAGTGGCTGCACATGGGGGGGATCTTTCCCGTCGCTTGTGTATCACGCTGCGTGTGATGTGGCGAAGATTTACCGAGGCCGACGCCGATACAAGATTGTCGCGATCATTTCTTGTACGGTTGTGTCATGCTGATTCACAATATTGCGCTTAAAGGTAATGGTCCCTCGGTCAGGCTTGCTTGATTCTTTTTTTTCAATGACCGTTGATTTCATCCGAATGGTATCGCCGTGTTTAACTGGCGCAAGCAAGCGCCATTTATCGATCTGTACTAAGGCCAGCAGCGTACCGTCATTAATACCGCTGGCATATTGCAAGCCACCGGCAACACCATAAATCAACGGGCCATGCGCAATGGGTTCGCCAAATTGTGTCGTTTCGCAGTATTCAAAGTTGGTGTGCACCTCATTAAAATCGCCTGACAAACAAGCAAAATTAACGATGTCTGTGCTGGTGATCGTGCGCGCTGGCGTCACGAACTCTGCACCCACTTCAAAGTCTTCAAAATAACGGCCCCTGACTGCTGGTGTTGCGGTTGTCATGTGAATCTTCCTTGATTAGTATGAACCCATAAAATCTTTCTTGCCGATTTCGACGCCATTGTGTCGTAGCAAGTTGTACGCCGTTGTGACATGAAAGAAAAATTGCGGCATGCCGTATTTCAGAGCGTAATCTTCGACCGATAGTTTTTTCTCTTTCGGGGTACCGGGGCGTAACACAATCTCTTTGACGGCGCTGCCCTCTAATTGAGCGGCGGTGAAGCCATCGATCAGCCCTAGGGTTTTTGCAATACGTTGCTGTAGTTCAGCAAAGCTCTGTTCAGTATCTTCGTAGGCTGCGACTTCAACGCCCGCGATACGTGAAGGCACGCTTTTTGCAAAATCACAGGCAATTTGAACTTGGCGAACAAGCGCCAGCATGTCGGGAAACAAACGCGACTGCAACAACGTAGTCGAATCGAATTTTCGTTGTTCGGCGTACTGCTCGCCTTTTTTGAGCACGTCGCTGAGTGCCAAGAGCATCTGTTTTAAAACAGGAACAGTTGCGGTGTAGATAGAAACAGACATAGGATTCCGATGTGTTAAGGGTGAGTGAAGAGAATAACTGAGAGATTGCTAGCGCCCGCCAGCAACGTCTAGTATTGTTGTGGTGACATAGCTCGCCTCATCTGAAACAAGCCAGATAATGCCCTGTGCGACTTCAAGTGCTGTGCCGCCTCGTTTCATTGGCACAAGGTGCTCAAGCTCACGCACGCGGTTCGGGATTCCGCCTGAGGCATGAATTTCTGTGTCAATGAGGCCTGGCCGCACAGAGTTCACCCGAATCCCTTCGTTTGCGACTTCTTTTCCTAAGCCGAGTGTAAACGTGTCGACGGCGCCCTTAGCCGATGCGTAATCCACATATTGCCCTGGGGCGCCGATCCGCGCCGCAGCGCTGGATACGTTGACGATGGCACCGCCTTTTCCGCCGTGGCGTGTGCTCATGCGCTTGATGGCCTCACGGCTGCAAAGAAAGGTACCTAAGACCGTGATGTTGAACATGCGTTGCCAGCGTGCGACACTAATCTCGTCGACCCGTGCTGTGACATCCACGATCCCAGCATTATTGACTAAGGCGCTCAGAGGGCCTAATTCGGCGTCCACCTTTTTAAACATGGCCTGCACTTGCGCTTCGTCGGCGACATCAGCCTGCACGGCGATTGCGGTTCCGCTCTGAGCACGAATTTGAGCCACAACGCTTTCAGCGGCTTGCGCGTTGCTTGCATAGTTAACGGCGACGGCATAGCCTTTTGTTGCGGCAAGTAGGGCGGTGGCAGCACCAATACCACGGCTCGCACCGGTAATGAGTATGACGGGCTTCATGCGATTTGCTCCTCGAAATTGTTTTGAGTCACTTTACATGCGATTTTGTGCTTGAGCGAGGCGACTGCGTTTTTTTAGGAGTTAGCGTTCGTGAGACCCTAAAAACTTCTCATCCGATAGGGCAAGCAACCAAGCCATCGTCATCGCATAAAAGCCGATGGTGCGAATGCTTCGCAGCATGAGCTCCGTCCAGCCAAAGACAAAAAAGCCCAGACAGAGCGCTAAGCCCATCGCTGCGGCGACCCTTGCAGGTTGAGACACCCCGGCCCGCAGGCGCCGAGTGAAGATCCAAATGGGTGCAGCGTACAAGAGTAAGAGAGCCGTTAACCCAAACAGGCCATGGCTGGCCATGCTGAAGAGCATGTCATTGTGCGGTTCACCAAATCCTTGGTTGTAAACAAAATCTGACACAATGCCCTGACGCCAATAGCTCTCTAGCTTGGCGCCAAAGACTTGTATGGTGCCATTACCAAACAGTGGGTTGTCTTTGAACATCAGCCAAGAGGCGTGCCAAAGTTGTAAGCGACCGCACTCAGATGAAATTGCCAAGGGATTCGTTAAACACTCAGCCGTTTGGGTAACCATCTCATACATGCGATGCCTAAGAATCGGGCTCGAGGCTGAGACAGCGCCTGAAACCAAAACTGCGACTAACACCGGCATCAAAAGTTTGCGCAGACTGGTTTTGCCCGTTACCAGTACCCAGCCGATCACGATAAAAAATGGTACGACCAGCCAGCCGCCTCGCGTCTGGGTGGTGATAAAGCCCAGCAGACCAACCGCCATGGTCAAGACCTTAAAGGCAATTTCCGTCTTACGAAAGCGCGTCAACCGCCAGCCAATCGAAAACGTGGCTAACGCTGCCATCATCAGAAGCAAATTACCGTAAGACACTGCGTTGTGTTGAGGCACCTCTAGCGGCCGCCGAAAGGTCGGTAACGCGTACCATAGGGCATACCCCGTGGCAGCCCAGGTCGCAAGGACCAAGCCCCAGGTGGCTTGGCGCAACCACTGCGGAATGAGAGACAAGCAGGCGCCTAAGATCAGAAAAGTGCCCACACTTAAGCGCAGCGCGCGCTCGATTTCGTTGTCGATTCTGATAGTGCCTCGCGTCGCAGCGATCGTAATGACGACTAACGATACAAACAGCGCTGCAGCTAAGCCACGATAGTCTTTCCAGTCGCTCAATACGGACTGAGAGCCGCCGGCCCTTGATACACAAATAATTGCGCTAATGGCCGCCAAAATATAAAAAACCGTGCTCGCGCGGGCAAAATCCGTCAGCAGGGTGATGGGCATGGCTGCAATCAACACCGTGACTAAAAACGAGCCAAGGCGTTGTTGGGCAGTGCAAAGAGGGCGCGCGACCAAACGAGTACCTAAGTGTAAAAATTTACCGTTGGATCATACACGTTCTTGTGTGTGGTTTTGAGTCTGTGCCAACATGGTAATTTGTACCGTGGAGCCTGATTCCTGTACTTATAGGCGCTGTTTAGCCTAAGGGTAATTAGGTAGTGACAGTCAAGGTAGAATCCATCAGTATTTCGTCAGTTATCTGTCAGCTATCCGATAGCTTTTGCCAGTATGCCCGAGTGGTTTGTGCGTCGCAGCATAGCCCGACGACTTTTTACCTTGAGACGTAATTGCTGATCAATAAAACTAGCCCGCAGAACTGAATCAATGAAAATATTGTTTACAAACTTTCATCCAGGCATTGGCGGGGGGCATGTTACTTATATTGTGAGCTTATTGCTTGGCATGAAAGCGACACATAATCTTTTTGTGGCCTGCCCGGCGACTAGTCGCCTTTTCAAGCGTGCTTCTGCAATTGCTGATGTTCAGACAGTTGATATGTCTTTTACGACTCGGCCATCTTCATGGTTTTCGGCGCGTGCGGCGTTACGTGCACTGATCTCGAAAGAAAATTTTGACGTGATACACGTCAACGGCTCGTCTGATCACAAGCAGGTGATGCTCGCGCTGGTCGGCTTGGGATGTTCGCCACGCGTGATTTATACCAAACATAATGATCGCGGGGTTACGAGTTTTGGACATCATTTGCGGGCGCGTTTTTCGACTGACCATGTGATTGCGGTGAGTGACTATATCAAAGATATGTTATTGAACTCGCCCTATAAGAAACGGTCGATATCAACGATCAGACACGGCATTGACACTCAATATTTCTCGCCAGTCAGTCAGGTCGAGAAGACGCGGTTACGCGCCCAGTTTTTTGAACCAGAGGCTCAAGATAAGATCATTCTAGGAAGTGCCAGCGGAACACATGAGGCGAAAGGTTGGCTGGATTTAGTGCACGCGTTGTCACTGCTTGAGCCTGAGCAGCGAAAACATTTTCACGTTGCAGTGATTGGCGATCAGCCTGACGAATTCCTGCGCGCTCGGGCAACCGCTTATGGCGTGTGTTCTCATTTGAGTTTTTTGGGCTTGATTGAAGACGTTCGTGCTGTGTTATCGGCGTGCGATTTGGGCTTTGTGTTGTCGTATCACGAGGCTTTATCGTTTGCCTGTCGAGAGAAGATGGCGCTGGGGTTGCCGGTTCTGGTCACGCAGGCGGGCGGCTTACCCGAAAATGTTTGTAACGATCGCGAGGGCTGGATTGTTCCGGTGCGCAGTCCTGAGTCGATCAAGGCTGTTTTGTTGAATATCTTGGCTAACCCTGCTCGACTGAGTGTGGTGGGAGCGCAGGCGCGTGCGCGAGCTGAGCGTGATTTCAATTTGGATGACTTTATTCGTGCAACGATGGCGGTTTATCAGGCGTAACGACCTGCTCGGCATCAGCTGATAGTTTTATCGCGAAGAGTCTGCGTAACTGGACAAGCTCATAGAACAGATGCGGATCCGTTTCGACTAATAATCGTCATGCGTGATTTCAAGAATGTCGCGCTGAAATTGGGGTTGCTCAATCGTGCAACCACGTTGATCTGTGTTCACGGGCTACCCAATATGGCCACTAACGGTACTCACGCTAGCCTGTGTCGTTTTGGGCGTCGCGGTGATCCCCTTGTTATTTGGGCACGAAAAGGTGGCAGTGAATTAGCCTCTGAAAACACTCAAAGGCTAAGAACTCTGACAGCGAGTTCTATGCTTTGAATATCCTCAGGCGGCTAGCGCTTTGAAGGGCTCGGCAATCGGTGAGCGAATCAGATAATCAAACGCAGAGAGTGAGGCTTTCGCACCTTCGCCCATCGCGATAATGATTTGCTTGTACGGCACGGTGGTGCAATCGCCTGCAGCAAACACACCTGGCATTGAAGTCTCGCCTTTGTGGTCAACAATCACTTCGCCATGCTTTGAAAGCTCAAGCGTGCCTTTGAGCCAATCGGTATTGGGTAGTAAACCGATTTGCACAAAGATCCCTTCAAGCTCAAGCGTATGCAGTTCGTTGCTCACCCGGTCTTGGTAGCGCAGACTGTTGACTTTTGTACCATCGCCCAAGACGTCTTTGGTTAAAGCACTTTTGATCACAGTGACATTAGGTAAGCTCGCGAGTTTGGTTTGCAACACCGCATCAGCGCGTAGTTTGCTGTCAAATTCAAGCAACGTGACGTGGCTGACGATACCGGCTAAGTCAATCGCGGCTTCAACCCCCGAATTGCCCCCGCCAATGACGGCAACCCGTTTGCCTTTAAACAAGGGGCCATCGCAGTGAGGGCAGTAGGCCACCCCTTTGTTGCGATACTCTTGCTCGCCGGGTACGTTCATTTCTCTCCAGCGCGCACCGGTGCTCACAATTACCGCCTTGCTTGTTAGAACAGCTCCGTTTGCCAATTCAATTTCAAGACCCTTTGCGCCCTGACGCAAGGCTGTGGCACGTTGCAAATTCATGATGTCGACTTCGTAGGTTTTGACGTGCTGCTCAAGCGCTTGCACCAACTTAGGCCCTTCGGTTTCTTTGACCGATATAAAGTTCTCAATGCCCATGGTGTCCATCACTTGTCCACCAAAGCGCTCGGCCAATACCCCGGTGCGGATGCCTTTGCGCGCTGCGTAAATCGCAGCAGCTGAACCGGCCGGCCCAGCGCCAATCACCAACATATCAAACGCGTCTTTGGCGTTGAGCTTTGCCGCGTCTTTTTGGGGGCTGTTGGTATCGAGCTTAGTGATGATTTCTTCGACACTCATGCGCCCTTGTCCAAAGGCTTCGTTGTTCAAGAGGACTGTCGGCACGGCCATGACTTGGTGTTGGTCGACCAAGCCTTGAAACAGAGCGCCGTCAATCATCTCGTGCTCGACGTTTGGATTGAGTGCTGCCAT
>JAIPCU010000015.1 GCA_021738045.1 Candidatus Methylopumilus sp. | reverse complement strand
GGTGCGCCCACCATGATGATCGCCGAAAAAGCCGCCGACTTTATCAGGGGAAACCCGCAGCTACCTGCGGAGCGGCGCTAAACGGCTGTTGAAACGGTATGATGAACCACGAAAGCCTGAAAATAAACAGACAAGAGGTAACGCCAGTGCGAAATTTGTGCAGGCGACAGATCTCTTGTTGGTGACTTTTTTTGCAGCGATCAAGAAATTTAAAACCGGAGACTTAGTATGAAACTATTCAAACGTATCGCCGTGGCGCTCGCGCTCGGTTCGGCACTCACCATTGGTTCCACTCAGGCACAAGACATCAAAATCGCCTACAACGCAGATATGTCAGGTACGGCAGTAGCCGAGCTTGGTGTCGCAGCACGCTGGGGTTTTGAAGCTGCAATCGAAGATATCAATAAAAAGGGTGGCCTGCTAGGTCGCAAAGTGGTCGCGGTGATTCGTGATGATTTAGGAACTCCACCAAAATCCATTCAGAATATGACCGAGTTAATCGATAACGAGAAAGTCGTCGGTGTCGTCGGCCCTTCAAACTCAGGTAACGCCCTGGCTTGGTTGCAT
The DNA here is from genome assembly GCA_021738045.1 of Candidatus Methylopumilus sp. Lineage (GTDB taxonomy): Bacteria > Pseudomonadota > Gammaproteobacteria > Burkholderiales > Burkholderiaceae_B > Zwartia. The sequence continues at coordinate 33,274 of JAIPCU010000015.1, read as the reverse complement.
ATTCCGCAAAACGCAAAGATCCCTGTGATTGGTGCGACGGCGACGGCGACTGAAATCACCACTCGTTACGCAAAAGAGCCGCAAAACTATATGTTCCGCGTATCGATGGTTGATCGCGAACAGGTCGCCCTGTTGGCCGCATACGCAGTCAAGGCTTCTAAAAACAAAAAAATCGCCATCATTGCTGATTCAACAGGCTATGGCCAAGCTGGGATTAAGGATGCTGCAGAGGTACTCGAACTGCATGGCGTAAAACCCGTGCTGATTGAAAAATTCGGACCGAAAGATACCGACATTACCTCGCAAATGACCAAAATCAAAAATGCCGGTGCTGATGCGGTCATTATTTATGCGATTGCCGATGGTGCGGCAAACGTTGTGAAAAGTATGGAGAAAATTAATTACTTCCCGGTCACGCTCGGCACTTGGGGTAATTTAAGCTCGCTGTACTATCGTATGACGGGCCCTAAGCTTGCACCGCATCTGATTATTGCTGCTTCAACTACCGAAGACAGTAATGAGCGCACCAAAGCCCTCGGCGAGCGTGTGCGTAAGAACTTCCCAACGATGACGACCTTTGTGTGCGCCGCGCAGGCCTACGATGCTGTGACCTTGCTTGCAGCAGCGATCACTAAAGCCGGTACCACCGATGGGCCGAAAGTCGCAGCTGCGCTCGAGGACTTGTCTGGTGTACAAGGCGTGATCAAAATGTACAACAAGCCTTTTTCAAAAACCAAGCATGAAGGCTTGAGCGTCGATGACTTTTATTTGGCCAAGTGGACTGAAGCCGGAGCGATTGTTCGTTTTCAAGACGATATTTTTAAATCTATTACGCCAGCCGACCTAAAGAGATAATCCAGCAATGATGAAAAACAACCTTTTACTAGGATGTAAAAGGTTGTTTTCGATTCTGCTGTAAGGAAACACATCATGGTTGCACTTCTTCAAGCTGTTTTTAGCGGCTTGGCGCTCGGTGGCATTTACGCATTGGTCGCTCTTGGTTTTAGTATCACGCACACCACAACAAAAACGTTTAATTTTGGTCAAGGCGAGTTTTTGGCCGTGGGCACGCTCATTGGTGTGTCAGCGGTTTTATTGCTTGCTGGTAAGGACATTACCGAGGCGTTGCAGGTGAGTGATGTGACGCCCTTTCGTTACACGATGGGCTTGATCGCTAGCGTAGTGGTGCTGGGTCTGCTGGGGGTTCTGCTGTATTACACGGCAGTGCGCCCTTTCATGGGCTTTGTTGGCTTAGCTTGGGTCATGAGTACCATTGGGTTTGGCATCATTATTCAAAATACTGCCCTAGCCATCTGGGGGCCGACAGCGATTGTGTTGCCGTCACCTTTGGGTAACGATGTGATTCGCATTGGCGGGGCAGGAATCGTGCCGCAAGAAGTGCTGGTGTTGATTGTCAGCATCCTGATGATGTTTTGCATGGACTATGTTTTACGTAAAACCCGCTTTGGTAAGGCCGTACGTGCAGTGGCGCATAGTCGCAATGCGGCCACCTTAATGGGCATCAACGTGTCAGCGATCGTCGTGCTGGCCTTTGTGGTTAGCTCTAGTTTGGCTGGGTTGGCGGGCATGCTGATTGCACCTATCACAACCGCTTCGGTCTTCATGGGGTTGACGATTGCACTGAAGGCTTTTTCTGCCGCCATTGTTGGTGGGTTGAATAATCCGCGCGGTTGCATGCTGGGTGGATTTTTATTGGGTCTGCTTGAAGCACTTGTCGGCTTATGGCAAGCTGAAATGCGAGAAATCAGTATTTTTCTCTTGATCATTCTTGTGCTGGCTTTAAAGCCAGAGGGCTTGTTAGGTCAGCGCCAAGTGGAGAAAGTGTGATGCTTGAGCAACACAATCGAGCTCACCTGCTCGGCTTAGCCTTCGTGGTGGCTGTCATCGTTCTGTTGCCGTTTTCGACGGATAACGGGTTTTATCTGAAGGTGATGTTTTTAGTCGGCGTTAATTACTTGGCGGGCTCCGGTCTGAATGTTCTAGTCGGCGTCACGGGTCAAAAATCGCTAGGGCACGCGGGTTTATTTGCCGTAGGCGCCTATGCGGTGGCCTTGTTGACCACGCGCGCAGGCTGGAACCCCTGGGTCGCCTTTGCGGCCAGTGGTGTCATTTCGGGTATTTTTGGCGTCATCATTGCCTTACCGGCTTTACGCGTTAAAGGCCCAGCCTTGGCGATGGTCACCATCGCTTTCGGCATCGTAATCGAAAAAATTGTGTCAGAGTGGCAAGGTGTCTTTGGCGGGCAAGCCGGTATTTACGGCGTGGTACCCCCAAGCTTGTTTGGCGGCGTGCGCCTAGGCCCCAAAGAGTGGGTTTGGTTTGTCGGGTTTTTGGCGATTCTTGCGCACTTGTCGATTCGAGCTTTGGTCAATGGCAAGTATGGCCGCGCTTTCAGAGCAGTGAATACCGCTGAGGTTGCTGCCGAGAGTGTGGGCGTCAGTGTCTATCGTTTTAAGGTTTTGGCGTTTGTCGTCAGCGCTGTGACCTGTGGCTTGGCCGGCGCCTTGATTGCACAGCAAAACCAATATATCAGTTCAGATTTCATCACCTTTGGCCTGTCAATTTTCTTTCTGTTGATTGTGCTTTTTGGTGGCAGCTCGATCTATGGCCCTTTGCTCGGGGCGTTAGTGCTCACATTGTTGGATGCGTTTCTCGCACGCTGGCCGCACCTTCAACACTTTACGTATGGGGCGTTATTACTCTTTGCGCTTTATGTCATGCCAGACGGTCTGTCAGGCATGGTGCGCAATACGTCGCGTAAGCTTTTTCCGGCTTGGTTTGCGCCAGCGGTATTCGGCCAAGACAAGAGTACGTGGCACCTGAAAGCTGACGAGGTTGCAGCGCCCGATCTGCCGTTGTTAAAGACCGACAATTTGTATAAAGCCTATGGCGGTGTGATTCCGACCAATCACGTAAGTATTACGATTAAAACAGGGCATATTCATTCGTTGATCGGCCCGAATGGTGCTGGTAAAACCACCTTGCTCAATATCCTGTCAGGGGTAACAGAACCCGATAGCGGCACCGTTGAATTTAATGGGCGTTCAATTGCTGGAATGGCTGCAAACAAGATTTGTAGCCTCGGCTTGGCTCGTACTTTTCAAAACCTGAAGCTGTTTAGCAACATGACAGTCTTAGAGAACGTTCAGGTTGGACTGCACTCGCATTTGAAGGCGGGCATGCTCAGTTATTTGTTGAGTCTGCCACGTGCGCGCCGCGAAGAGACCTCGACCTACCGCGAGTCGCTACAAATTCTTGAATTACTGGGCTTGAAAGATAAAGCGCATGAGCTAGCCGGCAGCTTGCCGTATGGCCTGCAGCGTCGCCTTGAAATTGCCCGTGCCTTAGCCACCCACCCACGCCTGCTGCTACTCGATGAGCCTGCTGCAGGGTTGAACCCTCAAGAAACCCAAGAGCTGATCCAGGTGATATCTCAAATCCGTGACCTCGGCATCACGATTTTGTTGATCGAGCATCATATGGATTTAGTCATGGCGATTTCTGATCATGTCATCGTGCTCGACTATGGCGAAAAGATTGCAGAGGGCACCCCGAGCGAAGTGCAAAACAATCCGCGTGTGATTGCAGCGTATCTCGGGGTCGTTGACGATTTGGACGATCTTGAAAATTCCGCACCTGAGTCACTGCACGACAAGCCTGCTGGAGGTAGCCATGTTCAATGAGCTTGGGCATGAAAGTCAGATTGCGGCAACCATGTTAAGTGAGCGCCTGCATGTCAAGTGTGCTGGAGATCATCATGTCCAATAAGTCGGTGCTCGAGGTGGATCAGCTTGAAGTGCGTTACGGTGCGATCGAGGCGATCAAGGGGATTTCATTACACGTCAATGCGGGCGAGATCGTGACAATTATTGGCGGCAACGGCGCCGGCAAAAGCACCTTGATGAAAACAATCTCAGGGCTCGAACCAGCGGCGGCAGGCCGCGTGTTATTTGCTGGGCAAGATGTCACGCAGATGCCCGGTCATCTTCGCGTCTCCATGGGGATTGCGCAGTCGCCCGAAGGGCGGCAAGTGTTTCCGGATCAAACCGTTTTAGACAATCTTTTGTTGGGTGCTTTTCATCGTAAAGATGGGCAAGCTGCGATTGACGCAGACGTAGAAGAGCAGTTCAGAGTTTTTCCGCGGCTCAAAGAGCGACAAGAACAAATGGCCGGCACGCTGTCGGGTGGCGAGCAGCAAATGCTTGCCATTGGGCGCGCCTTGATGTCGCGGCCAACTTTGTTGTTGATGGATGAGCCCTCGTTGGGTTTGGCACCGTTGATTGTCAAAGAAATCTTCGCCATCATTCGCGCCTTGAGAGAACGAGGCGTGACAATTTTGTTGGTCGAACAAATGGCGAATCAAGCGTTAGCCGTGGCCGATCGCGCCTATGTACTCGAAACGGGTCGAATCACACTAGAAGGCAAAGGTGCAGAGTTACGTCGCGATCCTAAAGTGCGCGCTGCGTATCTTGGAGCGCATTGATGACAAGGTGCGCAGCTCCGCCGCCGGGCAGTTTTATTGGAGCATAGTGATGACAATGCTATTAGCCCTGCTGCTGAGCAGTTTTGTTGGAGCATTGTGATGACAATGCTATCAGTTCTAATATTGGGCAGTTTTGTTGGAGCACAGCGATGAACACGCCATTGGCCTTGCAACAGGGCAACTTTGATTACATCATCATCGGCAGCGGCGCAGCAGGTTCGATCTTGGCCAATCGCTTATCCGAAGATCCATCCGTATCAGTGTGTGTGCTCGAAGCGGGGCCCTCTGATTGGGATCCTATGCTGCACATGCCCGCGGGCTACATCAAAAAAGTCTTTGATCCGAAGGTCACGTTTCCTTTCTCGACAGAACCAACCGAGCACACCGGTGGTCGACGTGTGCCCGTGCCGCAGGGTAGAACCTTGGGCGGCTCGACGGCGATTAACGGCTTGGTGTACAACCGCGGCCAAGCTGAAGATTTTGACGACTGGGCCGCAGCGGGTAACCCTGGCTGGAGCTACGCCGACGTCTTACCTTTTTTTAAAAAGACCGAGTCACGCATTGGTGAGGGTGATGACAAGTACCGCGGTCGTTCGGGCTTGATGCCGATTACCAACATTGATTGGATTCACCCAATCAGTGAAGCGTTTATTTTGGGTGCTCAAGAGCTTGGCATCCCTCGCAACCCAGATTACAACGGTGCAACCCAAGCGGGTGTGGGATATTTTCAGCGCAATATCCATCGTGGCTATCGGATGAGCACGGCTCGTATCTTTTTACGTCCGGCACGTAAACGTTCGAATCTCACCGTACTGACGCAGGCGCATGCTGCAAAAATTATCTTTGACGGTACGCGTGCCACTGGCGTTGAGTATGTGCGCGGGGGCAAAGGCGGTGCGCGTCATGCAGTCAGTGCGCGACGTGAAGTCTTGCTTTGCGCTGGGGCGTTGAACACGCCCAAGTTATTACAATTATCCGGAGTGGGTCCAGCCAGTGTCCTAGCCAGTTTAGGCGTACCCGTGTTGCGCGATATGCCTGGGGTCGGTCACCATTTAAAGGATCACTTTTCGATTCGTGTGGTCGCCAAAGTACAAGGGATCGCCACCATCAACGAGTTAGCGCGGGCGCCACGTCTATGGGGTCAAATTGCACGATGGTTATTTAAACAGCCAAGTATCCTGGCCTTAAGCCCATCGCTAGTTCACTTTTTTTGGCAATCTCGCCAAGGGCTAACTCGCCCAGATCTGCAAGGGGTATTCTCACCAGCGAGTTACCGCGAAGGGTATGTTGGTTTGCTAGACAAATATCCGGGCATGACTTGTGGGGTCTGGCAACATCGCCCCGAAAGCATGGGCTACGTACATGCAACATCGACTGACCCCTTCGAGGCGCCGATCATTCAGCCTAATTATCTCGAGCATGAAAATGATCGACGCGTATTACTGGATGGTATGCGGCTTGCGCGCGAGCTTTTAAAAACACAAGCGTTGGCGCAATACTCGGTCGGTGAGTCGATGCCCGGTGTACAGGTTGAACGCGATGACGAATTGCTGGATTACATACGACGTTATGGCGTGTCGTCATATCACTTGAATGGTACTGCGCGGATGGGACCTAGTTCAGAGCGAGGCAACGTAGTCGATGCTCAATTACGTGTTCACGGCCTTCAAGGCTTACGTGTCGTAGATGCCTCAATCATGCCAAATATCGTGTCAGCCAATACGTGCGCCTCGACCATGATGATTGCCGAGAAGGCTGCTGAGATGATCCTAAAAAAATAATATCCTTGGAGACAAAACATGACGACAGCGCTACCCGAATTTAAAGTACTTGCAACCGATATGGGCTTTCCAGAAGGCCCGTTGGCCTTATCGGATGGCACGGTCTTAGTCACTGAAATTCGCAACCAACGCATTCAGCGCATCTACCCTGATGGCCGTGTCGACATGATTGCCTGCCCAGGTGGCCCCAATGGCTTGGCACGCGGGCCCGACGGGGCTATTTACATTTGCAACAACGGAGGCAGTTGGTATTTGCCTAACCACTTTGCCTCAATGGGCCCAGCGGCCGATTATGAAGGCGGCTCGATTGACCGGCTCGATCTGGCAACTGGTGTGATCAAAAAGCTATATACCCACTGCGGTGAGCACAAACTTTCTGCACCGAATGACCTCGTGTTTGACACGCTAGGCGGCTTTTACTTTACCGACTTTGGCAAAAAATACGATCGTACGCGTGCGCATGGCGGTATTTACTATGCATCGATTGATGGCAAGTCGATCACTGAGATGGTGTATCCGATTAGTGCGCCTAATGGGATTGGAATGTCGCCCGATGGCAAGGTGATTTATATCGCAGAGACAGAAACCGCGCGGATTTGGGCTTTTGATATCGTCGCCCCAGGCAAGGTTACCAAGCAGCCTGCACCGTCGCCCCACGGTGGGCGCTTAGTGTACGAATTTACGCACTATGATCGTCTGGATAGTATGGGGATCGATGGTGAAGGCAATATCTGCGTGGGTACTTTGGTGACTGGCACGATTACGGTGGTGACACCGGACGGTAAGTTTGTGCGCGCAGTGCCGATACCCGATGGCTATGTGACCAACATCTGCTTTGGTGGTGCAGACTTGATGACCGCCTACATTACAGTATCGTCAACCGGCAAACTGGTTTCAATGAAGTGGGATCGGCCCGGCTTGAAATTGAATTTTTCTGCCTAGTGAACCGGGCATAGGGTCTTGGCGTGCCAAGGCCTAGTTAGAAAATATTCAGAAGTTTGGCAAAGATGCCGATGATCGCAATAAACGTGGTGGATTGCATACCAATCAGCCACGTAAATTTGCGATCAACGTCAGTGAATTTTCGATCGACTTCAGTAAACTTGCGATCGACTTCAGTAAACCTGCAATTCATATCTGAGCGCAGATCGGAAATCGAGCGGTCAAGCCGATCAAGCGACTTTTGATTTTGGTCGGCTAAAACTTCTAAAATTGTGAGGCGTTTTTCCATGTGTGTACTCAAAAGAAACGCGCCAACTTGGCCATAAAGCCAATCATCGCAAGTAGGCTGCCTACTTGAACCCCGATTATCCAATTGAATTTTCGATCAACATCCGTACGTAGATCGGCAATCGAGCGATCAAGACGCTCGAGCGAGCGATCAAGGCGGTCGATCGATTTCTGATTTTGCTCGGTCAAGACTTCTAAGATTGTGAGGCGTTTTTCCATAGGCAAATGATAGAGAATTCAGTCACGCAGGGCAACACGCAAAACTACGTATTTAGGGCCTTTCACCCAACTTTTTTGTAACTAAAGTTGTTACAACTTTCAGTTAGACGCGTCGCGTGCCGGTTGCGCTCGCAAAAACTACTGTCCAGACCGCCAGTTTATCGACTATAAATAGTCCACCAATAATCATAATATTTACAGGGGACTATCATGACTCGTTTTTTTCAATTTTTGACTTGTTTTGTATTGGCTTGTTCGAGTGCTTTTGCACAGCAGGCCACTGAAGCGGATGTGGCCAAAGCGATGGACGCGTTGAACGCAGCCATTCTTTCAGCCGATGCGCAAAAACTTAATGCAATCACCGGTGCGCAGTTAAGTTACGGTCATTCGAACGGGCGGCTTGAGACTAAAGCTGAATTTGTTTCGTCTTTGGTTGAGCGTCGTTCTGTGTTCGTCAAAATTGAAATTTCAAATCAAAAAATCGCGATGATGGGTGATACTGCGATTGTGCGCAATCATTTGTCGGGCGATACGAATTCGGGCGGCAAGCCCGGACACGTTGAACTAGACATCATGTACGTGTTTCGTCTTGAAGGCGGTGAGTGGAAGCTGATCGGACGCCAGGCATATAAATTGTAATAACGCCAACCTAACAGCGCGTATTGTTCTAACTCTTCAACCCCTCGGCGTGACGCAATGACGATTCAATTACACACCTTTGATACCCCTAACGGCCGCAAGATATCGGTTGCCCTCGAAGAGATGGGGCTGCCTTACACCGTGCACACCGTTGACATTACAAAAGACGAACAATTCAAGCCTGATTTTTTAACACTTAGCCCCAACAACAAAATCCCGGCGATCTTGGATGCCGAGGGTCCAGGAGCTCGACCAGTTAGTGTGTTTGAGTCAGGGGCAATCCTGATCTACTTGGCTGAAAAAACCGGTAAGTTTTTACCGACCGAACCGCGCGCGCGTATTGCAGTGTTTGAGTGGTTGATGTTTCAGATGGCAGGCTTTGGGCCAATGCCAGGGCAAGTCCATCACTTTTTAGGCTTGTCGAACGAAGACGATAAACGTTATGGCTTAGCCCGCTACATGAAAGAAACTCGCCGCCTGTATGGCGTGATGGATCAGCGCTTAGCGAGCCAACCATTTTTTGCTGGCGAAATTTCGATCGCCGACTTTGCAATCTTGGGTTGGGCTTGGCGCCATCAACGCCACCAAGTTGATTTAAACGACTTTCCGAACGTCAAACGCTGGTACGACACGATGATGGCGCGCCCAGCGGTGCAACGCGGTTTTGCGGTGCCGTTGAAATAGTACGGATCTACATCTCGGCTTGTTCAAAAATATGTTTCAGATAATACTAGCGGCAGTTTTTTGAATGAAGTCGGTAAAGATTTTGAACGATATGGAGAACTCTGTGTTGCTTAAAAGTAAAGTTGCCGTGATTACGGGTGCCGCTTCGCTCAGAGGAATCGGTAAAGCCACGGCGCGTGTGTTTGCCGCGCAAGGTGCTTCGATTGTGATTTTGGATCTTGATTTGGCGGCAGCGCAAGCTGCGGCGGCGGATATTGGGGTGCAGCATCTAGGCTTGAAATGCGATGTGACTAAGAAATCTGAGTGTGATGCTGCGGCGCAACAGGTGCTTGCTGCCTTTGGTCAGATTGATATCTTGGTGAATAACGCTGGCATTACTCAGCCCTTAAAAATCATGGACATCAAGCCCGAGAACTATGAGGCGGTCACCGATGTTTCGTTGCGTGGCACTCTTTACATGAGCCAGGCAGTGATCCCCCACATGCGTCAACGTCGCTCGGGGTCGATTGTTTGCTTGTCGTCGGTATCGGCGCAGCGTGGTGGTGGCATTTTTGGCGGGCCTCATTACTCGGCAGCGAAAGGCGGGGTACTCGGTCTGGCCAAAGCAATGGCGCGTGAACTCGGCCCAGACAATATTCGTGTCAATTGCATCACGCCTGGTTTGATTGAGACCGATATCACGGGCGGAATGATGACCGATGCGTTGCGTGTTGAAATTTTGAAAGGTATCCCGTTAAATCGTCTGGGCCAAGCGAGCGACGTCGCCAATGCCGCTCTGTATTTGGCGTCTGATTTGTCGAGCTACCTCACGGGGATTGCATTAGACGTCAATGGTGGTATGTTGATTCACGGGTAAGAGGTCATAACGGCCAAGAGGTAATCGCGGCTAAGAGGTATACATGGTGAAGAGGCAAAAGTGATGAGTGCAGATTTAAATCAGTTAAAAGAACACGCCTACCGTATTCGCCGGTTGGCGCTACGGATGGGAGAAGTGCAGGGGCAAGGGTATATTGGCCAGGCCTTAGGTATCGCCGATATGTTGGCTGTTGCCTATGGACACGCGTTGAAATTCAAAATCGGTGAACCTGAATGGGAGCAGCGTGATCGCTTCTTGCTCTCGCATGGTCACTATGCGATTGCGTTCTATTCTGCATTGATCAACGCAGGCATTTTGAGTGAAGACGAACTCGAAACCTACGGCTGTGACGAAAGCCGTCTTCCAATGTCGGGTATGGCAAGCTACACGCCCGGTATGGAGATCTCTGGTGGTTCGCTTGGGCAGGGCTTGCCGATAGGTGTGGGCATGGCGCTTGCCCTACGCCACAAACGTAATCCCGCCTTTGTTTACAACTCAATGTCAGATGGTGAGCTTGATGAAGGCTCGACTTGGGAGGCGGCTCTCGCTGCGTCGTCACACAAACTCGCGAATTTAATTTGCTTGGTTGATATTAATAATCAACAGGCAGACGGTCACTCGAGTCAGGTTATGCCCTTTGAGCCCTTGTCGGATAAGTGGGCGGCCTTCGGCTGGCACGTACAGCGCGTCAATGGTAATGATCTGCCCGCTGTTTTAGCCGCGTTTGATACGGCACGTTCTTTAACGGCACCACAGCCTCGTGTCATTTTGCTTGATACTAAGATGGGTAAAGGCGTGTCCTTTTTAGAAGCGCGCGAAAAAAATCACTTCATTCGCGTTGAAGCGAACGAGTGGGCCCAAGCCATCGCCGAACTAGATGCGAGCTATCAAGGAGGTGCTCAATGAGTGCGCCCAGCAACACTGTAGTGACTAAACCCAAATTGACAACCTCGGCCATGATTGCCTCGATCGCAGCTGAAGGCCAGCGCGTTCGTGCAGCGCCCTTTGGAAAGGCGTTTGTCGAGCTTGCCGAAAGTCGCCCAGAGATTGTGGGCCTGACGGCAGACTTAGCTAAATACACCGACTTACATATTTTTGCGCAGGCCTACCCAGAGCGGTTTTTTCAAATGGGAATGGCCGAGCAGCTTTTAATGGGCGCCGCTGGGGGAATGGCCAAAGAAGGTTTGATTCCTTTTGCCACAACCTATGCGGTCTTTGCAACGCGGCGCGCCTACGACTTTATTCATCAAGTCATTGCAGAAGAAAATTTAAATGTGAAAATTGCCTGTGCTCTGCCTGGGCTGACCTCAGGCTACGGCCCCAGCCATCAGGCGACAGAAGACTTAGCGATGATGCGCGCGATCCCGGGTATGACAGTCATTGATCCGTGCGATGCGTTAGACATTGAGCAGATGGTGCCGGCGGTTGTGGCGCACGACGGTCCTGTGTATATGCGTCTATTGCGCGGACAGGTGCCACTCGTGCTCGATGAGTATGACTACAAATTCAAACTAGGTCAGGCGCAACTGATACGCGACGGTAAAGATGTTTTGATTATTTCTAGCGGCATCATGACAATGCGGGCGCTTGAGGTCGCAAAAGAGATGGCGGGTGGCGCTGCTGATATTGCGGTTTTGCACGTGCCAACGATCAAACCCTTGGATGAGGCGACGATTCTTAAAGAAATTGGTCGCGGTTCACGCTTGGTGATTGTGGCTGAGAATCACACACGGATCGGTGGGCTAGGTGAAGCGATTGCTGCCTGTGTATTGCGTGCAAGAATGGCGCCTAATTATCACCAAATTGCGTTACCTGATGAGTTTTTAGCTGCTGGTGCTTTGCCGACCTTGCATGATCGGTACGGGATTTCAACCGCGGCGATGGTGTCGTTTATCAAGACCTTGTTGTAGAGATTTCAAATTGAGTTGTGCGAGGCACTTAGGCTGGTTGCTCGAGTGTCGGCGCACTGTCCGTCAAGGTCATGCGACGCATGTCGCGTTTATAGCGCTTGTCATCGTAAGAGCGCCCACGATGCATGGTGCAGCGGTTATCCCACATGACTAGGTCGAATTGACTCCAGACGTGGCTATACACAAACTCTCGTCGCGTTGCCTCTTCGATGAGGTCGCGAATGAGGATCATGCCCTCGGGGCGGGGCATGCCGTGTACCACCCCAATATGTGATGCTAAATAAACAGACTTGCGCCCTGAGCCGGGGTGTTTGCGCACTAAACGTTGAGGGACGGGCGCATAGTTCAGCTTCTCTTCTTCATTGAAAGCGTCAAAACCGAGTTGTGCGCGTGAGTAAATTAAAGAGTGGTCACAGATTAGTGGCTCGATCTGTGCTTTGGTCTTTGCAGGTAGGCGATCCCAAGCTGCGCGCATGTCTGCGAATTCAGTGTTGCCACCTTGGGGTGGAATCACGCGAGCGTGCAGCATCGAGTATTTGGCTGGGGTCGCTTTAAAGCTGCTATCGGTGTGCCACAGCGAATTGCCTAAATTAAACATTCGACGCCGATCATCTGCGGCCAGAATTGAACCATCGACATCCAAGTTCGAAATATCGTTCATTTGGTTATACGCGAGCCGTTGCTTGTGTACATCGACCACCGCACGCGTTTCTTCGAGCGGCCCTAAGCTACGCGCGAAGGCAACCTCTTGATCATCGTTGAGTTCTTGTTTTGGAAACACTACGACCGCGTATTGGTCCATCGTGTGGTTAATGGTTTGAATTTGGTCTGCTGTGAGAGGTTGGCGCAAGTCGATGCCAGTCATCTCGGCGACAAAGTCGTTGCCAATTGGTCTAATGTTCATGGTCGTTGCCTCAGTCGAAAAATTTAGTGCTTTCTCATTTTTATGATGCAATAGTAACGGTAAATATATTCAATGGGGACCTTAAATCCGATGGTTTTCTCACCCAATCGGCTCTAAGATAGGTCAACGCAGTGTCTCTCGACCCGTAACCTATATTCTGAGGCTGTACCCAATGAATTCAAAAATCTTTTCAGTGGCGATGGCTGCTGCATTCTGTGCTTTCAACGCAACGGCGCAACAGGCTCCGACGGCGGATCAAGTTGTTAGCGCACTCGAAAAGCTGAGTGGTGTGCATCCGGGTGAACGGCGCAACCATATTATTGGCATCTGCGTCGGCGGCTCGTTTGTCGGCTCAAAAGATGCTCAGGCGTTTACACGCTCGGCCTTATTTTCGGGCGCAGCCATTCCTGTGATTGGTCGCTTTTCCTTGGCAGGCGGTAATCCTAAAGCGCCAGATGCAACCAAAAATCCACGTGGCCTAGCGCTGCAATTCAACTTGCCAGGCAATAGCCTCCAGCACTTCACCATGCTGAACGTTCCGGTGTTTGGTGCGGCAACGCCTCAAACGTTTTACGCGGCTTTGCTATCGAATATGCCCGATCCCGCGACGGGCAAGCCTGATCCAGAAAAACAAAAGCAATTTAGAGCGACTCACCCCGATGCCAAGCCGCTGGGTGAGTTTATGGCAAAGAACAACCCTCCAGTGAGTTATGCCAATAGTGATTTTTTTAGTGTCCACACGTTTAAATTTGTTAACGCAAACAACCAAACCACTTTGGTGCGTTGGCACTTTGTGCCTGAAGACGGTGTTAAGCGCCTGACCGATGCAGAGATGGGGACGATGCCCGCCCGCTTCTTAGATGAGGATCTGATCGCCAAAACCAAAAAAGGACCGGTTCGTTGGAACATGATGCTCACCATTGGTGAGGCTTCGGATGTGCAAAACAACCCAACGATTTATTGGCCTGCCGAGCGTAAAACACTTCAAGCAGGTGTATTGACGCTGACCTCTGCGACGCCACAAAAAGGGGCTGACTGTGAAAAAATTAACTTTGATCCTTTGGTGATGGCGGAAGGAATGGCGCCTACCGATGACCCTGTTTTGCTATTTCGTTCGCCTGCTTACGCGGCCTCGTTTGTGAAGCGTCTAACGGGTAATTAGAGGCTAAGCCCGCCCCTATAATCAGAGCGTGCGGTGTGCAAGAGGCTTGCGATTAATCAAGCCGGGTACTGTATTCTGGCGCTAAGATATACATGACTTACGCACAGGCATGCTTTACGCATGCATGTTCGTCAATCTTTTTGTGTTTGACTGACTCTCTTCATACGACCTTTGCTTATTACCCGCCAGAACGAATGCCTACAAGCCAATTTCTGACCGCCGCCTTTTATAAATTTGTTGATCTACCTGATTTTGAGCAACGCAGGCTACCTCTGCTTGAGTTGTGTGAACAGCGCAACGTCAAAGGTCTCATCCTGTTAGCCCGCGAGGGTATTAACAGTACCTTAGCAGGGGCCGAAGCCGATATTCGGGCTGTATTGGCGCATTTGCGATCAGATCCGGCCTTTGCAGATCTGCAGCATAAAGAGGCGTGGGCCAACAACCCACCTTTTCGCCGAATGAAAATTCGCGTAAAAAAAGAGATTGTCACCATGGGTGTGCCAGGCATTAGCCCCACTCAGATGGCTGGCACCTACGTCAAACCACAAGACTGGAACGCACTTATCAGCGACCCAGACGTAGTGGTGATTGATACGCGCAACAACTACGAGGTCGAGCTAGGCACCTTCATAGGCGCACTTGACCCCAATATCGGCACCTTCTCCGAATTGCCCTCTTGGGTGGATCAGGCGACGGCGCTTGAAGCCCGCACTGGTAAAAAGCCTAAAGTTGCGATGTTTTGTACTGGTGGGATTCGCTGCGAAAAATCGACAGCACTGATGCGTACCAAGGGTTTTGACGAGGTCTACCATCTTGAGGGGGGCATTCTTAAATACCTTGAAACCGTCCCGCTTGAGCAAAGCCTCTGGGAGGGCGAGTGTTTTGTGTTTGACGAGCGCGTCTCGGTTGGGCATGGGTTGCAGCAGACCTCGCGCCCGCTTTGCCGGTGCTGCCGCCAACCATTGCCTGATGGTGCAACAGAATCGCCGCTTTACGAAGAGGGTGTGAGTTGCCCGCGCTGTATCAATAAAACGACCGAGCTACAAAAGAGCGGGGCTCGCGAGCGACAGCGCCAGTGCGAGCTTGCTAAGAAGCGAGACACTGCGCATGTTGGGGCAAAGATGCCTTCTGCTCAAGATGCTTCGCAGGACAGAGATAACGCCTAAAGACAAAATTTTTTCTTTCAAAAATTTTGTATCCTTTACATTTTTATCGGATTGTCAAAGTGTGACTGGCATTGTTGAAGGGCGAATTAACTAGGAATCAAAAATCGTCTTTCGATTTGTCGAGCGACTAGAACAATCACAGAGACTAAGCAAAGATAGACAACAGCTGCAAACATGTACGCTTTAAAAAATTGAAAATTTGTCGATGCTAACTCTTGCACACGGGCAAAAAATTCTGTGTATTGAATCAAAAACGCCACTGAACTGTCTTTCAAGTTTCCGATGCACTGGTTAGTGAGCGCAGGGATGGATTGCCTCAATACCTGAGGCAAAATGATAAGTTGAAAGATTTTAAAAGTGCTAAAGCCTTGTGCCCGAGCCGCCTCTAGCTCTGCGCGATCTAACCCATTGAACGCCGTGCTGAGATACGCCGCGTTGTAGGCAGCGATGTTCATTGTGAAGCCGATTAAAGCGACGGTAAACGGCGAGCACTTGATGCCCCACTGGGGCAGACCGTAATACATTAAAAACAACAAGACAATCAACGGCATGCCGACAAAAAATGAAATGTAGCCTTTGACGACTGCGCGCACGATCTTGCGTTGACTAATTGAGAAATAGAAAACAACAATACCGAACAATAAGCCTGAGACACTCGCAAATACGGCGAGCTTGAGTGTCTGCTCTAGCCCAGTCAAGATCAGAGGTAATTGCTCAAGTAGATCGCGTTCGAAGGCTCCCATTCCAGTCACGATGCCGGACCCTCACGACCAAAAAACTCTCTGACTTTAGCGTCTGGATGGTTCGTGGCCAAGTGCTCAATCGTATCCTCGGCCTTGACAACACCTTGGTCAAGAAAAATGACTTTTTCTGAGATCTGTCTGGCGAACAGCAGATCGTGCGTCACACACATCATCGTGATGTTGTCGCGATTGAGTCGGTTAAATAATTCTGCTACCTCACGCACCATGACTGGATCCAACGCTGAAGTCGGTTCGTCAAAGACCACGACAGCAGGGTCCATTGCTAACGCGCGGGCAATCGCAACGCGCTGCTTTTGGCCACCAGAAAGTTGCTCAGGGTATTTGTGCTGATGCGCGATCATATCCAGACGCGATAGCTCGAAGGAGGCTTTCTCGTTCGCCTCTGCGCGACTCATCTTTTTTAATTTTCGCAATGCGAGCGTGACGTTATCACTAACCGTCAAATGACGGTAAAGGGCGAACTGTTGAAACACAAATCCGATACTTTGCCTGAGTGCAAGCACGTTAGTACTCGGGCTTGTGATATCAGCACCACGAAAACTAATGGTGCCAGAGGTGGGTTCTACCAAGCGATTCAAACAACGAAGCAAGGTTGATTTTCCACACCCAGAAGAGCCCATCACGACTTTAAGCTCACCTTGCAACAGCTCAAGGTTGACACCGTTTAACACGGTGTGAGCGTCGAATTTTTTGACAAGATTGCGGACTTCAATAAGTGCCATGTTAAGCATCTCCTATGCCAGGCACACGAAAGTGCTTTTCAATCTGTAGCGCGCCTCGGACTAGGATCCAGTAAATTCCAAAATACAGAACCCCGACTGCTAAATAAACCTCGATCCCGCGCAGCGTGGTCGCCGTGAGGTTCATCGCCTGCTTGGTCATCTCGGGGATACCTACGGTATAGGCGAAAGGAGAATACTTGAGTATCGACGTGAATTCATTGATCATTCCGGGTACCGCGAAGCGTAGCATTTGAGGGGCTTCAATGTACCTAAAGATTTGTAGGCGACTCATGCCACTTGCACGAGCAGCCAGAATCTCAGAGGCGCTTACCGCTTGTAGAGCGCCCCGAAAGACTTCAGACAGGTAGGCTGCCGCAATGAGCCCTAAACTTAGCGCCATCGCGGCGAGTGGGCTGACTTTCAAGCCAATACTTGGCAGCCCAAAATACACCATAAACAGAAGCACTAAAACAGGGATGCCTCGAAACACATACGTTAAAACATCGAGCACCCAACCGATACGTTTTGTGCCAAGCTGCCTGAGGCCTGCCATCACAAGCCCGACTAGCAGAGCCGTTGCGCTACACGTCAACGTGACGAGTAGCGTGTGCCCGAGCCCCTGTGCTAATTGTTCAAGGATATCGAGAAAGTTCATGCCAATGTTTTTGAGTGCGCTACTTCAACCATTGATCAACAATAGCTTTGACTTTGTCTGGCCCGATCTCTTTTAAGTATTTATCAAAGTCATCGCGACGCGCAGAACCCTTTGCGAACGCAAAGCCTAGCTTGTCAAAACCTGTAAACACACGGGCGCTTTCAACCGGTAATTTAAGTTTATAGACATAGTTTGCAAAGACTGGTTCTTCAATGAACGCCAAATCAAGATTGCCATTTTGCAAGTCAGTCATCGCCTCACTATATGAGGGATAGAGTTTGACTTGACTCAAAGAGTAATAGCCCTTTGGTTCGAATTCGTTCTTAATCAGATCGCTATAAGCCATCCCACGCGGATAGCCAATTGAGTATTTATTGAGTTCAGAGAGATCACTGATTTTTATGTTGCGACTCTTTAAGCTGACCAAGTGCCACGCGTTATCGTAGTAGGGTTGCGAAAAATCCATCACCTCTTTACGTTTGTCGGTGATAGAGATACCCGAAAACGCGACGTCTGCTTGTCCGCTTGATACAGCACCCAGCATGCCTTGCCAATCGTAAGGTGTAATTTTTAGTGTGCAGCCACGTGCTTTGCAGTAGCCTTGAAAAATGTCCAGATCCACACCTTGTATCTTTTTGTTTTCTTCAAAAAGCATCGGAGGGGATGTGGGCGAAACTGCGACCTTGATTTCTTTACCTGCCTTATTGTCTGAGCAACCCGTCAGAAAAATCAGTGTCAGGCACAAAGCCTTGATGAACTGTCGTGTAAGCATCATAAAAGTACCTTAATGTCATAGGCGTGACGCGCGAAAGTGACGTCAGACGTCGCAGTGTATCTTACGTGACCTTTTGTCCTGCAGCTAGCATCCAGCGCTTCATCACCGTTTGATCAGTGGCATCGACGTTAAGCGATACCTCATTGAGAAGTGGTAAATCGAGTTTGACCTCGTCGGCCAGCGCTTTGGCCAAATGCAAATCTTTGCTGACGATATTGACCAGCGAGAAAAACGCCTCGGGTGAGCGCGCCCAGGCTTGATAGTGTTGACGTGTCATCGCACCGTCAAGCGACATAAAGTTTCTGCCGCTGCTGACTTCAAGAATCGGTGCAATTTGTTCAATGCTCACGCCATGTTTGGCTGCTAATTCAAAGGCCTCTGCTGCGAGATAGATGCTCGCAATGCCGAGCATGTTATTGATGACTTTGATCACCTCTGCTGCGCCGAGCGCCCCACACCGAAAAATTTCAGTTCCCATCGAGCGCATTAGGGGCTCGGCTCTGTTTAAGTCTTGATCATCACCACTCATCATGATGGTGAGGGTGCCAAGCTCTGCCTTGACTAAACCGCCGCTGACCGGAGCATCGATCAAGTGCGCGCGAGTGTGTGTAAGGCATGCCGCAATTTGTTTGAGTGTTGAGGGTAAGGTGGTACTCATGATGCAGACTAACGGTTGATGCTCGGGGGGGATCGCCGCAATCAATCCAGTGGGGCCGCAGGTGACCGATATAATCTGCTCGTCATTCGCAACAAGCACGATGATGGCGTCTGCCAACGCACAGTCTTGCGGATCCTGAGTGACGGTCATTCCCTCCTTTTTGAACGCCTCGAGTACGCTTTGGTCTTGATCGCAGATGGTCAAGTCGTAACCAGCACGTTTGATGCAGCGCGCCATACGCGAGCCCATGTTGCCAGCGCCGATGAGCGCTACGGTTTTGATCGTCATAAGAGGTCTCTGAAATATTGTTGTGCTGAGCGGTGCGTGAGGCGGATCGTAAAGAGCCCAGCTTTATCAGTATCTTAAGACAATTGGCAAAAGAGTGGCATACTTTTGCTTTAAGCTGCGGCCAGGTTCATCTTCTCTGCGCTGAACGTAGCGCGACAGCAAGTGTGTTTTAGGTGCGGTAAGCCTTTCAAAAGGATGTGAATTGGCCGTGAACAGCAAAACGAGCGCAATTTCTGGGCTGGCGTTCGCGACGCTTTTATTTGTCGGGCTGATCATGGGCGCCAATCATGTGGCAGCGCGTATTGCCTTTGATCACGGTCTAAATGTTGCTACCGCTGTGGTGGTGCGCAGCTTAGTGACTGCGGTTGTGGTGAGCTTAATTGTTTACTTTCAAGCGGTACCTATTCGGCTCACACCTAAACATAAAAAAGTATTACCCGCGATCGGTTTGCTAGTGACGATTCAAAGCTTAACCATTTATTCGTCGGTGGCCTTGCTGCCAGTGTCTTTAGCCTTATTGGCATTTAACACCTACCCACTTTGGACAGCCTTTTGGTCTCGTGTCATTTATGGCCAGCGGCCTGAGCGACAGGTGCTTTTGGCAATGCCGATTATGCTGATCGGCTTGGCACTGGCCTTAGATGTCTTTGGAGCTGCCTCGGGCTTAGGCGCCAAAGCGCAGTGGGTCATGATTGGGGTCGGGGTCGCTTTCGCGCTCACCGCTGCTGCGACGTTTGGCTTAGTGTTGACCTTGACGCAAAACGAAGCCTCTGACCTAGATGGGCGTGTTCGCACGGCGACTACGATGTGGATGGTGGGGCTATTAGCGATCATTGGTACGCAGGTGATGGGCGACTTTCAATGGCCTACAGCGACAGCAGGGTGGTGGGGCTTGGCGTTATTGACGATTTTTTATGGCACTGGCTTTACCGTGATGTTCATTGTTCTACCGCGCTTAGGAGTTGTGGGCAACTCATCGATCATGAGTATCGAACCCATCTTTGCCTTGGTCTTGGGCTGGTTTATTTTGGATCAAAAAATTGCCTTGATACAAATCGTGGGTGCGTGTTTGGTCGTTGGGCTTGTGATTAAGCTTGGATTGAGAAAGCAAGTGACGCCGAAGACGACTCGCTAAAACTAACCTTCACTCGCGCAAGTGAGGGACGATAAACGCAGGATTAGCGTTGTGCGCGTGATCGTAAATAGAGAGACTTGGATTGGTCAACTTGGTTGTTTATACTGATTAGCCCAGCTTCATTCATCGCTTGGGTCACATTTAAGTTGGAGTCATCTCGTCATGTTTGGTAAAAAAACTTCTCCCAAAATTGTTCGTTCAACCGACGAATCGTTTGAGACCATCATTGGGCAGTCGACCGAAATTCATGGCCAGATCATTGCCACGCAAAGTTTACGCATTGATGGCAGCGTGACTGGTGATATCCGCGTGTCGCAGGGCAGCAGTGTAAGCTTGGCGATCGGTTTAACAGGCGTGGTGCAAGGCGATATTCACGCGCAGCGTTTGATTGTGGGTGGGCGCGTGATCGGTAATATTTTTGTGACTGAGACAGTTGAGTTGCACGATAGCGCAGACATACACGGAGATATCACCTATGGTCAAATCAGCATTGAGCCGGGTGCAAAAATTAACGGTCGTATGATCACTCAAGCAAACGCGCAACAAGGCGAATTGACGATTGAAGGTAAGCCTACTTTGGTTGGCTCTGCTTCGAGCCAGGCACTACCAGCACCTGCATCGGATTAACAAATTGGCCGTGGCGCAAGACTTCAAAATGAAGATGTGCACCGGTGGTACGTCCGGTTAATCCAACCTCAGCGATTTTTTGTCCACGCGTGACGGTTTGCCCAACGGTGACGTTGAGCTTGCTCGCATGGGCATATTTTGATACATAGCCTTCCGCATGTTTGATTTGCACGGTGAGACCGTAGGCGCCATCCCAACCCGCCTGCAGCACGGTACCGTTACCCGCCGCCAGAATCGGAGTGCCGACCTTCGCGACGAAATCAATACCTGAATGTTGTGCGACAGTGCGAGTGATTGGGTCGACTCGAGGCCCAAAGTTGCTGTTCAAACCAAGCGCCATGGGTAGCGGAGCCCCAAGCGGAAGTTGGGTCAGTAATTGATAACGAGTGGCCCAAAGCTCTTGTAAACCAAGTGCTGTTGTGTTGAGCGACGAGATCTTAGCGATCGTGTAGTCAAGTTCGTCTTCAAGGTAGGCGTTGGGGCTAGACTTAAAGACAATGGGGCGCAAGGGGCCACCTCGCCCCGAAGAGTCTAATATTTTATTTTTAATCGGTGCGGGTGCAGCGAGAGTCGCAAAGCGCTCTTTCAGTGTGTTTAACTCGCCAATCTTATTTGTCATGGCTGTCATTTGAGCATTCAAGGCGTCTAGCTTTTTACGGTACAGCGCATCAATTTCTTTTTTCTCGCGACTGAACTGCATGGCGGTTTCTTTGAAGTCGCCGTGCATCAATGCGAGTTGATGTTCATACGACGCGACTAAGTCTTTTTGTTTTCTATCACGCTGCGCCAGTGCCGCTTGTTGGGTTTGGGTGATGCGTTCAAGCTGTTTTTGATATTGTGCGTCAGTCTCGGCGAGTTCTTTTATTCGGCTGGATTGGGCTTCAGCGAGTTCTTTCGCCCGTTTATCTAAGGCTGCCTGATGCTGTTGAGTCAGGCGTGTCAGTTGTTGCTGGTGCTGCGCGAGCACGGCCTGTTGTTCATCCGCCGTAATCACATCGCCCATGGTGCGAGCTAATTTAGGCTGAAACTGTAGAGCAATCCTAAAACCAAAAAAATGAATACTCGCACCAAATATGATCAGACATGCGCAGGCTAAGGCTGACCAACGCAGCAAACTTTTGCGTGAGATATTAATTTTTTTGACGGTCGAGGTTGACCCTGAGATCCAAATGAGCTGCACAGAATATGGTGTTTCAATTAAGCGGAGGGAAAGTATACCCACTGCTTAGCGAAAGAGTTGAAAACCCTCCAAATACTGAATATTTTTTAGATTTACTAAGACATACCTTGGTTCGGCGAGTGCGCTGACGCCTGACAAAGCATTGCTTTAAGACGGGGTCTGTGCTGACGCAAGGTGTCGTTCAATACAGCACGGCAGGGACGAATATTCGCGCACATAAAAAAAGCGAGCGCAATATGTTGCGCTCGCCTTCAGTTAAAAAGAGACTGCGACTTAAGCAGTGCCCCAAGGCTTGATTGCGGCCTTCAGCTGGGCGTAACCATCTAAGTAACGTGGACGCTTTTCACCGAAGATTTTGTCGAAGGTGGCAAGCTGTGCATCGAGCCAGTCAGACAACTGTTTGTTGCCTGGGTTAGCTGCTTTGTACGCTTCGTTAATCAGTACAAAGTGAATGCGTGGATCGTATGGTTGCTTTTCGCCACCAACGGTCTCGTCGCCATCGAGCAAGCGCAACAGCATCGCGTCGGCTGAACCCAAAGTTTGTTCATAAATCGGAGCACCATGCACGCGATACATCACGCTAGTCATGTCTTTACCGTTGGTCATGGTGTAACCCATTTCAACCCACAGTTTTTTCATGTCAACTTTTGCACCAACACGATCAATCACGATTTGACCCCAGTCACGCAAGACATCAGGCGCGTCAGCCATCAAGTCTGTCAGACGGTCGCCGTCAAGATCGGTTGCGTAAACGATGCAAGGGCGTTGACGAATCATGTCATGTAGCAACAAACCAAAGTTTGTGTCAGAGATATGTTCGTAAATATCGCCGCCCCAGTTTTCCATGCCGGCTTTGAAGTCTTTAGGCAGGCAGGCAACAATGGCGTCAATGTTAGCCCGGTGTTCTTCGTAGGCGTCGACGGTGTACTGACGCTTCAGTTTGAATTTAGTGCCTTGTAACAACCAGCGCATGATGCCGGCGTTGATCGCGTCTTCTTGTGCCTGGGTGGGCTTGGTGGCGACGCGGCCGATCTGACCGGTTTCGTGAACCATCTTTAAAAACAGACGCGCTGCGTAGGCCATACGCACGCCGGGGGTGTTCATTTCAGAGTGAATCACGCCAGTGGCGGGGTCAACTTTGAATTTCTTTTTATCTTGCGAGTACGGCAGGCCCGGCATGAAGCGAATGCTGGTGATGCCGCCGTAAGGGCGCACGTTGCAGTACACGCCTGCAGCGGTGCGCAGAGGTGCGTTGGCTGATTTGCCATTCACTACAACTTTTTTGCCGCCTTCGTTGACCATGAAGTCACCGGCTGTTGACCACTTCAACGCGGTGTAGTCGAGTTTGCCAAACCACTCAAGTGAAGCGAGTCTGCTGTCGTGACGAAACTGCGCCATCATCGGAACGCCTAAAAACGGCAGGCCTAAGACGTCAAGCGCCATCAGGGTGCCGTTCAGGGCAAACATATCGGTAAAGGCATGGGCAACGGGTTTGACGCCGCCAGCGGTGCTGCCACCTTCCCAGATGATTGCGTCGGGGCAATCGGTCGGTTTGATGGCCGAACGCTTGTAAATGCCATCAAGCATTTTGAAGAGGTCGCCGTTTTGCTCTTCTTGAGCGATTTTCAGCAGATCGAGATTTTGTGCCATGAACGCAGAACCTTAGTCGTGGATGAGAAAAATGATGAAAGGTAAGTAGAAATCCCTAGTAGGGCGATTATCGCACTACTAGGGACCGGTACCAACTTGACTGAGAATTACCCTCAATTAGGCCAACAAATAAAGATATATTTAGCCTAAGAAGTCACTGGTGATAGTGAGTGAGCAAGCGCGTTAGTAGACGCTTAGCTCATTTCAAAGCCCTTGTAGTCTTCGCTTGCCACCTTGTCGCAAATGGTACGGTAGTGCGCAAAGCCGCCTGCATAAGGCATGAACACCTGCGGTTTGCCGGGCACGTTTGCACCTAAATACCAAGAGTGTTTGACTTTAGGTAGAAGGGTGGCGTTGGCCGCGCGATCGACCTCTTTTTGCCAAGCTTCGCTCGCGGCTTCGCTGGTTTCGACGCAGGTCAAGCCCTTTGACTTCATTTTGCTGATGCAGTCGCTGATCCACTCGACGTGTTGTTCGATGGTGGGTGGCATATTACTGAGTACCGATGGGCTGCCGGGGCCTGTGATGGTGAACATGTTTGGAAAGCCAGGCACCTGAAGCCCAAGGTTTGTGCGGGGGCCGGCGCTCCAGTAGTCTTTCAGCGTACGTTTATTACGACCCACAATATCGAGCCTGACAAGCGAACCCGTCATGGCATCAAAACCAGTCGCAAACACGATAATGTCGAGCTCGTACTCTTGCTCGGTGGTCTTAATGCCTTTAGCCGTAATTTTTTCAATGGGTGCCGAGCGCAGGTCAACGAGTGCGACGTTGTCGCGGTTATAGGTCTCAAAGTAGTGATCGTCAATCGGTGGCCGTTTGCCAGCAAACGGATGGTCGATGTCTGACAAGATCTCGCCCATTTTCGGGTCTTTGACAATGCCGCGGATCTTTTCGCGGATAAAGTCTGCCGCAGTTTTGTTGGCCGCATCGTCGGTTAACAGATCGCGATAAGACGCTCTGAACTGAAAGCCGCCCATCTCCCACTTGTCTTCATAGGTTTTTTGGCGAACGTCAGCGGGTGTTTCAACGGCCGAGCGATCATCGATATAAAACGCATGCCCATTGGTATTCGAGGTCATGATTTTGTAGATATCGGCGGCGTGCTCTTTGGCGTACTTTTTAAATTCTGGGCTCAAGGGATGGTGGCGTGCGGGCAGGCTGTAATTTGCCGTACGTTGAAATACAGTCAGATGCTTAGCTTGTGCCGCGATCACAGGGATGGCCTGAATGCCAGTTGACCCAGTGCCAATGATGCCGACTCGTTTGCCAGTGAAGTCAACGCCCTCGTGTGGCCACTGACCCGTGTGGTACCAGTCTCCTTTGAAGTCACTGATACCTGGGATTTTTGGAACGTTGGCGTTAGACAGACACCCAACTGCAGTGATTAAGAACTGTGCGTCGTATTGTTCACCGGTGTCGGTTGTGACTAACCAGCGATTTGTTGTCTCATTGAAGTGCGCCTGAGTCATGGCGGTGTTCAATTTAATGTCTGAACGCAATTTCAGCTTGTCAGCGACAAAATTCATGTAGCGCAAAATTTCGGCCTGTTGAGGATAGCGCTCTGACCACTCCCACTCTTGCACGAGCTCTTGCGAAAAATAATACATGTAGGTATGGCTTTCAGAGTCGCAACGCGCCCCTGGGTAGCGATTCCAGTACCAAGTACCGCCCACGCCCGCACCGCGTTCGATGACTTTGGCATTTAAGCCCATTTTGTCGCGAAGGCTATGTAACTGGTACATCCCCGCAAAGCCCGAGCCAACAATAATGGCGTCGACTTTTTGGATGGTTGCTGATGTGTTCATGGCTTGTCTGTATTGGTTTTGTGAGACCCTTAAATTACCATAATCAAACAGTCTTAGGCTATCCAGAAATTTTTTATCGCCAAAGCCTAGGTTTCGAATGGCTGAAGCCTTGGGCGAAAATTCGTCGCTTCCTCGCAATAAATCCCAACAACACAAGGGTTCGGACGTTGCTCGAACTCAAGAGGCTGAGCCCAAGTTAATATATTTTGGTCTTTTGTAGGGGTAACTTCGCCCAAGTCTTGAAGGAAGCGCCTGGATGGCTCTCGCTGATCACCTCAATATCGTTCAAAACGTCTCAAAAACGGTCACGTCACTCATTATCAGTGCGAGCGCTCTATTTGGAACTGGTTTTGTATTCAAGTCGGTCTTTCAACCAACCGCAGTCGTGCTCGACCGTATCGAGATCCCCGAGAGCTTAGAGACTCAGGGCTTTAAAAGCGAGGTGGTCGTTCAACGTCTGCTAGACGAGATTAATGCCTACAAATCCATTGCGAACACTAATCCTAAGGGTGGGGTCGATGGCCCGGAGAACGCATTATTTAGTGGGATGTCGAAGGGCACTGATGCAAAAATTGAGGCGAGCGTTGGCGGCATTTCACTTCAGTCGATTGAACAAGCCGTGCGTTTTGTTTTTCAGAAACACCCGCAAGTTATCTCGGGTGACATCACAAACGTGTTGACTGAACCTGGTACTACAGGCCTCGAGGGCAGAATACGCCTCTCTCAGCAGGTCATTTCAAAGCGCAAAAATAATACCGAAAAAACCACGGTTGACGATTTACTCAAGCTGCTAGCCTTCGACTTATATGCCCATTTTGAGCCCTTGCGCGCAGCACTGGCCGCCCAGCGGTTGGGTAAGCCAGAGCTAGCCTTAGAAGTTTTACGCCCAATGATCATCTCAGGCACTCCGGCCGAGCGTAAGTTTGCGCTTTGGCTTCGTTCAACCCTTGCTCCTGTCGCTGAACGTGAACAGTATTTACTTGAGGCGCTTTCTATAGACGCAAATTTTTTCCCAGCGTTGATCGGACTGTCTGAATTTGAAGTCAACCAAAAACGCTATGCACAATCGATCGAGTACGCTGACCGCGCTATTTTGCTTACCCCGTCTAGTCCGCTTGGCTTCAACGCGAAAGGCGTCGCGTTGCGCGCCTCCGGTGATCGTGCTGCCGCGGTCCAACAGTTTGAAAAGGCCTGCGCGTTACCTGTGCAATCGCCGGGCTGTCACATTCACTTGGGGCTCGAGTATATGCGTGCAGTAGACCGCCAGCCTCCCACCAAAGAAGCCCTGCGTAAAGCCTATACAGAATTTGCTGCAGCGATCAAGGCCAACCCGAGAGCCTCATGGGCGTATTCACATGCGGCTTTTGTGAGTACCGAACTCAATGATTTAAAAGAGGCAAAAATATTAATTTTGCGCGCAATTGAGTTAGACCCCGTCGAGCCGACACATCAGTTTAGATATGCCTATACGATGCACCGGTTGGGTGAGCGCGTTAAAGCGAAAGAGATGATGACAAACTTGCTAGAGGCGAACCCAAATTGGTTGACTACGCGTGGGCCGCAAGCAGCCCAGCGGATTGCCAAGACAGTGCTCGGCGAGCAGTAGGGCATCACCTTTAAGCGACCAACATTTTGCGCGTTTGTTTGCTTTAAAAGTTGGGTTTCAGGGTTTAGACAGGTCTAAGAGGCTAAAAATTTGTTATTGAGGCTGGCATGCTAAAAATTGCTTTTTTTCTGTTGAGTCTGGTTTTTTCACATTCTTGTTTGTCTCAAGCCGTTGCACACCCCGAGTTTCGCGGTTTTTTGGTGGATATGTCGCGCTTGTCACCTGCCCAACGGCAAGCCTTGACGCCGAGCTACATCGAACAAATAAAGGTGATTGAGTCGGTTGGTTTGCCAGCAGAGATGCTGGCATTTATGAAAACGATTCCGATTTTTGCCGACCCAGAATTTAGTACCCCCGGCACACATGCGTTATACCGTCGAAAAAATATCACGCCAAAGCCGAAAGGGCAGGTGGTGACCGACTTGATTCCAATGGACTCCAAGCGGCCGATCTTATTGCACGAGATGCTGCACGCGTACGATGCAAATAAGTGGGATTTTAATAATGCGACTGTACTAGCCGCCTACGAGCGAGCCCTCAGCGAAAAAATGTACCCACCCAGTGCGGTAAAAGCTCATTTCTTATCCAATGCGCGTGAGTATTTTGCAATCTCAGGGACGATCTATCTTTTTGGACAAATCCAGCAAGAGCCTTTTAATTGCAAGCTCATCGTAAAAAACCAGCCAAAGTACGTCGAGTTTCTTGAGCAGCTGTTTGGCAAGCATTCGCACTGCGGCTAACGAGCAGCTCGCCGAGTAGGCGAGTGGCTCCTGTCGTTGAGGATCACAAGCGCACCACCTGCGGTGCGCTTGCAGGTTTAGAACCCGTCTTTTATTAAAACAATCACCTCAACCTCAACGGTCATTGCATTTGGTAGTGAACCCATGCCAACCGCTGAGCGGGCATGTTTACCGCGCTCACCCAGCACCTCGATCAGCACATCAGAACAGCCGTTAATCACTTGGGGCTGCTCGCCAAAGTCGGGCTCGGCGTTGACCATGCCCAACAGTTTGACGACTGCTTCGACATGATCGAGTGAACCAACTGCTGCGCGTATTGTGGCTAAAAGTTGCAACCCTACGCGCCGCGCGTCGGCGTAGCCGCGTTCGACTGAGCAGTCGCGACCTAAGCGCCCGACGCTGATGTTGCCAGCGTCATCACGCGGCCCTTGGCCTGAGAGATAAAGCAATTGCCCGGCTCTGCGCCAAGGCACATAGCTTGCGACGGGCACAGGGGGCGTGGGCAATTGCAGCCCCAGTTCTTTGAGTTTGGCTTCTGCTGACATATTGGTTTTAACCACCACCATAAAGATATTTAGGGAGCCACAGCGCCATGCCGGGCCATGCGTACATGATTGCCATGCAAATAATCACGATAAACATATAAGGCATCATGCCTGCAAAAATCTGATTCAGCGTGACATGCGGGGGCGCAACCCCTTTGAGATAGAACGCTGACATCGCGACCGGCGGTGACAAGAATGCGGCTTGCAAGTTTACAAAGACCAGTGTGCCCCAGAGGATCGGATCGATATTAAAGTGGGACAGCATGGGCAAAAAGATTGGCACAAAAATCACAATGATTTCGGTCCACTCAAGCGGCCAACCGAGAACAAAGATCAAGGCCTGCGAGAGCAGCATAAATTGCAACGGCGATAGGTTCATCCCTAACACCCAGCTCTCGATGATCTGTTGGCCACCCAAAATCGCAAACACTGCTGAAAACAAGGCCGAGCCAACAAATAACCAGCAGACCATTGAGGTCGTTTTTGTGGTCAAGAATACGGCTTGCTTCATGCGTTCAAAGGTAAACGACCCCGAGGACCAGGCTAGCAAGAACGCCCCCGCCGCACCGATGGCCGCTGATTCAGTTGCCGTCGTGATGCCGAGCAAAATCACTGCAAGCACCACGACCGTCAAAATACCCAAAGGCATCACTGACTCGACGAGAAGCTTGAGAATTTCAAATTGCTCGTCTCTTAACTTGCGGTAATAGTTAATTAGTAGCAACAGGGTCAAAAAGCTCGTGACTCCAAAATACCAGTAGAAACTGTTCGAAGGGGGCGTGTAGACATCTGGTTTTTGGCTATCAGCATTATCGGGATCCGCATCCAACGCAATCAGACCACCACCACTGTTACTTGAAGAGCGTGAGCTTGAAGTGGTCTCAGCACCGATTTCGACTAACGTTTCTTCTTGCGGCTTGGCTGGGGCTGAGGTGGTCGGGCCAGGCAACGGCTTAGATAAAACAAGTATGGCCTGCGCTTGGTCGAACTGGGCCTTGGGATGTATGACGACATACCACCAAGTGCCAGCGATCAGTGCGACAGTCATGATTAACGGGAAGAGCGCTGAAATCAAATTTTTGATCACTCGACCGTAGGTAATACGCGTACCTTCAGGAGCGTTCAATAACGGGCTAGGTGCAAAGGCCGCTTTGATTGTTGCCACTACAAAGTTCGTTGAATAGTGGTCGCGCAAAAAAGCTACCGAGGCAGGGATCGGTACCTTCAGCATTTCAGGAGGCAGCTTAGGCGCAATTTTTGGGTCAATTAGTGCCCAGCCAATCACATAGACTAAGTACAGTAGCGCCAGAAAAAACCCTGGCAGCATTGCTGCAGCGTAGAGTTTGACGACCGATTGGCCGGCGACTGCTGCGTACACAATAATCATCACAGAGGGAGGGATCAAAATCCCAAGTGTGCCGCCGGCAGTAATCACGCCGCTGGCCAGACGAATATCGTAGCCAGCGTTGAGCATCGGCTTAAGCGCAATCACGCCCATCAGCACCACCACCGCACCCACCAGACCACTGGCAATTCCCCAGAACGTGCAAATCACCAAGGTCGCAACCGCTAGCGAGGCTGGCATACCTCGAAACGCGAGCTGCACGCTATGAAACATTTTGTCGACCAGGGCGCCCCGTTCCATGACGTAGCCCATCAGCACAAAGAGTGGGATTGACAATAACGTGTCGTTCGTCATCCCCCCGTAAGTACGTTGAACCATCAGCGTGAAAATTTTATTGTTTGTCCAAACGTCGCTTGGGTCGTAAAAGGCAAAAAAACCAAAGGCCATGCCCAAACCCATGAGGGTAAAGGCAGTTGGGAAGCCCAACATAATCACCACAACGATCAGACAGAGCATTAAGAGGCCAAGATACGGATCGCTCATGACTTTTCTCCTTTCAGGCCACCAATGCGATGGTGAGCCTCTTCATCAATCGTCTTGGCACGAGCAATGGCCATATTTTTTGATTCTTCATCAACATAGGTTGACGCTTGCAGTTGCTGTTCGACCACATCAATCTCTTCGGCGTCTTTCAAGCGCGCTGGCCATTCGCCGGTATTCAGACAAATGACGCAACGAATCATTTCGATAAAGCCTTGCAGAAGCAAGAAGCCACCGGCGATCGGAATCAAGGACTTAAAGTGATAGACGGGTGGCCCGTTTGCGATTTGCGTTGTGTGCTCGCCAATCCGCCATGAGTCAGCCGCAAAGGTGTAACCGGCGTAGCACAGCGCTGTGACACCGGGGAGAAAGAAAACAATGTACAAAACCAAATCAAAAGTGGCTTGCGTGCGCGGCTTCATTGAGCCGTATAAAAAATCGCCACGGACGTGACCATTTTGAGCAAGCGTGTACGCACCGGACAACATAATGACGGCACCATACGACATCACGGATAGTTCACCGATCCACGCTGAGGGTGCATTGAGTACGTAGCGTCTAAATACATCAATACATACCATCACCATCAACAGGATGATTAACCACCCTGAGCCCTTTCCAACGAACGTACTGATCTGATCAACGACGAGCATCAGTTTTTTAAAATCTTTTTTTGAATCCATGATCTGCTTTGGCTCTACTCTTTAACGGCAAAAAATAATCCGGATAGATCACTATCCGGATTATCGTTTAACACCGATTTTGCTTAAGACTTCTTGGGTGCAAAGTAATGGTCGTAGGCCATTTTGTAATCAACGTTGGTGAAGTTCTGCCACCGACCTGCACGGCGAGCAAACTCGCGTTGTGATTCGAGCACCGTTTTGAAGTCAGCATTTTCAGCTGATTTTTTGGCGATGATGACATCCCACGCTTTGAGCTGGTCTTCAAGAATCGACTTAGGAGTCTGGTAGAAACGTACCTTGTCTTCGGTTTGCAGTTTCACGAAGTCAGCCGAGTAACGATCAACGGCTTTCCAAGACATCTCGGCAGAAGCCGCTTCAGATGCCACCCCAATAATTGCTCTCAATTCAGCGGGCAAGGCATCGAATTTCTTTTTGTTAAACAAGATTTCGAACTGCTCTGAACACTGGTGAAAACTTTGCAACATGCAGACTTTTGACACGTCAGCAAAACCTAAGGTGCGATCGGATGAAGCGTTATTAAACTCAGCTGCGTCGAGCACGCCGCGATCCATTGCTGGAACGATATCTGCACCAGGCAGCGCCTGAACCGATGCGCCCATGGCATTAAAGATTTCAATCGACAGACCAACAGTGCGGAACTTAAGGCCTTTAAAATCCTCGGTCTTGGTAATTGGCTTTTTAAACCAGCCAAGTGGCTGAGTTGGCATTGGGCCGTAAACATACGACACAACGTCCATCTTTAAGTTTGCATAGATTTTTTCAAGCAACTGTTTGCCGCCGCCGTATTGATGCCAAGCGATCAGCATATTTGGATCCATACCAAAGGCAGGACCTGAACCCCAAAGCGCCAAGGCTGGGCTCTTGCCATACCAGTAGGCCAAGACACCATGGCCGCCGTCAAGCGTGCCGCTTGAAACTGCGTCGAGCAAATTGAAGGCGCCCACGACAGAGCCGCTCGGCAGCACGTCAATTTTGAGACGTCCGCCAGACATCGAATTCACTTTGTTTGCATAGTCGAGCGCGTATTCGTGAAAAATATCTTTCGCAGGCCAGGTTGACTGGAAACGAAAATTCACGGTCTGGGCATTTGACACCATGGGGAAACCCAAGGTGGCCATGCCTGCACCGGCTGCGGTGGCGCCGGTTAGAAATTTACGGCGAGCTTTTACCGCATTAACTGCTGGCTTGATTGCACTCATGAAGGTCTCCTCACTGGAATAAATGAACCGATGACATTTAAAAATATGACCACTAAGTATAGTTCTCTGCACTGTTGAATGACCTAGGGTTATTCCCTAACATCAGAAAGTTTAGAGGTGTGGTTTTGTCAGGTTGGCGTAATGTTTCGAGGTGTCTTAAAGCGCCCAAAATACGGCGTTTCCAGCGCCCCAAGGAACAGTGCGCATGAACTGACTCCAGGACCCGTTCAGCGAGCATTGGGGTTAGGCTTGAGCTCACCAAAGGCTCGGGTTGCGGCTGCCGCTTGAACGATCACTGCGGCATCGTCTTGCAAGAGAAAACCACTTTCGAGCAGGTTGAACGCAGCAACCCGAATGCGATTGACGTAATCATCGCGATTTTTATAACGCTCGGCGACTGATAGCCTCAAGTCATTGGTCGCAGCGCGTTGGTTCGCATCCTTTGCGAAAGGTATGTAAGAGCCCATCAAGCTGCAGCGTGTCTCAGGGGCGTTTTGCCCGCCGTGGGTGCCCAAAGGCGCCACCAAGTCTGGGAGCCGCACGCCGCCTAAGGCGTTGCCATCTGCATCGAGTTTGGGAACCTGTATCACGGCGTTGGGTAGATTGTTTGGTGCCTTTAGCGTCGCTGGAGTCGCTGAGGCGCGCTCAAGGGGCATCAGTTGAGTGGCTGGCGGTGGGGCGTTTGAACCCACCCACTGGTCTAGGCGCAAGAAGGTAGCGCGTGAGACGGGTGTCCAGTCGAGCGAGCCTGGCAACAGGGTGCAGTGAGGCGGTTTGAGAGGGATCAGTACATGCGATGAACTCGCGATGTCGTACATCCGGACGTTCGCTGGCAGCGCTTGATCGGTTTGACCCTCTGCGCCCGTGCGCCCTAACGAGGCGCGTAGTGAGTAATAGTCGGTGGAGGTCGTGATGAGCATCATCTTCGGTGCCACCTCACCTCGAGCGACAACCTGAGCAGTGATCTCACCGATCGTTAACAGGCCATCGTGCACGCCAGGCAATTCGGGATTGGTAAAGTTAGGTGTGCCGTTTCCACTAGAGGTGGGGCCGCTGCCTGTCTGCATAATAGGCAAGAGTCCAGATCCTGAAACAAATACGTGCATGCCATCAAAGACGCGCTGCGGGCCTGCCATATTGAAGCCGTTGAGTAAAAAGCTTTTCAGAAATCTTCCGGTTTGCGATTTACCACTGGCGAGCGTGCGGCTAATCATTCCAGCAAGCGGATTCGCGTTACCTTTTGAGTCTTGTGCGGCATGCGTGAGAAAAATTCCTGCA
>JAIPCU010000166.1 GCA_021738045.1 Candidatus Methylopumilus sp. | reverse complement strand
TTGACTTCTTCAGTGAGCTTTTGCGCGTCGGCACTTGTGAGATGTTTAGGGCCATAACTAGTTTGTAAAACTAGCATGCCACTTCCTCCGGCGAGCACCCCGAGTAACAATAGAATGAGCCAGCTCGGCATTCTGCGCGCGCGCCGACGCGTGTCATAGGGGGCGGGTTTAAAAATTGCCCGCTTCGGTTGCATGCGAATCACCATACTATCCTTCAAACAACACTAATTTTCGTAGTGGATTGATGCTATTTTAACTTCGAGTGCAGCGAGACGTTCTGGTGTGCCAACATCAATCCATTCTGACTGATGAAGAGTTCCGCACACCTGATTATTTTTCATGGCTTGCCGCAAAAGCGGAGCCAATTTGGCGGGTCGGTGCGCAGGAGTGTGTTCAAAAAGCTCGGGTTGATAGACCCCGATACCTGCAAAAGTGTGCCGTACGGCATTGGCATTACGTGCTACCTCATCGTGCAAGAGCCCATCACTTTCTAGTAAAAAATCGCCCGTAGGATGTTGCACGGGGTTTGGTACCATCAAGAGCCAGGCTAAGCATAAACGTGATTTTAGCTCACTAGCGAAGTGCTTTGCTAGGGCAATATCCCAGTCGCACCAGACATCACCATTTAGCACTAAAAAAGGTTCCTTGCCTAGAAGGGGTAACGCTGTGGCGATTCCACCCGCGGTTTCAAGCGCGTGAGGCTCTGGCGAGTAGCGAATGTTCAGCCCGAATTGTTGGCCCGAACCGAGCGCCTGCTCGATCATGCTGCCTAGCCAGGCATGGTTGATCACGACCTCAGAAATGCCCGCGCGTGCGAGTTTTTCAAGATGCCACTGGATCAAAGGTTTTCCGGCGACCGGAATTAATGGTTTAGGCATGTGATCGGTCAGTGGACGCATGCGTTCGCCACGGCCTGCGGCCAAAATCATCGCGCGCATTAGAAGGTGTACCCGACTTTGGTTTGTACCTGATCTAACTGATCGAGCACGCGCAGCAAAGGCTTGAACGCGAGGTACCGCGCTGCGACTTGCCGCACATACTGGTTCACGCGTGGAATGTGTGCCAAATAGGCGGCTTTTCCGTCGCGGTGATTGAGTCGAGCGAAGACGCCCAAGATACGCAGGTTACGCTGCAGCCCCATCCACTCATAATCCCGATGAAAATCTGCAAAATCAGTTGGCACTGGCAAACCTTGTTTGCGGGCAAGCTCCCAGTAACGGATTGCCCAGTCAATTTGCTGAGGTTCTTCCCAAGTGGTGCGAGCGTCGACCACCAATGAGGCCAGGTCATAAGTGATCGGCCCTGCAACCGCGTCCTGAAAATCAAGGACGCCGGGGTTGACGCCATGTTGGCCACCTTCACTGAGCATCAAGTTAGGCGAGTGAAAATCACGGTGGACTAGGACAATAGGCTGAGCGGCGTTGTGAGTCACCAATAAGTCAAACACTTGATCCAATTGTGCCAACACGGCCGGCTCAAGTTGAGTCTTGCAATGCACGGTGACATACCACTCGATAAATAGCCCGAGTTCGTCTTTCAGGCGCTTGGCGTCATAGGCCGGTAGCCCGGCATGGTTAGCAGTCTGAAGCTGGACTAACGCTACCAGTGCGTCGCGATAAAGGGGTTGTAGCTCGGCCTCGGTCAGGCCTTGCTGGATTTTGGCGTAATAGGTTGTGGGGCCCAAGTCAGACAGCAGTAAAAATCCCTGTTCGAGATCCTGCGCCCGGATTTCGGGTACGTTGAGCTTAACGTTGGCCAAACGGGCCGCGATATCAACGAAAGGGCGGCAGTTTTCTTGGGGAGGAGGGGCATCCATGACGACCAACGTACCCAAATGCGCCTGAATTCTGAAATAACGTCTGAAACTTGCATCACTAGAGGCGGGAGCGAGAGACTCTATTTGTAGGCCAATATTCGGGTCAAGAGTTGCTAACCAATTGAGCAATAAAGACATTCTTGGATCTGAGGGGGCTGTTGGCAGGGTCATGAATCAGTCGTTGGTTAAAAGATGGCGGAGATTGACCCTAAACCTTGGGCAAATCTGAGGCAAATACGCTCCTCTTCTCTATAATACTGGCTGTCGGTGCCTTTTACTTAAAATGGTGCTCGGGCACGCTTGCCTCATGCTGTTGCGATTCAGGTGATTTTTTCGAACGTGCGTATCTTTGGTTGGCTTTTGTTTCTGTCGTGTTTGAGTGTCGCCACTGCGCAGACGCCGGGCACTGCTTCGCCAAACACCCGCATGGTGCCAAGCCCCCGCGTGGTGCCAAACGCCGACGGCGTACTCGTGCCGGGTTTGCGGGTCTCGCCTCGCCTTGAACGCAGTGCGCCGTCCGAAAAGACCATGCCGATGTTTATTGAGGCAGCCCAAATGCAGGGCGATGGCAAAAATAACCTGAGCATGCAAGGTCAGGCCGCGGTTCGGCGCCAAGACGCTGTCTTGAAAGCCAACATCATTGATTACAACAAGGGTACGGGCGTGATGGATGCCCAAATCAATGCGCGCCTGATCCGTGATGGCAACGTGATTGGCGGTACGGGTATTTTGTATAAGTCAGACGATGGCACGGCCACGATAGATCAGCCAAACTTTTGGATTGATAACGGCGGCGCTGGTGTGGGCTCTTGGGCTGATGTGTATAACAAAAATCAAATGAGCCTGACGGATGTGACCTATAGCGGCTGTCCATGTCCGCAGCCCTCCTGGTACATCGAAACCGAAAAACTTGACCTCGACTTTACGGCCAACGAAGGTGTGGCCAAAAACGGCGTCTTGTACTTTAAAAACTTCCCGATCCTGGCTTCGCCTTACCTGACGTTTCCGATCAAAAAAGAGCGTAAATCTGGCTTGTTGCTGCCAACCTTTGGCACGACCAGCAACACCGGTATTGACTACACGCAGCCCTACTACTTCAACATTGCCCCCAATATGGACATGACTGCGCAAGTGCGCGCGATGTCAAAACGTGGCTTGCAACTCGGCGATGAATTTCGTTATATGGGTGAAAAGTACGCGGGTATGATGGCGGGCACTTACTTGAACCGCGATTTGCAAACTGGTACTGACCGTTGGCTGTATACCGCCAATCATATGCAGAGTTTAGGCGCTGGGTTTTTTACGGGCTATAACGTCAGCGGCGTTTCTGACGATAATTACTTTAACGATTTTGCAACGATGGCGATCAACCAGTCGACCACCACCTATTTGCCGCGTCAGGCTGGTGCTGGCTGGGCCAATGAGTTTTGGCAATCTAGCGTGCAGGTACAAACCTATCAAACCTTGCGCCCCAAGGGCACTGCTGTCGCGCCGATTTATAGCAAAGTCCCCGAGCTCACCATGAATGGTGCGCGATTTGACTTGGGTGGCTTTGATATTCAGTCTCAAAATACGGTCACCCGTTTTGAGATGCCTCTTGATCAGCGTTTTCCTTATGGCCCCGCTGGCAGCCTACGCTACAAGCCAGACGGCTCGCGTGCCTCGTCTTACTCGTCCATTTCTTATCCGATCGTCAGACCTGGCTGGTACATCACACCCAAAATCGCTGTTAGCGCGACTCAGTATCAAACCGACTGGTACGGCCTTGAAAAATGGTACGGCTACGGGCAAGATTCAAACTCGCGAGTCTTGCCTATTTTGTCGCTCGACTCTGGGATGACCTTTGATCGTGATACGACCTTCTTTGGCAAACCTGCGGTTCAGACGCTTGAGCCACGGGCTTACTATTTGAAGGTACCTTATCGTGATCAGTCGCAGTTTCCGGTTTACGACACCACTCTGGCTGACTTCAATTTCTCGCAGGCGTTTCAAGAAAACATTTATGCGGGCGGTTGGGATCGTATTGCTAACGCTAATCAGACTACGCTTGCGTTGACAACGCGTTGGATGGATCAAGAGACCGGGTTTGAGCGTTTTAGTTTTGGCGTGGCCCAGCGTTACTACTTTGAAGATCAGATGGTGACCTTGCCCTTCGAGGTACCACGTACCAACACAAAATCTGAATTTTTAATCGGTACGAGTGCTGCGCTAACCGATAA
The DNA here is from genome assembly GCA_021738045.1 of Candidatus Methylopumilus sp. GTDB lineage: Bacteria > Pseudomonadota > Gammaproteobacteria > Burkholderiales > Burkholderiaceae_B > Zwartia. The sequence continues at coordinate 2,733 of JAIPCU010000166.1, read as the reverse complement.
AATCAATACCTCTGCGACCTTTCAGTACGACCCGTACTTAAGTCAATGGGATCGTGCGCAGGTTGTGGCACGCTGGCGCCCCCAACGTTTGGCGATGATGTCTTTGTCGTACAGATATCAGATCAACCCGCCGTCTCTGGCGCTTTACCAGGCTCAGGGCCAAAATCAGATCAGTGGTTCGTTTCAATGGCCGTTGGCAAAAAAATGGTACTCAGTCGGTCGCGTCGACTATTCGTTTAATCGTGTTAACGCTCAGAGCATCATTGACCCAACAGTCATGGTCTCGATGCCTAAAGTGACACAGGGTGTGCTTGGCGTCGAATACAAGGGCGACTGTTGTTGGTCTGGCCGTTTTGTATTTCAACGTTATGTTGTCAATGCCGATCAAACCAATACAGCTGCGTTTTTTCAGCTAGAGCTTGGGGGCATTGGTAATCTGGGTCAAAATCCGATGGGAATCATTGGCCGAGCGATCCCTGGTTATGAAGCGGTCACCCCAGCGGTGCCCAATGTCAGTAAATTTGAAAGGTACGAATAATGTTTGGCGTAAGATGCTTTCCTCAGGCTTTGCTTTGCGCGCTGTTCGGGTGCGTCGCTGTGATGCCCCTTGCGGCTCAAACGCAAATCAATAATTTAGGTAGCACTCGGCCGAATGCCAGTGCACCGCAACGGGCAACTCCTGCAAGCTCTACCCAAGAAGCCGATGCCATTGTTGCAGTGGTGAATAAAGATGTCATCACGCGCCGAGAACTTGACCTTCGTACTCAGCAAATTAAGGCAGACCTCACGCGCCAGCGCGCTCAGCTTCCGCCCGACGAAATCCTTCAATCTCAGTTATTACAAAGATTAATTCTCGAGCGCTTGCAAGTGCAAGAGGCGAGGCGGCTCAATATTGAGGTGACGGACCAGGTTTTAAAAGCTGCACTGGATGCAATCGCTCAGCGAAACAACATGTCCGCTGCACAGTTGCGTTCGCAAATTGAAGGTGCTGGGGTTCCGTGGGCTGACTACAACGCGATGATCAGGCGCGAAGTGTTGGTAGATCGACTGCGCCAACGTGTCGTGGACAGCACCATTCTGATCACAGACGCCGAAGTCGATGCGTTTTTGCGCGAACAAAAAGCTCGCCAGTCAGGCGGCTTGCTGTCGACTGCGCCTGTAAAAGTGGTCACAGCCCCACCGCCGCCTCCGCCTAAACCCAAAGCGGCACCCATACAGCCGCCGGTCATGGGAATTGCACAAATTTTGGTGCGTGTGCCAGAAGATTCAAGTGAGGATGAAGTCAAAGTCTTACGTGCTAAAGCGCAAGCACTGTTGGCCCGTTTACGTAAAGGCGAAAGTTTTGAGGCGGTTGCCAAGGCAAGCTCTGATGGGCCCGAGGCAAGCCGTGGTGGAGACATGGGCGGGCGGTTGGTGGCAGACTGGCCCGATTTGTTTTTGAAGGCCGTAGCCGGAGTTGGCGATGGGCAGATTAGTAACATCATCAAAAGTGGTAACGGCTTTCATATCCTTAAAGTGCTTGGTCGTGCCGGCGGTGCTCCGCCGCCTGAGCCGGTCGCGCAACCAGAGCCACCTAAACCAGGTGCTGGCGTGCCAGCGGTGCAGGGGCCGATGATGGTTGAGCAAACGCGCGCGCGCCATATCTTGATCAAGACCACAGCAGCGGTGCCTTCAGACGTCGCGAAACAAAAATTGGATCAAGTACGCGAGCGTATTGTGAATGGTCAAGAGTCTTTTTCAGATTTGGCCAAGCGGTTTTCAAATGATTCGTCAGCCCCCCAAGGCGGCGGCCTAGGTTGGCTCAATCCAGGCGAGACGGTGCCGCCGTTCGAACAAGCCATGAAGAAACTGAAGATTGGCGAGGTCAGTGAGCCAGTGCAAACGTCTTTTGGCTGGCATTTGATTGTGGTTGACGAGCGACGCACTCAAGATATGGCAGAGCAGTTTCAACGCAATCAGGTTCGTCAACGTCTCTTCGCGCAGCGCTCAGAGGCGTCCTTTGAGTCGTGGTTGCAGCATTTGCGCAATCAGTCATATATCGACAATCGCCTAGAGAAAAGTCAACGACAGGCTAAGGACTAGCACGTGCGAGCGCATCAGGCGCGAAAGCGGTTTGGTCAGAATTTCTTAGTTGATCTGGGAGTGATTGAGGCAATCGTGCGGGCGATTGGCCCGGCTCGTGAAGATCGTATGATCGAAATCGGGCCCGGGTTAGGCGCGTTGACCGCACCACTTCTTGATAAGCTCAGTTCGCTGACCGTCATCGAGCTCGATCGCGATTTGGCTTCAAGATTGCGTCAGCGGTTTTCTGAAACCCGGTTGCCTATTGTGCAGGCCGATGTACTGAACGTTGACTTCTCTCAATTTGGTGGCAACTTACGCATTGTAGGAAACTTACCCTACAACATTTCAAGTCCATTGCTGTTTACCTTGGTCGAGTACGCAGATCAGATTACCGATCAGCATTTTATGCTTCAGCGAGAAGTGGTAGATCGCATGGTTGCCGCGCCCGGCTCGGGCGATTACAGTCGCCTATCGGTGATGTTGCAGTACCGTTACGCCATTGAAAAAATCTTTGATGTCGCGCCCGAGGCGTTTGATCCTGCGCCACGGGTGACATCGTCAATCGTACGTATGGTGCCTCTGCCGCATACGCGTGCGCGTGCTGTTGATGAGTCTTTGTTTGCGGCGGTGGTGCTGCGCGCCTTCTCACAGCGCCGTAAGATGTTGCGC
>JAIPCU010000165.1 GCA_021738045.1 Candidatus Methylopumilus sp. | reverse complement strand
CGCTGCACTTGTGCCATGACATCAGCGGCGTCGGCCAACTGCGGCAAAGCGCGTGGCGATACAAACGATGTGGCTTCAACGCTGCGCAAGCCAGCGTCGATTAACGCGTCGATGACAGCGACCTTATCAGCAACGCTGATCTGCTCTTTCTCAGCCTGAAAACCATCACGCGTACCGACTTCGGTAATGGTGACAAAACGTGAACCTGTTGCGCTCATAAAATGCCTCGTATGTTTTTAGTCAATCAATGAATACTTTGTCTTTAACCTGAACTATCTTAATGCCTTAGGGGCAGCCGCGACACCCTCACTGTCATTCTAGCGACTTTGAATTAGATCACGCCCTTCGCTTTCAAGGCGTCGATCGCGTCATTCGTCAGACCAAGCTCGGTCAACACCCCCACATTATCCCCACCTAGATTTGGCGGCGGCCGATACATTTTGCACGGATCATCGGTAAATTTAATCGGAAACCCCAGCACATCCAAGCGGCCGTGATCCGGATGTTGAATCGTCAGCCGCATCTGCTGATGCTGGGTCTGCGGATCATCAAAAGCCTCTTGCACGTTTAACACCCGGCCACAAGGCACGCCCGCCTGATTCAACACCTCGATCCAATGCGCGATTGGCTTTTCACCAATTTTGACATTGATCTCGGCATTGATCTGTTTGCGGTTTTGAAATCTCAACTTATTGTTTAAAAACTCGGGGCGCTCGCGTAAGTGATCTAGCCCCAATACGGTTAACAACTTTGCATACACACCGTCATTGCTGGGCGCCAGCGCCACCTGCCCATCCGCCGCCTCAAACATCCCATAGGGCGATACCAGCGCATTATCGTTACCAGTACGCGCAGGCAGCTTACCCGTTGCAAAATAGTTTGATGCCAAAAACGACATCACGCTAGTCATGCTGTCGGTCAGTGAAGTCGTGACCTCTTCGCCCTGCCCGGTGCGCTCACGGCGCAGCAAAGCGGCCATAATCCCCATCGCGGCATACATGCCTGACAACAAATCCGAGATCGGCGGTGCGGCGCGCATTGGGGGTTCGCCTTCATCCCCATTCACACTCATAAAGCCGCTCATGGCCTGCGCGATAAAGTCAAAAGACGGCCGCTCAGCATACGGGCCGTCCAAACCAAAACCGGTCAGATTACAGCTGACTAAATCGGGTTTGATCTGGCGCAACGCCTCACGCCCAAAACCCATCGTATCCATCACGCCAGGCCTAAAGTTATTCACCACCACATCGGCAGTGGCCAATAACTTACGCAAGATGTCTTTGCCCTCTTCACTGCGCAAATCAAGGGCTAGCGAACGCTTGTTGCGGTTAAAGGTGGCAAAGTAATACGAGAACCCGTTTGGTGACTCACCCTGCTTACGCACCGGGTCGCCTTTGCCAGGCGTTTCGATCTTAATGACCTCGGCACCCATATCGGCCAAAAACATCGTGCAAAACGGGCCCGACACGATACGGGTTAAATCGATGACACGGATTCCTTGCAGCTGCATAACGGGGTGTTGCCTTTTTTGAACTATTGCAACTTGATGCCAGAGTCTTTGACGATTTTGCCCCAACGTGCAAAATCGGTTTTGACAAACTCTGTATAAGTTTCAACTGAGCCACCCACCACATCTACACCGACAGACACGATTTTTTCTTTCACGTCGGATTGCTGTAGCGCTCGGTTAAATTCAGCATTTAACTTTTGCACAATAGGCATCGGTGTGCCGACTGGCACAAAAATCCCGACCCAAATACTGCCATCCATACCAGTCGCACCCGACTCTGCAAGTGTTGGTGTGTTCGGCAACAGGTTGGCGCGTGTTGCGGCGGTCACAGCCACCGCATGCAACTTGCCCGTTTTGACTTGTGGCAATACCGAACCTAGCGATAGCAAGGCAACGTCAACGTGGCCACCCATCAGATCGGTGAGCGCAGGCGCTGCACCCTTATAGGCGGTGTTCACCAAATTGATGTTCATAGCCTTTTTATATTGCTCGCCCAGCAAATCACCAAACGTACCCGCGCCGGCCGTTGCCCAACGCAAACCTTCAGTGGTCTTGCCCTTGGCAATCATGTCGGCTGGTGTGCGAATCGTTGAGGTCGTGGAACTCACAATTGCACCAGGCGTGATCGTCAAGTGAACGACCGGCGTAAAGCTTTTAAGAGTGTCGTAGCCCACGCTTGGGTTTAGCCAAGGGCTCACCATCACGCTATCGGTTTGCGCCAACAATAAGGTGTAGCCATCAGGCGCACTTTTTGCGACTGCCTCGGCGGCAAGATTACCGCCCGCGCCGGGTCGGTTTTCTAGGATGACAGTCCACTTGGTCAGTTCGGCCACTTTAGTGCCCACCACACGACCCACAAAATCAGTGCCGCCCCCTGGGGGATACGGAATAACGAGTCTGATGGACTTATTGGGATAGTCTTGCGCGAGGCTGGGCTGCGGTAATGCCAAACAGGTAGCGCCCGCGGCAACGAGTAAGGCTAGCAGTCGATTGCTTTTCATCACTTTTGTCTCCTGACGGATGGCGCTTTTAGCTGCGCTCTTTTGTCATGTTGCGTGGTGTTGACGGTTGGTGTTTCTTCGTTTACAGCCACCTGTCGTTGATTCTAACCGTTTGTTTCGTTGGATTGCGCATGAGGCCGCCGCGCAGGGAGTGTGCGCGTGGAGTGCGCCGGTGGATTACGCTCAGGGATTGAACTCAGGGGCGCCGCTGACTCGCAAGCGCTGTGCACCAAGAGCTAAAACAAGCTGGCGTAGGCTGGCAGATCAAGACACGCAAAGCCCCGTTGCTTCAGCATCTGTTTTTCGTCATTTAAAAAGACCGGCGAAAACAGTACCTTTTCTGTTTTCCAGCCTTCGAACTTTTTACCTTCTTTGCTGGCCAAAAACGCCTGGATATGCGCCTCAAATTTTGCCAATGACAGATTGTCGTGCGCCCGCGCGTTTCGCTTGCAAGAGCCAAAGCGCACACGCTTGTCGTCGCTATTAATGGCGACTAGATCAATTTCAATAGTTTTAGCCACATCGCGCGGGTGATTCCAAAAGCCGAGATTGATGTCGGTTAGAGCAAAATCGCCCTTGCCCTTACGCGAACATTCGATATGTAGTTGCCGTATCCACTTCTCAAAAGCGCCGCCTTCGTGGATGCACGTTCTGGGCTTCGCCAGCTGCAGCACCTGTTGTATGGGCCGCAGGCGGGCCGCATCACGGGCAGGTTTAACGACAGAGAGCCAACCTTGAAGAAAGTTATCGGTGATGTAATACCTTGCATTGCGGCTTTTGCTGTCTGAAAACACTGGCCATCTCTTATCAACGATTCGATAGCTTTCAACAAGGCGCGCAATGTAAGTGCCCATCGGCGAAGTGTCGTCGTCTTTATTTAACGCAGCGATCAGTTCGCCGTGCACGCAGCCGGGATGTTCAGACAGGTAGTTCAAAATTGCCATCATTTTTCCACGCACTTCACGCAGAAATGAGGTGTGGGCCTCTTCTGCGAGCGGACTGCCCTCTTTAAGAAACAGCCGTGTCAACAGCTCTGCGCCAAAGTTTTCAGCAGGCACGCTGAATAGGTCTTGCTCAAAGGCATCACGATAAAACTTTGGAACCCCCTCAAAGAAGCTCCATAAGGTCAGCCACTGGGTCGGGCTATGAATCCCATGCGCCGAGTAAAGCGTCGTCAAATCCTCAAAATCCCAATGCTTCAGATCAATCGAGGCCGTCAGGCGACCATAGAGCGGTGCGGCGGCATCATTGAGCAAGGCGTTCATTTCAGATTGCAAAGAACCCAACACAAACAAGCCACCGCTGTTCGTGTCTTTTAATTGATCGACTTGCGCTTGTAAGTGAGAGTTAAAAGCCTGCATCTTTGCACTTGTGAAGTACTGAAATTCGTCAAGGATCAGCACCATGCCTTGGCGGCATAACGCGCCAATTGCCCTTGCCATTGAGGCAAAGTCATCAACCGAGGCAGCCAAGAGCACAGCAGCGTCGCTGCCGCTATCCTTCAGTGCACGCCTAAAACTAGCCGCCACATCGCGCTCATCTGAATTGGGCACTTGCATGTAAATCATCCGCCCAGCCAGGCTTGGATCCGATTTCATCAACTCTTTGAGCAGCGTGGTCTTGCCAATACGACGGCGCCCTTGAATACGACAAAAAAACCACCGTTGCTTGTGGATCAGGCTATCGAGCGTACTCAGCGTGTCGTGGCGACCGTAAAAGTCCCATTTTTTCATTTTCTATAATAAACTTTTTTGAATTTTAACTTTTTATATAATTTAACCATATGTTAATAAACATTTTTTTAACGTATAAATATTAACATATAAAAAAGTTTCTTATGTAAATATAAAGCTCAATCCTTGGATAATCGCTCGTTCATGAGGCGCAAGCAGCCACGCCCCATGGAAGTCAAACCGCGAGGCGAGTTTCTAAACTGCGAAAGTTTCAGATAACCCATAGGTTAATTATTGAAAACAAATAATTACCTACAGGTTTATTTTTAGCGCTGGGTCAACTCACGCCAGCAGCGTGTGCCTGTTCGTCTGCATGGTACGACGATCTGACCATTGCCCCGACTGCGGCGTGGTTAAAGCCCATGGCATAGGCTTCGCGTTCGAACATTTTGAAGGTATCAGGGTGCACGTAGCGCAGTACTGGCAAGTGGTGCTGCGAGGGCTGCAGATACTGGCCGATCGTCAACATCTCAACGTCATGCGCGCGCATGTCGCGCATCACTTGAAGGATTTCGTCGTCGGTCTCGCCCAAGCCAAGCATCAACCCCGATTTGGTCGGCGTGCCAGGATGGCGTTTTTTAAACTCTTGCAATAGCTTTAACGAATGCGAATAGTCTGAACCAGGGCGCGCCTGCTTGTACAAGCGTGGCACGGTTTCCAAATTATGGTTCATCACATCAGGCGGGCCACCATCTAAAATTTCAAGCGCGCGGTCAAGCCGCCCTCTGAAATCAGGCACCAAGACCTCGATACGGGTCACGGGTGACAACTCACGCACCTTTTGAATACATTCAACAAAATGGGCCGCGCCACCATCACGTAAGTCATCCCGGTCAACCGAGGTGATCACAACGTAGGTCAACTTAAGCGCGGCAATCGTGCGCGCCAAGTTCATAGGTTCATCCACATCAAGCGGATCAGGACGACCATGGCCAACATCACAAAACGGGCAACGACGGGTGCACTTGTCGCCCATGATCATGAAAGTGGCTGTGCCTTTACCGAAGCATTCGCCAATGTTGGGGCACGACGCCTCTTCGCAAACCGTGTGCAGGTTGTGCTCACGCAAAATTCGCTTAATGTCATAAAACCGTGAGCCCGCTGGCGCGGCTTTCACACGAATCCATTCAGGCTTTTTCAGGCGTTCGGCCGCAACCACCTTAATGGGGATGCGTGAAACTTTGTCTTGTGCCTTCTGTTTCTGCGTTGCGTCGTACGTCACGGTATTGTCCTAAGCGTTAGGAATGTATTTTAACTGCTCAAAGGCGTTTTCTAGCAGATGACCACATCACGCTAACGATCGCCCGTCTGTAAGCCGCAACGTTTGATGATTTGCTGAGCCAAAGCTTGCGCAACGTCATCCCACTGGGCTTGAACGCCACAACTTGCCATGCTGACAGTCTGCAAACCGGCATAGCCACAGGGGTTGATACCTTCAAAGGGGGCCAAATCCAAATCAAGATTCAGTGCCAAGCCGTGGTACGTGCAGCCCTGCTTCACTTTGATCCCTAGGGCCGCGATTTTGGCTAAATCGTGCTTGCCCGGCACGTACACCCCTGGGGCGCCCGGCTTACGGCAGGCTTGGTCGACACCATAAAGCGCCAGCGTGGCGATTAAAGAGTCTTCAAGCTCGAACACCAGCTGTTTGATATAACGCCCAGAGCGCTTTAAATCGGCCAGCACATAAGCCATGATCTGACCAGGGCCGTGATAGGTGATCTGGCCACCGCGGTCAGTTTTGATGACGGGAATATTGCCCGGATTGAGCAGATGTTCGGGCTTGCCCGCCTGGCCTTGGGTGTACACCGGCAAATGCTCAACCAACCAGATTTCATCTGGAGTTGTGGCAGTACGATTGTTGGTGAACTCTTGCATGGCGGCCCACACCGCTTGATATTCGGTTGGTCGCGGCCAAGTGCGAATCACTGGATCACCGGTTGCCACACTACAGCACCACCGACACCGCTGGGTGCGCGTGCAAGGCACGATATAAGCCGTCTAGTTGCGGGCGCGAAGTTGCTCGCACCGTAAAAGTTAAGCCTAGATAGTTGCCCGCCTTACTGGGCCGACGCTCGATCGTTGCGGGATTAAAGTTTGGATCGAACTCAAGCACGATTGTTGTGAGCTCTTCGACTAAATTGGGCACGGCCTTACCCATCACCTTGATCGGAAAGTCCGAAGGGTACTCAATCAGCGATTCGTCTTCAGACTGCGATGTGTTCATAGAGCAAAGATGACCGGATAGTCGGATAGTCGGGCCAGCGTAAGCGCCGGCGCCCTGCGAGTCAATGATTCGTGCTTAGGCCAGTGCGGCAATACGCGCATCGTAGGCCGCGCGCAGCCGTTGGTAGACGCCGCCTGGCTTACCTTGTCCCACAGGCTTGCCATCGAGTTCAACAATCGGCAACACTTCACGCGTTGCTGACGACATCATCAGTTCGTCGGCGTTGTTCACCTCGTCTTGCGTGACCACACGCAACTCAAACGGGATCCCCATCTCGGTCGTGAGCTCTTGCAGCAGGCCGTAGCGAATGCCTTCAAGCACCAAGTTATCTTTTAACGGGGCAATCAACTTGCCATCTTTAGCCACCCAAATGTTGCACG